>NZ_CP110257.1:911785-1215714 GCF_026013905.1 Schlegelella aquatica
GAACCGCACCTGCCTCGCATGAGTCGGCCGGCCGCGGCTGCGCGGATCGCCCGGGCTCCGTCGGGTTGCAGCGGCACGATGCTTGCCGGCAGTGGGGCAGGGCGGCTTGCAGGACGCCCGCGTTCGTGAAGGAGTGCTCATGTTGCCGATGCCGATGCCCCGTGCCGCCGCCCCGGAGGGCCGGTCTGAGCCCGCGCGAGGCCCCCACACGCGGCGCAAGAACCCCGGCAAGCGCCCCGGCCAAGGAGGAAGCTGAGCCGGCCCCGGCGGGCCGCGGAGCGCTGCCCACCCGTAACGAGCCCGGCCCGCCGGGAGTTCAGATTGCACGGTCCGACGTGGGTTGTGGACCGGCGCGACTTCAAGTCGAGGGAGCGGGTGCCGATAATCCGGCGAGTCCTGCCGGGTGGCGGCGGGACCTTACCGCCCGCCTCGAACCTCGCGATGCCGCCTGCCGACCGTTCTCCCAATGCCGACCTTGCCTGGGTCGGCCAACTCGCCAACGCCACGGCCACCGCCATCTTGGTGCACCGGGGCGGCGAGTTCGTGTTCGTCAACCGCGCGGCCTGCGAGCTCACCGGCTACAGCCAGTCCGAACTGCGCCACATGCAGTTCTGGGAGCTGGCTCACCCGGAGGACCGGGAGCTGCTGCGCGAACGCGGCCTCGCGCGCTCCCACGGGCTGGATGTCCCCCACCGGTACGAACTGCGCATCCTCCATCGCAACGGCGAGGTCCGCTGGGTGGATCTGTCCGCCTGCCGTATCGACTGGCAGGGGCAGCCCGCCGTGCTCGGCACGGCCTACGACATCACCGAGGCGCGCCTGGCGCAGGTCGGCCTGGAGCGGCTGATGCGGCTGTATGCGCTGCTGTCCCAGACCAACCTGGCGCTGCTGCGCAGCCGCACCGCGCGCGAGCTGTTCGAGGCCGTGTGTCAGGCTGCGGTGCACCAGGGCGGGTTGCGCTTCGCTTGGGTGGGGCTCGACCGGGGGCCGGGTGAGTTTCTCTCGGTCGCGGCGCGCTGCGGCGAGGATGCGGGCTACCTCGAACGCGTGCTGCAGGGCGATTTCCGCAACATGCCCGGCCCGATGCGACAGGCGATCGAGACGGGCGAGGTCGTGGCGGTGGGGGACTTCGCCCGCGACCCTCGCACCGCGAAGCGGTGGGAGCACGCGCGCAAGGCGGGCATCGCCTGCATGGCGGCTCTGCCCGTGCGTGTGCGCGGCAAGAGCATCGGCGCGCTGGGTTTGTACTCGTCCGAGCCGGGCTGGTTCAGCGAGAGCACCTTGAGCACGCTCCAGGCGATGAGCTGGGACATCGCCTTCGCGCTCGACCACCAGGCCAGCGAAGCCGAGCGCGAACAGGCGCTGGTGCAGCTGCGTCTGGCGCAGCAGGCGCTCGTCTCCAGCCCCGTCCTGCTGTTCCGCTGCCGGGCCGACGATGGCATGACGATCGACTACGTGTCCGACAACGTGCGCCGCCTCGGCCACGAGCCCGCCGCGCTCGTCGGTCGGCGTTTCACCGACCTGGTCCATCCCGCAGACCTGATGGTGTTGTCCGAGAAGATTGCTCGCCAAGTCGAGGCCGGGGCGGACGAGTTCACCGAGGTCTACCGCATGCTCAACGCGCGGGCCGAGCCCGTGTGGGTGGAAGACCTCTCCGTCGTGACCCGTGACGAGCATGGCCGCGCGCTGTACTACCAGTGCACCGTGCACGACATCACCGAGCGCAAGCGGGCCGAGGATGCCCTGCGGCGCAGCGAGCAGCACCTGAGCGACCTGGTCGAGGGCATCGAGGGGATCGTGTGGGAGGCTGACGCCACGTCGTTGCGCTTCAGTTACGTGAGCCCCCAGGCCGAGCGCATCTTGGGCTACCCGGTGAGCCAGTGGCTGCACCAGCCCGACTTCTGGGTGGCGCACCTGCACCCGGACGACCGAGAACAGACCGAGCGTATCTGCCGAGTGGCGACCGAGGCGGGCCAGGACCACGACCTCGAGTACAGGATGGTGGCGGCCGACGGACGGGTCGTGTGGTTGCGCGACATCGTGCGTGTGGTACAGGACGACGGCGGACCGATGCGCCTGCGCGGCCTGATGATCGACGTGACCGAACGTCGGCTCGCGATGGAGTGGCAGCAGCACTACGGCTGGGTGCTGGAGCGGGTCGTGCAGGGCGCGGCGCCGGACGAACTGCTCGACGGCCTCGCCCGATTCATCGAAAGCCAGTGCGTGGCCGCGCGCTGCGCGGTCGTCGCGCTGTCGGAGGACGGCGAGCGGCTCGAGCTGGTGGCCGCGCCGACCCTGCCGGCCGAGTATGCGGCGTCGCTGGATGGCCGGCTCGCGTCGGACGTCGATGGAGGGCCGGTGGCATGGGCCGCGCAGCAGCGTGCCCGCGTGGTCGTCGACAGTGTGCGCGACTGGGGGGAGTCCGCGGTGTGGCGCGACCGGGCGCTCGCCGCCGGCATCGGCTCCGTCTGGGTCGAACCGGTGCTCACCGACGAAGGGCAGGTGCTCGCCGTCATCGCCTTGCACCGCGCCGACGCTCATCGGCCGACGCCGGAAGAGGAGCGGGCCGTATCGCACGTCACTCATCTGTGCGCGCTGGCGCTGGAGCGTGCGCGACAGCGCGATGCCCTGCGCCTGGCCGGTGTGGTCTTCGAGCACAGCGGTCAGGCCCTGCTGGTGCTCGATCGCCAGCTGCGGGTATTGGCCGTCAACCCCGCCTTGCACCGGCTCACGGGGCATGACGCGCAGCAACTGATCGGGCGCACGCTCGACGTGCTCGTCGTGCCCTCGGGCGAGCACGGCCTGCACGAGCTGGCCCGCAAGGCCGAGCAAGGGCGACCGCATGAAGGTGAACTCTCGCTGGCGACGCGGGACGCCCGCTCCCTGCCGATGTGGGCAAGCTTGAGCCCCGTGGTGGACGCCGAGTCCAAAGTGCGGCGGTATGTGCTGGCGCTGACCGACCTGTCCGAGCACAAGTCGCAGGCGGCGCGCATCGAGCGGCTCGCGTTCTACGACAGCCTCACCGGGCTGCCGAACCGCGCGCTCTTCTTCGACCGGCTCAAGCAGGCGCTCGCGGCCCATGAGCGCGACGGCCAGGGCCGCACGCTGATGATGATCGACCTCGACCGGTTCAAAGAGGTCAACGACAGCCTGGGTCACGAGGCCGGCGACGCGCTGCTGGCGCAGCTCGCGCAGCGGCTCGAAAGCGTGCTGCGACACAGCGAGACGCTGGCTCGCTACGGCGGCGACGAGTTCCTCGTGCTCGTCGAAGGCGATGCCTCGCAGTGCGGCGCGCAGGTGGCCGAGCGCCTGCTGCGCGTGCTGCGCGAGCCGATCCGCGTGGCCGGCCAGGAGTTGAGCGTGGATGCGAGCATCGGCATCGCCGGCTGCCCACAGGACGGCAAGGCCCTCGACGAGCTCTTCAAGGCGGCCGACATCGCGATGTACCGCGCCAAGCAAAGCGGCGGGGGCTTTCGGTTCTACAGCGCGGAAATGGGGCGCCAGACCGAACGCTCCGCCGCGCTCATGCGTGAGCTCAAGCGTGCCCTGCGCGAGCCCGGCCAGCTCGCGTTGCACTTCCAGCCCCTCGTCGATCTGCGAGACGGGCGCCTTTGCGGCGCCGAGGCGCTGCTGCGCTGGACTCACCCAGAGCTGGGTCCCGTGCCTCCCGCCGAGTTCATCCCCGTGGCCGAGCGGGGCGGTCTCATCGTCTCGCTCGGCGAGTGGGTGATTGCCGAAGCTGCCCGGTGGCTCGCGCACTGGGCGGCCGAGGGGGCGTGTCTGCCGGGGCGGCTGGCCATCAACATCTCGGCCTTGCAGCTCGACAAGGTCGAGTTCACCGAACGCACGGTCGAGTTGCTGCGCCACGCCGGCGTGCAACCGGACCAAGTCGAGCTGGAGGTGACCGAGAGCTCGCTGATCCAGGACCCGGAGCACACGGCCCACGTGCTCGACGGCTTGAAGGCACAAGGCTTCGCCGTCGCGATCGACGACTTCGGCACCGGCTACTCGTCGCTCGCCTATCTCAAGCGTTTCGCGGTGGACAAGCTCAAGATCGACATGTCCTTCGTGCGCGACATGCTCACCGACCGCAACGACCGCGCGATCGTGGCTGCCATCGTGGCGATGGCGCGCAGCCTGGAGCTGGACACGCTGGCCGAAGGCGTGGAGTTGCCCGAACAGGCCGAAGCGCTGCGCGCCATGGGCTGCTTGCAGGCGCAGGGCTGGCACTACGGCAAGGCGATCCCCGGTGACGAGTTCGCCGAGCGGTGGTTGCAGCCGCTGGCCGTCGCGTCAGCGTGAGGGCGAAGACCGCTCGTCACCCTCGGACGCGCCGCCGCTCGCGGCCGGCAAGTCCTCGTTGCTGACACGGGGGGAAGGTCTTGCGCGCGAGGCTGCGCGTACGCTGCGCTCGACCTCGTCGGCGTCCGCCAGCGTTTCCTCGATCTCCTCGCGCTCGTTCACGGTGGCGATGCGTTCCCTCAAGGGCTTGCCGGGGCCGGCAGCTCGACGTGCATCTGGCATCGGTCTCTCCTCCATCGAACAGGGATGACGCCACAGGCCCTGCAACCCGCGTGCCGGAGACGCACGCCTGGCGGAGGCGGTGAGATTCGAACTCACGGAAGGGTCGCCCCTTCGCCGGTTTTCAAGACCGGTGCCTTCAACCACTCGGCCACACCTCCAGGCCCGTGGGATTCTATCGCCGCGCTCACCCCGGCGGCTGTGCCTGTTCGCACTCGATCTGGATGATCTCGCGCCGTCCGCCGTCGATGCGACAGGCGGTGAGACGGCCGCCCCAGACGCAGCCCGTGTCGAGCGCGAGGAGGTCGGGGCGCTGCACGAGCCCGAGGGTGGACCAATGGCCGAAGGCCACGGGGGTGCCGGCGGTCTTGCGGTCAGGCACGTCGAACCACGGCATGTAGCCCTCCGGCGCCTTCTCGGCGGACTCCTTCGCCGCGAACTCCAGGTGGCCGTCGGGCGTGCAGAAGCGAATGCGCGTGAGCGTGTTGACGACGTTGCGCAGGCGGTCGTGACCTTGAAGCTCGTCGCTCCAGCGTGCCGGCTGATTGCCGTACATCTCGCGCAGGAACTCGCGATGGTGCCGATGATCGCGCAGGCACTCCTCCACCTCGGCTGCCAGCTGCAAGGTGAGCGCGGCATCCCAGCTGGGAGCCACCCCGGCATGCGCCATCAGCCAGCCGTGCTCCTGCACGGCCAGGCGCCGGTAGCGCACCCACTCCAGGAGCGCGTCGCGGTCGGGGGCGTTCAGCACCTCGTGCAGCGTGTCGCTGCGGTGCGGCGCGCGCAAGCCGGCGGCCACGGCCAGCAGGTGCAGGTCGTGGTTGCCCAGCAAGCAGGTGGCAGCGTCACCCAAATGGCGCAGCAGGCGCAGCACCTCCAGCGAACACGGGCCCCGGTTGACCAGGTCCCCGAGCACGTACAGCCGATCCCGGGACGGACTGAAGCCGACGCTTGCCAGCAGGCGCTCGAGCGGGTCGCAACAGCCCTGTAGGTCTCCGACGAGGTAGATCATGGCGCGATTCTGCTACGCTTGGTGGCTATTTTTCTCGATCCGGGTGGGCCCCGGGGCTGCATGGACGTCGCGTTACTGGTTTTCCTGATACTGCTCAACGGCGTCTTCGCCATGTCGGAGATGGCGCTCACGGCAGCCCGGAAGGTGCGATTGCAGGTCATGGTCGAAAGCGGCGACGACGCCGCGCGCGTGGCCCTGGACCTTCACGAGAATCCCACGAAGTTCCTCTCGGTGGTGCAGATCGGCATCACCTCGATCGGCGTGCTCAACGGCATCGTGGGCGAGGGCGCCTTCTCCGCGCCCCTGGCCGCGTGGCTGACCGACGACCTCCATGTGTCCGAGCGGATTGCCGGCGGCGCCTCCACCGCGCTCGTGGTCGTGATCATCACCTTCCTGACGATCGTCTTCGGCGAGCTGGTCCCCAAGCGACTGGGCCAGATGTACCCGGAGGCCGTGGCACGGCTCGTGGCCCGGCCGATGGAGTGGCTCTCCTTCGCCGCGCGGCCGTTCGTGCGTGTGCTGTCGTGGTGCACCCAGGCGGTCCTGAGCTTGCTCGGCATGAAGGACTCCCCGCGTCGCGCGGTGACGGAGGAGGAGATCGCCGCCAGCCTGGAGGAGGGGCTCGATGCGGGCGTGATCGAAGCCCAGGAGCACCAGATGGTGCGCAACGTGTTTCGGCTGGACGAACGCCCGGTGAGCTCGATGATGATTCCTCGTGGCGATATCGTCTGGCTCGATGCCACGGCGCCGGCAGAGCTTGCGCTCAAGATCATCGCCGAGACGGAGCACTCGCGCTATCCCGTCTGCCGCGGTGGGCTCGACGATGTGGTGGGCATCGTCGCCGCCCGGCAACTTTTGCAGCAGCTTGCCGAAGGGCGGCAGCTCGATCTGACTGCGCAGCTGCAGTCGCCGGTGTTCGTACCCGAGACGCTCACGGGCATGGAGCTGCTGGAGAGCTTCCGTGCCTCCGACATGCAGATGGTCCTCGTCGTGGACGAGTACGGCGAGATCCAAGGGCTCATCACGCTGCAAGACGTGCTGGAGGCGATCACCGGCGAATTCGTCGCCCCCAGCTCCGAGGACGCATGGCTCGTGCGCCGCGACGATGGCACCTGGCTCATCGACGGCCTCACGCCAGTGCACGAGCTGAAGGACCGCCTGGAGCTGCGCGAGCTGCCCGAGGAGGATCGCGGGCGTTACAACACGCTCGCCGGTATGGTGATGCTGCTGCTCGGCCGGCTGCCTCGCACCGCAGATGCGGTCGAGTGGGAGGGCTGGCGCTTCGAGGTGGTGGACCTCGACGGCAAGCGTGTGGACAAGGTGCTCGCCTCGCGCCTGCCGGAGCCCGCCGAACCCTGACATCTCTGTCGGGGCGCTGCTCGGTCGCGCAGCGGCCCAGGCTCGCACACGCGCACGGGGCAGGCCCCGAGATCCGGGGGCACTCCCGCGGAACACCGATTGCTTTCGGTGCGTGGTCTCACCCGATCACGACAAGGGAACCGGCCACGTCATGAGGATGTCGATTCGTGCCCGCCTGGCACTCGGGCTGGCACCGAGCCTGCTCGGCCTCGCAATGGTGGGCGGCATTGCGCTCGCGCGCATCGAGGCGGTGGAAACCGACGAGCGATGGGTCGCTCACACCCACGAGGTGTTGCAACGCGCGACCCTGCTCGGCAAGACGATCGCCGAGGCGGAAAGCAATGCGCGCGCGTACCGCCTGACGGGGCAGCGCCCGTTCCTCGACGAGTATCGGCGTCTGCGGCAGTCATGGAGGGCCGATCTCGCCGAGCTGCGGATGTTGGTGCGCGACCATCCCTTGCAGATCGGGCGCCTCGAGCAGTTGGACGCCGCGCTGCCGCAGCGGGTGCGCGCGATGGATGAGTTGGTGGACCAGGCCGTGCGCACCGGCAACGGCAGGGCGCCCGCGTCGCTGCAAGCTCAGAGCCAGCAACTGGGCGAGGACGTGCGCCGGGTGCTGGACGCCTTCGTCCAGACCGAGCGCGCGCTGTTGCGCGAGCGCAGCGAGCAGGCAGATCGCACTTCGCGCTTGACGCGCCGCGCGGTCACCGGGACGGCCGCACTCACCTTCCTCGTCACCCTGTTGATGCTGATGGGCGTGGCCCGCAGCATCAACCGGCCGCTGGCGCGCCTGCAGGCCGGCGCGCTGCGCGTCGCCGAGGGCGACTACGAGAGCGACGATCTGCCCGAGGGCGAAGGCGAGATCGGGCAAGTGGCCCGATCGTTCAACCGCATGAAGGCCGAGGTCGCCCTCCGTGAGCGGCGCTTGTCGGAGCAGGACTGGATCAACTGCCGGCTCGCAGAGTTTTCCGAACTCTTCCAAGCGCCGCCAGACCTTCCCACGCTGTGCGGGCGCACGGTTTCGCAGCTCGCGCGCACCCTCTCGCTGCCCTACCTCGTGCTGTACTTGCGCCAGGACGGCCCGCACGGGCCTCACCTGAGGCGCTGCGCGACGTTCGCGGGCCAGGGCGCGCCCGAGCGCATCGCCGCCGGGGAGGGCCTCGTCGGGCAGTGCCTCGAGGACGGGCGCTTGCTGGAAGTGCACCCGGTGCCCGATGGCCACGTGCGCATCACCACCGCAGCGGGTTCCTCGCCTGTGGCGCAGGTGTTGGTGGTGCCGGCGCTGTTCGAGCGCGAGGTGAAGGCGGTGCTCGAGCTGGGCTTGTCGTCCCGGGCCACGGCGGCGCAGCGGCAGTTCCTCGAGAGGTTCGCGCAGAGCTTCGGCCTCGTGCTCAACGCCTTGAGTGCACGGGCGGAGCTGGAGGCGGCCCTCGAGCGCGCGATGCGTCTTTCGGAGAGCTTGCAGCACAAGCAGGAGGAGCTGACCCGCGCCAATGCCGAACTGCACCAGCAGGCCGACCAGCTGCGCGCCTCCGAGCAGCTCTTGCGCGAGCAGCAGGAGCAACTGCGCAGAGCCAACGATGAGTACGAGCAGGCCAACGCCGAGTTGCGCGAGACGGGCCGCGCGCTGCAGGAGCAGGCGAGGCAGCTTGCCCAGGCTTCGGAGTACAAGTCGCAATTCCTCGCCAGCATGTCGCACGAGCTGCGCACGCCGCTCAACAGTGTGCTGATCCTGTCGCAGTTGCTGGCCGAGAACCCGCAAGGCACGCTGACCGACAAGCAGGTGGAGTACGCGCGCACGATCCACGGCGCGGGGCAGGACCTGCTCGAGCTCATCAACGACATCCTGGATCTCTCCAAGATCGAGTCCGGCGCGCTCCGGGTCGACTGGGAGCCTGTCACGCTCGACGCGCTCTTGCACTCCAGCGAGACGCAGTTCCGGCCGCTGGCCGAACGCAAGGGCCTGGTGCTGCGTCTGCGCCGCGAGCAGGAGGCTCCGCCGCGCATCGTCAGCGACGCACAGCGCGTGTGGCAGATCGTCAAGAACCTGCTGTCGAACGCGGTCAAGTTCACCGAGCGTGGCGAGGTGGAGATGACGGTCCGGGCGGTCGAGGGCCCGGGTGGTGTCGCCGGCGTGGCGCTCGCCGTGAGGGACACAGGCATCGGGATCGCGCCGGAGCTGCACGAGCGGATCTTCGAGTCTTTTCAGCAGGGCGATCGGGGGACGGCGCGCAAGTACGGGGGCACCGGCCTCGGCCTCGCCATCAGCCGCCGCCTGGCCCGCCTGCTCGGGGGCGAGCTGAGCGTGCGCAGCGCCCCGGGTCAGGGCAGCACGTTCACGCTCTGGCTGCCGCTGCGCCCGGACGATGTCGCCGTGCAGGACGAAGCGGCCCCCGATCGGCCGGCGCCCGGCGTCGGCCCCCTGCCCGCCACGACTCGTACGGTGGTGGCCGTGCATCACGACCCGGGCGTGGTGGACCGCTTGCGCGAGGTGGCCGCAGAACGAGGTTTCGAGACGGTGCCCGTGCGGCTCGATGAGGTGGTCGAGGTGTGCGAGCGGCTGTGGCCGGCACTCATCGTGCTCGAGGCCGAGGTGGAGCAGGGAAGGGGCTGGGTCATGCTCGGCTTGCTCAAGCAGCGTGGCGCGACCCGCCACGTGCCGGTCCTGCTCGCCTGCGCCGACGACGAGCGCGAGCGCGCCGTGCGGTTGGGGGCAGCGCACACGCTCGGTCCTTCCGATCTCGTGGGGGACCGGCTGCGAGAGCGCCTGCATCCGCGGCTGGATCTGCTCGCACGTTCGCACCGCGCGGTCCTCGTGGTGGAAGACGATCCGGCCCAGCAGCGGGCGATCCTCGAGCTGCTCAGCGATCCCGAGGTGCAGGTGCGCGCCGTGGGCACGGCGGCCGAGGCCCTGAGGGCGATGGAGGAGGCTGCCTGGGACTGCGTGGTGCTGGACCTGGGCCTGCCCGACATGGACGGCATCGAACTCGTGGCCCAGATGCGGCGCCGCTTCGGCGGCCAATCGCCGCCCGTGGTCGTCTACACCGGTCGAGAGCTGTCCAAGGCCGAGGCCGATCGCCTCGAGCGCGTCTCGGATGCGATCATCGTCAAGGGCGTCCGCTCTCCCGAGCGTCTGCTGGCCGAGACGTCCCTGCTGCTCCACCGCGTCGAGGCGCGCATGCCGGAGCACGCGCGCGCGATGATCGAGCGGGGCCACCTGGACGACCCGGTACTCGCCGGCCGGCGTGTGCTCGTCGTGGACGACGACATGCGCAACATCTTCTCGATCACGGCCGCGCTGGAAGCCTATGGCGTCGAGGTGGTGCACGCCGAAGGCGGCCAGGAGGCGCTGGACTTGCTGGATCGAACGGCCCCCGTCGATGCGGTGCTGATGGACATCATGATGCCCGGCATGGACGGGCTCGAGGCCATGCGCCGCCTGCGAGCAGACCCGCGCTGGCGGTCGCTGCCCATTCTCGCAATCACGGCCAAAGCGATGCCGGGCGATCGCGAGCGGTGCCTGCAAGCCGGCGCCTCCGATTACCTCACCAAGCCGCTCGACATGGACCGCGTGCGCGCCCTGCTGCGCGTCTGGCTGGTGCATCCTTCCGCCGCCGGTGGGGCGAGCGATGCGTGAGGCGGGCGTGCGCACCGCGGCGAACGAACGGCTGCTCGACGAACTGCTGCAGGCGGTGCGGGCCGTGCATGGCGAGGACTTCAGCGCCTACCGCCGGGAGTACCTGTGGCGCCGCGTGTGCCGCCGCCTGGAGCGTGAGGGCCTGCGCACGCTCGAGGAGCTCCTCGCCCGGGCCCGGGCCGACCCTGCGGTACTGTTGCGGCTGCGGCGCGAGCTGATGCTGCAGGTCACGGCCATGTTCCGCGACCCTGAGTTCTACCGTGCGGTGCGGGAGGAGGTCGTGCCCTGGCTGCGCACCTATCCTCGTCCCTGCCTGTGGGTGGCGGGCTGCGCGACGGGCGAAGAGCTCTATTCCTATCTCGTGCTGCTGCACGAGGAGGGTCTGCTCGAACGGACCCGGCTGTACGCCACCGACCTCGATGCCGAGGCGCTCGCCCAGGCTGCGGCCGGCGTTCTGGACGCACCCTCACTGGCCGAGGCGCAGCGGCGACACCTCCAAGCCGGCGGCCGCCGGCCTTTGGCCGACCATTTCCACGAGGCTGTCGGAAGTGCCAGGGTGCCGGCCGAATGGCTTGGCAATGTCGTGTTCTCGGTCCATAACCTCATCAGCGATGCATCGTTTCAGCAGTTCCACTTCATCTCGTGTCGCAACGTGCTGATGTATCTGGATGAGGCCGCGCGGCGGCGCGCGCTGGCACTCTTGCACGAGAGCCTGGTGCCGCTCGGCGTCCTGGCCTTGGGCAATGGGGAGAGTCTGCTCGGCTTCTCGCGCCGGGACGACTACGTGGCCTTGCACCCCCTCGAAATGCTGTACCGGAGGATGCGGTGACGATCGCTTCTTCGTCCGCCCACGCGGATGCCCCCGTCAACATCCTGCTCGTGGACGACGAGCCCGCCAACCTCATGTCGCTCAGGGCGTTGCTGGAGCCCCTGGGCCAGCGCATCGTCCAGGCCTCTTCGGGTGCGCAGGCACTTCGCCATGTGCTGGAGCAGGACTTCGCCGTGATCCTGCTCGACGTGCGCATGCCCGGCATGGACGGCATCGAAACGGCTTCGCTCATCCGGGCGCGCAAGCGTTCGCAAGCCACCCCCATCATCTTCCTGACGGGCATGGACAGCGCCCCGGAGCTCGTGTTCCAGGGCTATTCGGCCGGCGCGGTCGACTACCTGACCAAGCCCGTGATGCCGGTGATCCTGCGCGCCAAGGTCGAAGCCTTCATCGAGTTGGAGCGGGTCCGTGCACGCCTGCGTGCCGAGGTCGCCGAACGCGAGCGTGCGGCGGCCGAGCTGGCCGGTCTGAATGCCTTGCTGGCCGAGCGCAACCGCCAATTGGCCGATGCGAACGCCGAACTGGACGCCTTCTGCGGCGCCGTCTCGCACGACCTGCGCACGCCGCTGGCCCACATCGAGGGCTTCCTCGAGCTGCTCGAGATCTCAGCGGGCGACAAGCTGGGCCCGCAGGAGCATGAGTACGTGCGCGTGATGCGCGAGTCCATGCGCCGGATGCGTCAGCTGATCAGCGACTTCCTCGACTTCGCCCGGCTGGGGTCCGGCGATCTCGAAATGGCCCCGGTGGACACCCACGCGCTGGTCGCATCGGCCCTGGAGGAAGTGCTGCCCGGCGGTGGCCGCCCGGAGGCGGCAGCGCCCGGGCCGGAAGGGGGCCAAGCGCCTCGCGGCGACCGGCCGGCCGCGCCCGAGGGGGGTGCGGAATCGTCGAGCCCGCCTTCGCACCCGAACGTGCCGCGCATCGACATCGCCCCCCTGCCGCCCGCCTGGGGTGACGCCCGGCTGCTCAGGCAGGTATGGATCAACCTGCTGTCCAATGCGCTCAAGTACTCGCAGACGCGGTCTCCTCCCATCATCGAGGTGCGAGGGGAGGTGGAGCCCGAGCGGGTCGTCTACCGCGTGCGCGACAACGGCGTGGGCTTCGACATGCAGCGCGCGCAACGGCTGTTCAGCGCCTTCTTCCGCATGCACAGCGGCTCGCGTTTCGAAGGCGTGGGCATCGGCCTGGCGTCGGTCAAGCGGATCGTGGAGCGCCACGGGGGCACGGTGGGCGCCGAAGCGGCGCCCGGGCAAGGTGCCACCTTCTGGTTTGCGCTGCCGCGCCGCCCCTAGGACGCCCGCCGGCGCAGAAGGCGCCCCCGGGCCTCCAGGAGCGGCCCGTCCTTACCGAAGCGGCAGGCCGTCAGCAAAGAGGCGAGCTTGCGGCAAAGAGGCCAGCCGCCAGAAAAATAGGGCTGCAACCGAAGTTGCAGCCCCTTCTTCATGGACTCTTTTCAAGCGGAGTTCGCTGGTGCCGGTGACCGGATTCGAACTGGTGACCTTCGCATTACGAATGCGCTGCTCTACCAACTGAGCTACACCGGCAGCGAAACCGTAATTCTAGCAAATCCTGCCCGGGGAGTGGCAAGCGCGGGCGCAGCCACCCTGGGCGGGGCCCAGCGTCAGGCTTGCATCTCGAGGTGGTAGCTCGTGACGCGCTCGACCTCGTTCTTCGAGCCGAGGATCACCGAGACGCGCTCGTGCAGCTTCGTCGGCTGGAGGTCGAGAATGCGTTGCAGGCCGTTGGTGGCCGCGCCGCCCGCCTGCTCGACGATGAAGCTCATCGGGTTGGCCTCGTACATGAGGCGCAGCTTGCCCGGCTTGTCGGGTTCGCGCTTGTCCCAGGGGTACATGAAGATGCCGCCGCGGGTGAGGATGCGGTGCACGTCTGCCACCATCGAGGCCACCCAGCGCATGTTGAAGTCCTTGCCGCGCGGGCCCTCCTTGCCGGCCAGGCATTCGTCGATGTAGCGGCGCACCGGAGGGGCCCAGTGGCGCATGTTGCTCATGTTGATCGCGAATTCCTTGGTGTCGGCGGGGATCTGCACGTTCTCGTTCGTGAGCACCCAGGAGCCCTGTTCGCGGTCCAGCGTGAACATCGCCACGCCGTCGCCCACCGTAAGCACCAGGGTCGTCTGCGGGCCGTAGATGCAGTAGCCGGCGGCCGCCTGCTGCGAGCCCGGTTGCAGGAAGTCCTGCTCGCTCACGCCCGTCTGCTCGCCCGGCTTCTTCAGTACGGAGAAGATGGTGCCGATGCTCACGTTCACGTCGATGTTGGACGAGCCGTCGAGCGGGTCGAACAGCAGCAGGTACTCGCCCTGGGGGAAGCGGTTGGGGACCACGTAGATGCCGTCCATCTCCTCCGAGGCCATGGCGGCCAGGTGGCCACCCCACTCGTTGGCCTCGATCAGCACCTCGTTGGCGATCACGTCCAGCTTCTTCTGGACCTCGCCCTGCACGTTCTCGGTGCCTGCCGAGCCCAGCACGTCGCCCAAGGCGCCCTTGTTGACGCTGATGGCGATGCGCTTGCAGGCGCGCGCGACCACTTCGATCAGCAGGCGCAACTGCGCGGGGATGTGCCCGTGCATGCGCTGCTGCTCGACCAGGTACTGGGTGAGGCTGACGCGTTTGCTCATGGACAACTCCTCAAGTTCAAGAAACCGTCATTCGGCCAGCGCGCGCGTCACGATCTCGCGCACGTCGTCGCTGAGCTCGGCCTTGGCCGCGACGCGGGCGATCGCCTCGCGGGCGGCGCTGCGGTAGGGCTCGGCCAACTGCTTCCAGCGGTCCAGCGCACGCGCCAGGCGGGCCGCCAGTTGCGGGTTGATCGCATCCAGCTCGAGCACGCGGTCGGCCCAGAAGACGTAGCCCGCGGCGTCGGCGCGGTGGAACGCGGCCGGGTTGCTGAAGCACAGCGCGTTGATCAGGCTGCGCGCGCGGTTGGGGTTGCGCAGCGAGAAGTCGGGGTGCGCCATCAGCTGCTTGACGCGCGTGAACACGCGGCCCTCCTTCTCGGGGGCCGTGGCCTGCAGGGCGAACCATTTGTCGATGACGAGCGCTTCGTCCTTGAACATTTGATGGAAGCGCTCCAGCGCCACCTCGGCGAGGTCGTGGTGCGCGCCGACCAGGGCCGCCAGCGCTCCCAGCCGGTCGGTCATGTTGGTCGCGTCCTTGAAGCGCTGGTAGGCCTTGCCCGGCCACACGGGCAGGTTCTTCTCGGCGGCGGCCAGGCACAAGTAGCCAAGCGCCAGGTTGGCCAGCGCCCGTCGGCCCGCCTGCCCCGGCTCGGGCGAGTAGCCGCCTTGCACCTGGTGGTGCTCGAAGGCCCACTCCCAGTCCGCGTGCAGGCACTGCGCCAGTTGCAGCCGCATCGTCTCGCGTACCGTGTGGATGCGCTGGGGGTCCACCTGCTCCAGTTGCTCGGCGATGTAGCTCTCGCTCGGCAACGTGAGTACCAGCTCCTTGAACGCTGGATCGAGCGCAGGGTGGTGCAGTACCGCCTTCATCGCGTCGAGGAAGGGCTCGTCCAGGTGCAGGCGGCCGTCGCCCTTGATCGCGGCGAGCAGGCGGTTCAGCGCGAGGCGCTGGCCGGCCTCCCAGCGGTTGAACGGGTCGCAGTCGTGGGCGAGCAGGATCAAGAGCTCCGCGTCGCTCAGCGTGTCTTCCAGGACCACGGGCGCCGAGAAGCCGCGCAGCAACGACGGCACCGGCTCCACCTCGAGCCCCACGAACTCGTAGCGCTGCGTGGCCTCGTGGAGCACCAGTACGCGGTCGGTCCCCACCGGGGCACTCTCGCCCACCAGTTGCAGCGGCAGGGGCAGGCCGTCACGGCCGATGAGGCCCATGGCCACCGGGATCACGAAGGGCTGCTTGTCGGCCTGCCCGGGGGTGGGCGGGCAATGTTGCGAAAGCTCCAGCGTGTACGTCTGCGTCTCGGCGTTGTAGTGGCCACGCGAGGTCACACGCGGGGTGCCGGCCTGGCTGTACCAGCGCTTGAACTGCTCGAGGCGCTCGGCCAGCGGGCTGCCGGGGTTGGCGTCGGCGATCGCCTGGGCGAAGTCGTCGCAGGTCACTGCCTGGCCGTCATGGCGCTGGAAGTACAGCGTCATGCCGCGCGCGAACCCCTCGCGCCCAACCAGCGTCTGCATCATCCGCACCACCTCGGCGCCCTTGTCGTAGACGGTGGCGGTGTAGAAGTTGTCGATCGCGACATAGCTGTCCGGCCGCACCGGGTGCGCCATCGGGCCCGCATCTTCCGGGAACTGGTGCTGCCGCAGCAGGCGCACGTCGTCGATGCGCTTGACTGCGCGCGCCGAGGGGCTGCCAGCCAGGTCCTGGCTGAACTCCTGGTCGCGGAAGACGGTCAGGCCCTCCTTCAGGCTGAGCTGGAACCAGTCGCGGCAGGTGACGCGGTTGCCCGTCCAGTTGTGGAAGTACTCGTGGCCGACCACGCTCTCGATGCCGGAGTAGTCGGTGTCGGTCGCGGTGGCCGGGTTGGCGAGGACGTACTTGGTGTTGAAGATGTTCAACCCCTTGTTCTCCATCGCACCCATGTTGAAGTCGCTCACCGCGACGATCATGAAGCGATCCAGATCGAGCGAGAGGCCGAAGCGCGCCTCGTCCCACGCGATGGAGGCCATCAGCGAACGCATCGCGTGCTCGGTCTTGTCCAAGTCGCCGGCGCGCACGTACACCTGCAGCAGGTGCTCGCGGCCCGAGCGGGCGCGGATCTTCTGCTCGCGGCACACCAGGTTGGCCGCCACCAGCGCGAAGAGATAGCTCGGCTTGGGGAAGGGGTCGTGCCACTTGGCGTAGTGCCGGCCGCCTTCGAGGTCACCTTGCTCGATCAGGTTGCCGTTGGACAGCAGCACCGGGTACTTGGCCTTGTCGGCGCGCAGCGTGACCGTGTAGACGGACATGACGTCCGGGCGGTCCAGGAAGTAGGTGATGCGCCGAAAGCCCTGCGCCTCGCACTGCGTGAAGAAGCCGCCGCCCGAGGTGTACAGGCCCGAGAGCTGGGTGTTCTTCTCGGGCGCACAGGTGTTGCGCACCTCCAGTGTGAAGGGCGCGGGCGGCGGGTTGTCGATGACCAGGCACCCGTCCTCGTGCCGGAAGCTCACGCTCTCGCCGTTGGCGAGCACGCGCAGGAGGTTCAAGTCCTCGCCGTGCAGCTTGAGCGGCTGGGCCGGCACGGCCTCGTTGCGCTCGATCTGCATCCGGCTGGTGACGATGGTCTTGGCCGGATCGAGATCGAAGGTCAGCTCGACGGTGCGGATCCAGTAGGGCGGCGGGGCATAGTCCTCGCGCCGGATCACGACGGCAGTGGCTTCGCGCATGGTGTCACAACCCCTGTTTCAAACTGGCCTCGATGAAGGCGTCGAGATCGCCGTCGAGCACCTTCTGCGTGTTGGAGATCTCGACGTTGGTGCGCAGGTCCTTGATGCGGCTTTGATCGAGCACGTAGGAGCGGATCTGATGGCCCCAGCCGACGTCGGTCTTGCTGTCCTCGAGCTTCTGCTGCTCGGCCATGCGCTTGCGCATCTCGTGCTCGTAGAGCCGCGCGCGCAGCATGGCCCAGGCCTCCTCGCGGTTGCGGTGCTGCGAGCGGTCGTTCTGGCACTGCACCACGATGCCCGTCGGGATGTGCGTGAGGCGCACCGCCGAGTCGGTCTTGTTGATGTGCTGGCCGCCCGCGCCCGAGGCCCGGAAGGTGTCGGTGCGCACGTCCGCCGGGTTGATCTCGATCTCGATCGAGTCGTCGACTTCCGGGTAGACGAACACGCTCGCAAACGAAGTGTGGCGCCCGCCCGAGGAGTCGAACGGGCTCTTGCGCACGAGGCGGTGCACGCCGGTCTCCGTGCGCAGGTAGCCGTAGGCGTAGTCGCCCTCGACCTTGATCGTCGCGCTCTTGATGCCGGCCACGTCGCCGGGCGACTCTTCCATCACCTCGGCCTTGAAGCCCTTGCGCTCGCAATATCGCAGGTACTGGCGCAGCAGCATGGCCGCCCAGTCGCAGGCCTCGGTGCCGCCCGCGCCGGCCTGGATGTCGATGAAGCAGTTGTTCGGGTCGGCCGGGTTGCTGAACATCCGGCGGAACTCGAGGTCCTCGACCTCACGGGCGAGCTTCTCGGCCTCGGCTTCGATGGCCTGCAGGCCCGCCTCATCGCCCTCGTCGCGCGCCATCTCGAAGAGCTCGCCGTTGTCCGCGAGCTCCGATTCCAGCCGCTGGATGGTCAGCACCACGGCTTCCAGCGACTTCTTCTCGCGCCCCAGTTCCTGGGCGCGCTTCGGGTCGTTCCAGACGGCCGGGTCCTCCAGCGCCGCGTTGACCTCGCTCAGACGATGGGACTTGGTCTCCCAGTCAAAGATACCTCCGTAGCTCGGCGGTGCGGGCCGCCAAGTCGGCGAGGCGAGATCCAATGGCGTTGATGCGTTCGTTGTCCATGCGGGTGTCCTGGTGTTCGTGTCGGTATTCGGTGCGCCCGTCGGCAGGCAAAGCCAAGACCCGGGCGGCCGGCGCAGGGCCGGGAAGAGGGGGATTTTCTCACGCAGGGGCGCGCTCGCCCGTATCCGTTTTTGGCACCCGACGGCCGGGGCCGCCTCGGCGGCGCGGCCGTACGGGGCTCGTCAGGAGAGAAAGTCGTCCAGCAGACGCGCCAGCGCCTCGGGCTGGTCGTGGTGCAGCATGTGGCCCGCCGGGCTGAGCACCTCGCGGCGCAGGCGCGGCACCACAGCCAGGCGCGCCTCGAAGTCGGCCCTCGGGTAGCGCTCGCCCCACCATTGCGCGAGGTTCGTGCGGTCGCCTTCCACCCACAGCGTGGGGGCGGTGATGCGGCGCCAGCAGGCCAACACCTCTTCCTTGCGGTAGAGGACGGGGTTGGTGCGTTTGTGGGCCGGGTCGCCCAGGATCACCCACCGCCCGTCCTCGGCCGGCTGCGCCCAGTGCGGCGCCAGCCAGCTGGCGAACTCCGGCCGCAGCAGGGGGTTGTTCTTGCACAGCCGCTCGGCCACCGCGTCGAGCGAGTCGTAGCTGCGCAGCTCCATCGGCGTCTTCAGCTCGTCGAGCCACTTGGCGTAGCGGGCAGGGGCTTGGTCGGGCGTCGTCTCGGGCAGGCCGAAGCCCTCCAGGTTCACCAGCCGCCGTACCCGCTCGGGCCTCACGCCGGCGTAGATCATCGCGACGTTGCCGCCCATGCTGTGGCCCACCAGGTCCACCGCCTGGCCAGGAGCAAGAGCGTCCAGCAGCGCGTCCAGGTCGCCCAGGTAGTCAGGGAACCAGTAACAGTCGGCCCCAGGCGCCTGGGTGAGGCCGAAGCCGCGCCAGTCAGGCGCGATCACGTGCCGGTCCTGTGCCAGCGCGTCGACCACGAACTGGAACGAGGCCCCGACGTCCATCCAGCCGTGGAGCATCACGAGCGGCGGCTGCGCTCCCTGGGCAGCGCCCCACACCTGCACGTGATAGCGCAACCCGCGGATGGTCCGGTACTCGCTGCGTGCAGTGCGATGGGGGGTATAGGGGCTCGTCATTCGTGTTCACTCCATCGCCTGCGCGGCCACCATACCGGCGTACAGGCCGCCGCGCTCCATCAGTTCCTTGTGCGTGCCGGCTTCCACCACGCGGCCGTCCGACATTACATAGATGCGGTCGGCATTGCGCACCGTGCTCAACCGGTGCGCGATGAGGATCAGCGTCTTCTCGCCGTGCCATTGCTCAATGGACTGCTGGACGATGCGCTCCGACTCCGAGTCCAGCGCCGAAGTGGCCTCGTCGAACACCCAGATTCGCGCCTGTTTGTACAGCGCCCGCGCGATCGCGAGCCGCTGCCGCTGCCCGCCCGAGAGACGGCTGCCGTTGGTGCCGATCATCATGTTCACCCCCTCCGGCTGCGACTGCACGAAGTCCCAGAGGTTGGCGGCCTTCAGGCACGCCTCGATGCGCGCCATGTCCTTCGGCGCGGCGTAGGCCACGTTATCGGCCAGCGGCCCGTCGAAGAGCACGATGTCCTGCGACACCACCGCGAACTGCCGCCTCAACGAGGCCTTGCGGATCTCCGTGATGTCGATGCCGTCGAGCGTGATCCGCCCTTCGGTGGGGGCGACAAAGCCGAGCATCGCGTTGACGATGGTCGTCTTGCCCGACCCGGAGGGCCCCACGAGGGCGATCGTCTTGCCGGCGGGGATCTCCAGCTCGAGTTGATTGAGGGCCTTGTGCTCGCTGCCGGGGTATACCACCGTCACCCTATCAAAGCGAATATCGCCCCGGCACTGGCCCGCCTCCAATTCACGTGTGCCCGTGTCCGGCTCCGGCGGCGTGTCCATCAAATCGAAGCACGCTCTGGCCCCAATCAACCCACCGATGATTGGTTGGGTCACGTCTGTCAGGTGCCGCATCGGCGAGATGGTCATCAGCATCGCGGTGATAAACGCCACGAACTCGCCGACGGAGGTGCCTCCCCGGTTTGCGTCGATCAAGGCAAGAGTCAGGATGAGCGCAACTCCCGCACTTGCCACGACTTGGGTAAGGGGTGTCATAGTAGCGCCGGCCGCTACGCTCTTAAGCGTCATCCGACGCAGACGCTTCGCTTCCTCCGTAAATCTCTGGTGCTCAAATTCACCGGCATCAAAGGTCCGCACCACTCTCCAGGCGCGGGTGATGTCGTCCACAATGCCCACGAGCTTGATTTGGGACTCGTATGACCTACTCCCCACGGAGAGGACGCGTTTTTGCACGGTCCTCACCACGTAGCCTAGTAACGGCATCGTCACGAGGGAAATCAGGGTCAATTTCCAGTTTAGGTAAAAAAGGTACCCGAGTAGAGCGAGGAGGGTCGTCCCATCGCGCAATATTGTTGTCAGCGCACCGGCCAACGAGCTGGTGGCGTGGTGCGGATCATTGATAACTCGCGTCGCCGCAACGCCGGGAGAGAGTTGAGTGTATAAACTCGCATCGGCGCGCATCACGGATCTAATAAGGTCGGTCCGCAGAGCGAGTACGGCTTGCGAAGTAGACCAATTGAATAGATATGTGCCAGTGAATGCGAGCAGCCCCCGGGTGGCGAAGAGTCCAATCACTGCCACCGGGACAAGCCAGACGGGAAACGCAATATCGGCTGTCCTGAAACCCTTATCGAGAAGCTGCTTCAGAAGCGCCGGAACCAGGGGTTCGATAGCAGCGGATGCAAAGAAGCACAAAATCCCCAGCGCAATCCCCGCCTTATGGGGGGTAATGTACGCAAATAGCCGGTGGGAAACGTCTTTAAGGTTCATGTTTCTGCGCGCCCGACTCTCCTAGGCCGCGATCCCGAGTCGTTTTCGAATGCTCCTCAGCCATTTTCTCCGGCGCCGCTGCCATTTTCCATCGACCGCCGGAACATCGAAAGTCGAAAGCGTGCTGCGCTCGGCGAGCAGAATTTGGGCCAGCCGAAGACGTTCGTTCTCCTCACGCAAGCGGGTGATGGTCTTCTGTGCGGAGTCGTACAGCCGCCAGATCTCTATGGAAGCAGGCAACGACTGCGGTGCGGTAACAATGGCCGGTGTTAGCGCCGCGGGCCCCCACCTCCCAACATAGTAAGCGCAATTCTCAGTCTGCGCGCGAGTTCCAGCCTGCGGGGGGATCATCCACGGCTGCGCACGATGCGTAGCGGTTTTCAGAACATCCCGAGCCGACGTCGCTTCCGCAGGCAACGCATCTGGCGAAAGATGACAATGTCCGAGAGCGGGAGTGCCAAGAAGCCACTCGTCTGCCTTGCCGAGCACCTCCTCGGTCAGAGTTCTGAATTCCTCAAAAGTATACTTGCGCAAATGGAAAGGATTGTTCGTCTCTCCATACGCGTGATCATTCGGGCAGCTTATGATAATCGTTCCGCCCGGCGCGACACACTCTGTGAGGGCGCGAAGAAACAAGTGTGGAGATTCAAGGTGTTCTATCGTCTCAAGGGAGACAATCAGGTCGAACTTCGTGCCATCGACTGCCGTTCTCAAATCCAACGCTGACGCGCACTGGTACTCCACCCCGTCAGTCGCAAAATATTTCCTTGCGCGCGCAATAGCATCCGGCGATATGTCGATTCCGAGAACGTCGGCCGCTCCCCAGTCTCGCATCAGCCTAGAGCCATATCCTTCGCCGCAGGCGATGTCCAGAACCCGAGCGCCTCTGCACGCGTTGTACGCGAGGGCATACCTCGCGACGTGTTCACCAAAGTAGAAGGCATGGTACGTGGTACCGTCCGCCGAGAAGCTGATACGTTCTTCACTCATGCTCAAAGCTCATAGATATTTCTGACCCGCTCAAGGTGCTGGCGTCTGTCGCGCTTTTCTCGGCAGTAGGCCCAAGCACCCTCGCTCACCTTCCTGCATTCATTGAAGTCGGTGTACATAGCAAGTATGGCGGTAACGTAAGCTTCTGCTGCGGCGCCATCTTCGGCTAGGTGAGGTACAAGAAAACCTGTTTCAGAATGCCGTACTGCTTCCGGGATTCCGCCAACGCTAGGGGCAATGACTGGCAATCCGAAGCTCATGGCTTCCAAAATCACGTTCGGCATCCCATCGTAGAAAGAGGTGTAGATTAGTCCGTCATACTCAGATAGGGGAAGCTCTCCCAAGCTGGAAAATGCCGGTCGATTTTCAATATTAGGTGCTGCGAGAAACATCGTTTTCGCCCGGAATAGGCTGTGCGTTGGGGCAAAAACGTCGATATGAACCTGGGGGGCGCGCTCTTTCAGCAACTGGGCAATTCGAACCACGAGCTCGGGCCGCTTCTGCCTATCCAAGCGCGAGGCCCACATCAGGCGAAAGCGAAAGCCGTCCTTCAAACGATAAACGGGTTCGGAATGAGCAGATTCTACATATGCAGGCAGAACGTGGTAGTTTTCCGCTGGACAACCCATCCGCCTCTGGTCCTCTATAGTGATCGCTTCGCAATCGGAAACTACCCGCCAGAAGTTGTCCTTCATTTCGTCCAGCAAGGCAGTCACAAAAGGGGCCTTGTACCGCGCTGACCCGAATTCAACTTCCACGTCGCACCACCGGTAGTAGATTAGCCTATTCGCAAGCTTTTTTCCATATCTGCGGAGGAATAGGTGATTGAAATCCGAGGGCTTGAAGTGAAGCCGGGCATCGTTTGCGCACGACTGTAGCAGCCGAAAAACAGCTATGGCAACGCCGTCAAAAGAGGTGTCTCCTATCCGGCAATCCGAGAGCGCCAAGAAGTCCGCTCCGGGTGGAACCCGAGACTGCCAAGGATGAGGGCCATGAGGATCAGTCGCAACAATTAAGACGCGAGCTTGGCCGGTAGACTGGAGCGCCTCAGCCACTTGCAGCAAGTACTTCTCGCCTCCTCCGACGCAAAGGCTGGGGAGGAGGATTACGTCAGTGTAGTTCGACTTTATGGCGCAATTCCTTACCGCCTCACATATCCTCAGATAGAGGTCGCCTACAGCTGTGGGCGGCATGTACGCCACATCCATCAGGCATTTGCTGGACTTCTCAGGGTCGATGGCAGGCTCGATCTCCGATGCGAGTTGGATGGCTTTTCTAACCGCGGTATCGCGCCAAAACGCGGCGGTGAGAGCAGTCTTGGGAACGCCGAAGTTCGGACGTCTTTGCAGGGGGGCGATCGCATCCTCGTTACATGTAGCGAAATACACTTCGGGGTCGAATAGGGAACTACGGCTCTGCACGAAGTACGCATGAAGGCGTCGGCTCTGAGCCATGATACTCCGGGCGTGTTGCCGATAGAACAAGACGGTAGAGGGTGCTGAATCGAAGTTCCAGCCCTTTGCGATGCTTTCGCAGTGAAAGTGCCAATCTTCGTATGCGTACTCTCTTGAAACGTCGGGGTGTGCATACTCGAGCTCGGCCCACAAAGCCCTGGGTGCGAAAATTTGTGAGATGTAGGGGTGGTTGTCAATTAACGCTCGCGGATTGGCAGTCTGATAGCGGCAAAGAAAGTGTCGATCTCCAAACGCATAAACATACTCGGGAAGGATGATGGTGCGCGGCTGGTGCTGGGCTGTGCGTACCTTCTCCACCAGAGAGTTATAAGACCATAAATCGTCGGCATCCAATAGCGCGACATACTTTCCTTGTGCTGCACGGCAGCCATAATTACGCGCCCGCGCAAGTGAGCGCTCGTGGATACGAAGAATCGTGTGTGCAGTTAGAAAGCCGTAATCCCAATTGTCGAACGCGCCCTCGGTCACCGGATCAGGATCGTCTAAGACGACAATGAGTTCGCACGACAGACCATGATGGCGGGCGAAGATGACCTGATCGTAAATTGAGCGCAGGGTCCTGGTTATGTAATGCGCTTCGCGGTGGGCATTGAGAACAATCGAGACGTCGATGCTCATGAACTGGGCGGAGATGATGGTTGTCCGGTAATTTGATTGCGTAGTGCCGCGATTGCGGCTCTCTTTTTTATCGAGCGGCGGAGTCGCTGAATGAGCGGAAGAGAGGTATTGATTGGGGCGCGGCCGCTGGGATCGATAGTCGATTCGAGATGCAAGTTGTGATGAACGACCGGTTCGCTCAGTAACAAGACTTTTAATCCGTACTCCCAGTACTGGTTGAGCTGGCGGTCAATGGGAGCGGTAGGGCGGGAGATCCGCCTCAATAAGGCTTCGGCTCCTGATCGGGTGATAAGATACCCTTGTGTTCCATCCGGGGCGGCAGTAGCAAGAAGCAGTTCGTGTCCGGTGGGTAAGCGGCCGACCGGAATGCCTTTCGCCTTCCTCAAGCTTCCCAGGCGAACGAGGTCAAAAACTAGGTGAGAGCTAGTCAGCTCTTTGCACACCTGCAAGAAAGCGGGGGAGAGACAAACGTCATCCTCCAGAACAACCGCGGATGGCAGTGCCGAGTACGCTATGCGTTTCCACAGCGCTACGTGGCTCATATAGCACCCTAGTTCGCCGTCTGTGAGATTGTTATGTGGGTCTTTGATATGGATCTCGTGGCGTATATCGGACCCACGGATCGCAGGAAAGAACTCAGCTGTTGCACCTAGGCGATTGAGTTCGCATTCCATGAGCGCTCGCCTGTCGGTGCTGCTGGGCAAGTTGATAACAAAAATGGGGAGGAGGTACATGCTTACTATACGTCTGGGAAGGCCTTCCGCGGTGAATTGGCCTGGGGCCGGAACCGAAAGCCTATTGATTCTTGGGCCGTTTCCTGCATGACGGCGAGAACTTGCTCGACTGTGATCGAAGCTAGAGAGGCACCTTGTATAGAGCGAACTAGCGGATCGTGGGCAAGCGGCGGGCGGTCGCCGAGGATGACGTATGTAGGGCAACTACATGCCGCTGCGACGTTGACCATACCGGTGTCATTGCCCACGCATGCGTCGGCCGAGTTCAGCACCTGGGCGCTCTCCAAGACTGTCAAATGCGTTACGGGGTGGCAGCGCTCTCGTAGGTATTCAGGAGTAGCCTCGCAAATCTCTCTCGCCAGTTCGGTTTCCGCTGGACCGCCAAGGACTAGCACGCTGCCGCCCTTCTCGAGCAGGCATGTTGTTAAGGCGCTGAATTTTGCCTGGCCCCATTGCTTATGTGGTTCCGAGGTTCCAATGGCGAGCACGTGTAGAGGTCGCTCTATCTTCGCCAAGATTTCAAGAACGTTCCTCCCAGCGTTTGGCGGTAAATCAAGGCGTGGCACAATTGGGGCTGAGACGAAACGGTGCGCGGCTGCAAGGGCACTCGCTTCGAAGTACACGGGAACCTCCTCACCCTTGTACCGGTCGATGTAGGGCGGCTGGTTGAGAAAGATGCGTTGCAGCCGGCGATACCCATAGCCGATGCGCACGGGGATGCCCGTCATCCATGCCAGCAGCCCCCGGCTCACCCGGCCGGAGAACAGCACGATGCGATCGAAGTCGCGCTGCTTGAGCTCCTGCGCGAAGCGCCACATGCCCAGCAGTCCCGCGTGCCGGCCCTTGCGCTTCTCGCTGCGCCGGGGGCGGTGGTCATGGTCGATGATCTCTTCGACCCAAGGTTCGTGGCCAATCAGTTGGCGAGCCAGGGTAGACGGCTGTGCGATCACGCTGACCTTGCCCCCTCGGCTTTGCTCGGCCACGGCCTTGAAGTAGGGGATGTGCCAAACCAAGTCACCGATGCCGGTGAACTGATGGAGTACGACAGTCTTGGGACGAGGGTCTGACATACGAATCGAACACGGCTGCGGCGGCCCCTCTTACCGCGGCCGGCGGCACCCGAGGACTGCTTGGTACACGCTGGCATTGCCGGCCACCATGGCCGGAATAGAGAAACGCGACACTACATATTCTCGCCCAGCCTGCCCGTATTGGTTTCGTAACGATTCGTTGCTAACCAGGGCCGCCAGGGCGGTGGCCAATGCGTGCGGGTTTTCCGGAGGGACCAGTTCCCCGTTGAGACCCGGCCTGACGACTTCGGGGATGCCTCCGGCGCGCCCCGCCACGATCGGTCGCCCGCATGCGGCGGCTTGCAAGAGGGCGACGCCCAGCCCTTCCATCGAGGCCGGATGCACGACGACGTCCACGCACGGAAGGATTCGCTCCAGGTCGCGCCGGAAACCGGCGAAGGTGACGGCGCGCTCGAGCCCCTTTTGCTGGACCAGCGCCTGGATGTCGGGCAACAGTGGGCCCTGGCCGAAGAGCAGCACGCGCAGGTTCGGATGTTGAGCGAGCACGGCGGGCAGGGCTTCAATCAGCGTGCGGTGGCCCTTGCGGGGGATGAACTGGGCGGCCATGGCCAGAGTCACCTCGTTCTCGCGCAAGCCGAACTCGGACAGGAAGAAGCCCCTATCCTGGCAGCCAGGTCGATAGAGTTCGGTGTCGACTGCGTCGAGCACCACTTCAACCTGTTGTGGCGGGACGCCCTCGCCGATGAGCACATCGCGGATCGCACCGGAGATGGCGATGACCCGGTCGTACAGCCGGTACTTGCGGCGGGCCAGCCACCCGGGCTCTGGGTTGTCGACACGACGACTCAATACGCAGGGCACGCCCTCCAGCTTGGCAGCGATGCCGCCCCACACGTCGGTGCCACGGCGGCTGTGCAGGTGGACTACGTCCGGCCGGTGAGCGCGTATGAGGCGACGCAGTCGCCCAACCATGCCGACGTCCAAGTCGCCTTTCATCTCGAGTTCGAAAACCTGGACGCCCAGCTCGGAGGCGGCCTTCGCAATCGCGCTGCCTTTGGGGCAGGCAAGCAGGTTCTGGTGACCCGATTCGGCCAGGCCCTTCATCAGGAAGATCACCTGCAGTGGACCGCCGTAGTAGTGCTTGCCTGACTCCACATGCAGTATCTTCATCGGCTCAACTCCAGAACCTCGCGGCCGGCGTGGAAGACGTCATCGACTGTGTGCGCTCTCATGCAGTCGAAGCGGCCTCCACAGGTGGGATGCCGGTGGCAGGGAGAGCAGGGGAGCTGGTGATAGAGGATGCGAGTCGACGGAACGCCCGCGTCGGCGTACGGGCAGGTGGAGCCGAAGAGGGCCAAGGTCGGTACTCGCAGCGCGGAGCCGAGGTGAGTCAGTCCTGTGTCCACGCCAACGAGCAGTGCCGCCTTCTCGATGACCGCGGCGCTCACGTCCAGAGGCAGTTGACCGGCAAGGTTGACGATGTGCGGGCTGCCCCTGCAGATCCGCGATGCGGCCTCACGGTCACCCGGGCCACCCAGCACCACGCAGCGCAGCCCTTGGACTCGCCAACGCGCGGCGAGCTGGGCCCATCTGTCCTCGAACCAGTGCTTCTGAGGGCGGGTCGTGAAAGGCGCGAGCACCGTGTAAGGCCCTTCGATTCCGGCGGCGCGCAAGGCGCGTTCGGCGGCCTGTGCCGGCTCCTGCCCGATCGCGATGTCGAGATGAAAGGCCTGCGCGGGCGCGCCAAGGTACTGTGCGAGCTGACGGTACTCGGAGCCGATGAGAGGGTGGGGGCCGGGCGAATGCTGTAGGGATTCGGTGGCCAGCCACTGGCTGCCTTCGCGCGGGTGGAGGGCGACGCGGCGGGGCGCTCGGCTCCACCAGGCGCACAGCCCGCTCTTCAGCAGGCCCTGCACGTCCAGCACGAGGTCGAAGCGTCGTTCGCGCAGCATGCGACGGAAAGTGCCCGCGGCGCGCCAGAGCGAACCGTAGCGCCCCTCTTTCCACAACACCTGCCAGGACTTGCGGTCCCAGAGAAGAAGTTCGTCCAGCCGCGGGTTGTGGCGCAGCAGCGGTGCGGCCGCGGGCTCGGTCAGCCAGGCGAGGTAAGCCTGGGGGTAGCGAGCGCGCAATGCGGGGATGAGGCCCGAAGCCATCACCACGTCGCCCAGGGCCGACAGGCGAACGATGAGGATGCGCGGCGTGGTCATGCCGGCTCCACCAGCCGTGCAAGGAGTCCTTCCATGCGCTCCACGATCGGCGGGGCAGAGTCGCGCAGATGCAGGACCTCCGCGCCCCGATGGCCGCGCGTATGAACAACCTGAACGAGGCGCATCAGGAGGACGTGGAGCGTATACGGTCGACAATCGACGACGTGGACCGTCCGTCGACGAAGCGCAGGACTTTGACTTCGCCGCCGCGGGCGAGGACGCCTTCGTGGCCCGCGATCTGGTCGATGCGGTAGTCGCCGCCCTTGACGAGCACGTCGGGCTGGACGGCGTCGATGAGGCGGGCGGGGGTGTCTTCGGAGAAGGGCACGACCCAATCCACCGCGGCGAGCGCGGCGAGCACGGCCATGCGGTCTTCCAGCGGGACGATGGGCCGCGTGGGACCTTTGAGGCGGGCCACCGAGGCGTCGTCGTTGACGGCGACGACGAGCCGGTCGCCCAGCGCACGGGCCTCGGCCAGGTAGCGCACGTGCCCCGCGTGCAGGATGTCGAAGCAGCCGTTGGTCATCACGATGCGTTCGCCGCGCGCGCGGGCCTCGCGCACGCGGGCCAGCAGTGTCGCCTCGTCGACGACGCCGTGCGCGTCGCGCAGGCCGGGCGCCTCGGCGGCCTGCACCAGCTCGCTGCGCGAGACGGTCGCCGTGCCCAGCTTGCCGACGGCGATGCCGGCGGCCACATTGGCCAGACGGGCTGCGGCCTGCCAGGAGGCACCGGTGGCGCGCGCTGCCGCGAGCACCGCGATGACGGTGTCGCCCGCGCCGGTGACGTCGTACACCTCGTGCGCCTGGGCGGGAATGTGCAACGGCTCGCGCCGGCGTTCGAGCAGCGTCATGCCTTCTTCGCTGCGGGTGATCAGCAGGGCCTCCCAGCTCAGGCGCTCCACCAGCTCCATCCCCTTGGCGACCAGTTCCTCCTCGGTCGCGCAGCGGCCCACGGCCCGTTCGAACTCGGCGCGGTTGGGCGTGACGATGCTGGCGCCGCGGTACACCGAGAGGTCGGCCTGCTTGGGGTCGACGAGGACGGCTCTGCCGGCCGCGCGTGCGGCCTGGATGAGCGTGGTCACCTGGGCCAGTGCGCCCTTGCCGTAGTCGGAAAGCACCACCGCATCCACGTCGGCGAGCCACGGGGCGAGATGCTGGGGTGCCAGCGCGGCGGCCTCGCCGGGCGGGTCTTCGAAGTCGAGCCGGATCATCTGCTGGTGATGGCTCAGCACGCGCAGCTTGGTGATGGTGCGCAGGCGCGCTTCGCGGCGGAAGGCGCAGGACACGCCGCCTCGCTCGAGCAGCCCCGCCAGCGTGGTGGCTGCGTCGTCTTCGCCCACCGGACCCACCAGCGTGACGCGGGCGCCGAGGGCCGCCAGACCGAGGGCGACGTTGGCCGCCCCCCCGGCGCGGTGGTCGGCCGCCCGTACGTTGACGACGGGCACCGGCGCTTCGGGGGAAATGCGCTGCGTGCTGCCGGTCCAGTACTGGTCCAGCATCACATCGCCTGCGACCAGCAAACGAACGGAGGAAAAGTCTGGGACGCGCATGAATGTCGATGGGTGGGCGTGCCCCGCTGGACGCGCGGTGCGGCGGCAGGGGGCGAAGTGCGCATTTTCCCTGATTCCGCGCCGGCGAGCGGCCGTGAGGCCCAAGAGTGCGCGGCCCGGGACCGCCCCGATGCCCGGCCGAGGCGCGGCCGGTTAATCTCGGCGCGAGGAGAACAAGCGCATGACAACCACTCGCCGTCCGGGGACCGATCATTACGAGGCCATCTACCGCCAGTTCCGCTGGCACGTGCCGGCGCTGTTCAACATCGCGCAGGTGTGCTGCACGCGGTGGGCACGCAGCCGCGCCGAGGCGCCGGCGATCCTGCACGAGCATGAGGACGGCCGGCAAAGTGCGCTCACCTACGGGGAGTTGCAGGCGCGTGCCAACCGGCTTTCGCACCTGCTGGAGCGGCTGGGGGTCGCGCCCGGAGACCGCGTGGCCGTCGTGATGCCGCAGCGCGTCGAAACGGCGATCGCCCACATGGCGATCTACCAGATGGGCGCGGTCGCAATGCCGTTGTCCATGCTCTTCGGACCCGAGGCGCTGGAGTACCGGCTGGCCGACAGCGAGGCCAAGGTCGCCATTGCCGACGAGAGCTCGATCGCCAATCTGCTCGCCGCCCGGGCGGGTGCGCCGGCGTTGCAGTGCGTGGTGGCCGTCGGCGCGGCGCAAGGCCAGGGTGACATCGACTGGGAGGCGGCGCTCGCCCGGGAGTCCTCGGTCTACAGCGCGCGGCTGACGCACGCCGACGACCCGGCCGTGCTCATCTACACCAGCGGCACGACCGGCCCCCCCAAGGGCGCGCTCATCCCCCACCGCGCGCTCATCGGCAACCTGCCGGGTTTCGTTGCGAGCCAGAATTGGTTTGGCTTCGAGCCGTTTGCGTCGCAGGCGCCTTCCGGCGAGCAGGCGACACCGGGTGAGGCGGCCGAGATGCCGGCGGCCGCGGGAGCGGGGGGCCAGGTCTTCTGGTCGCCAGCGGACTGGGCCTGGACGGGCGGACTGATGGACGCCCTGTTGCCCACGCTTTACTTCGGGCGCCCGATCGTCGCCTACCAGGGCCGTTTCGACGCCGAGAAGGCCTTCGGACTGATGGAGCGGTACCGCGTCACGCACACGTTTCTCTTTCCGACCGCGCTCAAGGCGATGATGAAGGCAGTGCCGAACCCGCGGGAGCACTACCAGTTGCACCTGCAGGCCATCATGAGCGCCGGCGAGGCGGTGGGTGATGCCGTGTTCGCCTACGGCGAGGAAAAGCTCGGCGTCACCATCAACGAGATGTTCGGCCAGACCGAGATCAACTACGTGGTCGGCAACTGCGCGCGCTTGTGGCCCGCGCGGCCGGGCAGCATGGGCAGGCCTTACCCGGGCCATCGCGTGGCGGTCATCGACGACGAGGGTCGTGAATGCCCGCCCGGTACGCCGGGCGACGTGGCGGTGCACCGCTGCGACATCCACGGCGATCCGGACCCCGTGTTCTTCCTCGGTTACTGGCGCAACGAGACGGCCACCCGCGCCAAGTTCACGGGCGACCCGGACAACTCCTGGTGCCGCACGGGCGACACCGCGGTGATGGACGAGGACGGCTACCTCTGGTACCAGGGGCGCAGCGACGATGTGTTCAAGTCGGCCGGCTACCGCATCGGCCCGAGCGAGATCGAGAACTGCCTCGTCAAGCATCCCGCGGTGGCCAACGCGGCGGTCGTGCCCAAACCCGACCCGCAACGCGGCGCGTTGGTCAAGGCCTACGTGGTGCTGGCACCGGGCCACGTCGGCGACGAGCGGCTGGTGCAGGAACTGCAGCACCATGTGCGCGGGCGGCTGGCGCCGTACGAGTACCCGAAGGAGATCGAGTTCATCGACGCGCTGCCGATGACGACCACCGGCAAGGTCCAGCGGCGCGTGCTGCGCCAGCGCGAGGAGGAGCGGGCCCGCCAGAGCCGCACCGGGGCGGAGGTCTGAACGGCCGCTCCCGCCGGTCCTCAGGACAAGGCCGGTTCGCGCAGCAGCGCCAGGACGGCCTGTTCGATCGCCGGCGCCTGCGGCACGAACGCCTGCTCCAGCGGCCGCGAGGACGGCGCGGGGGCGTCCGGCCCAGTGAGCCGCACGACCGGCGCCTTGAGCAGCGGGAACGCCCGTTCCACGACGAGCGCGGCGATCTCCGCCCCCACGCCGCAGGTGCGGCTCGCCTCGTGCACCACGACGAGCCGGCCCGTCTTGCGCACCGACGCGAGGAGGCCCGCCTCATCCAGCGGTTTGAGGCTGCGCAGGTCCAGCACCTCGGCGGAGATGCCGCGTTGCGCGAGCGACTCGGCGGCGCGCAAGCAGTGGCCCACGGTCTTGGCGTAGGAGACGAGCGTCACGTCGCATCCCGCGCGCCGAACCACCGACTGGCCGATCGGCACGAGGTGGTCGCCCGCGGGCACCGGCCCCGCGGCCTCGCCGAGGGCAAGGTCGATGAAGAAGATCACTGGGTTGTCGTCGCGTATGGCCGACTTGAGCAAACCCTTGAAGTCGTCCGCCGTTGAGGGCATCACGACCTTCAACCCGGGCGCGTGGACGAACAGGGCCTCCAGGTTGTGGTTGTGCTGGGCGCCCACGCCCCAGCCGGCGCCCGTATGGGCCAGCGCCACCATCGGGAAGCTGAACTGCCCGCCCGAGAGGTAGCGCAGCTTGCCGGCACTGTTGACCAGGGCGTCCATCGCCAGCGTCATGAACGGCGCGAAGAGCAGGTCCACCACCGGCCGCAGGCCCATTGCCGCCGCACCGGCCGCGGTGCCCGCGATGATGGCTTCGGCCAGCGGCGTGTTGCGTACCCGCTCGGCGCCGAACTCCTGCATCAGATCCGCGCGCTTGGTCGCGACACCCTCTCCGAACATGAGGACTCGCTCGTCGCGCCGCATCTCCTCGGCCAGCGCGCTGGCGATGGCTTGGTTGACGGTCATCGTGTGCATGGCGGTTCCTCGTTCAGGCGTAGACGTCGGTGATCAGCTCGTCCGCCGAGGGGAAGGGCGACGCCTCGGCGAAGGCGAAGGCGGCGTCGAGCGTGGCCTCGACCCGCTGCCGGACGTGGGCCCATTCGCCCTCGGAGAGCACGCCCCGGTCGATCAACCGGCGGGCGAGGAGCTGGATGGGATCGCGGCTCTTCCAGGCGGTCAGTTCATCCGCGTCCACATAGCCCTGATCGTCGGGCTCGAAGTGACCGCGCAGCCGGTAGGTGACGGCTTCGATGAAGCACGGGCCGCCTTGGACCCGGATCGTGTCCACCGCATGCCGGGCGGCGGCATGGACGGCTTCGACGTCGTTGCCGTCCACCACCACCGCCGGCAAACCGTGCGCGGCCGCCCAGGGTCGCACGTGGTCCTGAGGCATCGTCTCCTTGCGATGCACGTAGGCCTGCCACTGGTTGTTCTCGCAGACGAAGAGCACCGGCAACTTCCACACGACCGCGAGGTTGAGCGCCTCGTGGAAGATGCCCTCGCAAGCCGCGCCATCGCCGAAGAAGCAGGCGACGACGCCGGGGCGACCCTGCATCCTCTGCGCGAGCGCCACACCGGGAGCGAGCGAGAGCTCGCCGCCAACGATTGTCGAGGTGAGCACGATGCCCAGCTCCCTGGCCGAGACGTGCAACGAGCCGCTCTTGCCCTTGCAGTAGCCGGTGCTGCGGCCCAGGATCTCGGCGATCAGCCGGCCGGGGTCGGCGCCACGGGCCAGCAAGTGCCCGGCGCTGCGGTGGTTGGTGAGGATGAGGTCGTCCGCGCCGAGCGCGTGCACGACGCCGACCGCTGCGGCTTCCTGGCCGACGGCGGTGCAGGTGCCTGCTGCGCGGCCAGCGGCCTGCAGTTCGGCGAGCCGTTCCTCGTGGCGACGGATCAGTTGCATGGCCTCCAGCATGGAGACCTGTTCGGTGTCTGAAAGCGGGCGGTGCATCGTGTCCTCCTGGGCTCCGGCCCGTCGTGGGCGTGGTCAGGAGGCGAACTGTAGGCGCGGCGCGCCCCGCTTTGTCGCGCGGCGAGGGAGCCTAAGATTCTTTTAAGAAGGCTTGAGGACAGTTTTAGTCGGAGCGGCTGACAAACGGCCCTGCCTGCGGGTTCGCGCGGCATGCGGCACACTGACGGTCTTCATGGAGGACCGAATGGAGTACGTCAAGCTGGGAGACAGCGATCTCAGCGTGTCCAGAGTGTGCCTGGGCACGATGACCTTCGGCGAGCAGGTCGACGAAGCGACCGCCCACGCCATCATGGACCGCGCGCTGGAGCGCGGCATCAACTTCCTCGACACCGCGGAGATGTACTCGGTGCCGCCGCGTGCAGAGACTTTCGGGGCCACCGAGCGCATCCTGGGCAACTGGTTCGCCTCGCGGCCCGGCGTGCGAGACGGCGTGGTGCTCGCATCCAAGGTGGCCGGCCCGGCCCGAGGCTACGACTGGATCCGCAACGCTAGCCCCGACCTCACGGGCGCGGACATCATCGCCGCGTGCGACGCGAGCCTCCGGCGCCTGCGTACCGACCGCATCGACCTCTACCAGATCCACTGGCCCGTGCGCAACGCGCCGATGTTCGGCGCGATCTATTTCGACCCGGCGCGTGACAAGCAGGTGAGCTCGATCCACGAACAGCTGGATGCGATGGGCAAGCTGGTGAAGGCCGGCAAGGTGCGCGCCATCGGCCTGTCGAACGAGACGCCCTACGGGGTGATGGAGTTCCTGCACGTGGCCGAGCAGCACGGCCTGCCTCGCGTGGTCAGCGTGCAGAACCCGTACTGCCTCGTGAACCGCTCGGTCGAGAACGGCCTGGACGAAGTGTTGTACCGCACCGGCGTGTCGCTGCTCGCGTACTCGCCGCTGGGCTTCGGTCTGCTGACCGGCAAGTATGACGAGTGCGGCTTGGCGGCCGGTACGGGGGCGGGGCGTCTTGCGATCTACGACTCTATGAAGAAGCAGCGCTGGGGCCGCGCGGACGCGCTCGCGGCCGCGCGCCGCTACAACGCCCTGGCGCGCCAGCACGGGCTCACGCCCACGCGCATGGCACTGGCCTACTGCTACACGAAGTGGTTGGTGACGAGCACCATCATCGGCGTCACGACGCGCGAGCAGCTCGACGAGGACCTGGACGCCTGGGGCACGACGCTGTCGCCCGAGCTCCTGCAGGCGATCGACCAGGTGCGCTGGGAGATGCGCGACCCGGCGCAGTGAAGAGAGGGGCTTGGCCGACGACATGGGACGACGCGACCACGCTGGCGAAACACCGGCCACCACGATGCTGCGCGAGCATGGGGTGGCGTTCGAGCCGCACCTGTACGAGTACGAGGAGCGTGCTCAAGCCCACGCCCGTGAAGGTCGGGCAGTGCTGAGCACCCTCAACTCGATTCGCTTCCACCCGAGGAGCCCTCCTGCGAGTACTCCTTGAGCCGGTTGTACAGCGTCTTGAGGCTCACGCCCAGCGCGGCGGCCGTCTTTTCCTTGTGGCTGTTGAAGTGCTGCAAGGTGGCGAGGATCAGCGAGCGCTCGACATCGGCCAGCGGGGTGCCGACACGCACGGTGATGTACGGGCCCTTCTGCTCCTGCGCGCTCGGGGCGTCGAAGACCAGCCACTCGTCACCGATGACGGGGCCTTCTTCCATTACGTAGGCGCGCTGCACCACGTTGCGCAACTCGCGCACGTTGCCGGGCCAGCGATGGCTTTGCATCTTCTGCAGGGCTTGCGGCGCGAAGCGCTTGTTCTCGCCTTCGCGCTTGCAGATGTCGTGCAGGAAGTGCTCTGCCAGCAGCGGAATGTCCTCGATGCGGTCGCGCAGCGGGGGCAGATTGATCGGGAAGACGTTCAGGCGGTAGAGCAAATCCTCCCGCAGCTTGCCCTGGGCCACGGCCTGCTCCGGCACCCGGTTGGTCGCGGCGATGATGCGCACGTCGGCCTCGATCGGGGTGGTGGAACCCACACGCATGAAGGTGCCCGTCTCGAGCACGCGCAGGAGCTTGACCTGCAACTCGAGCGGCATCTCGGTGATCTCGTCCAGGAACAGCGTCCCCCCGTGGGCGCGCTCGAAGAAGCCCTGGTGCATGCGGTCGGCGCCCGTGAAGGCGCCTTTCTCGTGGCCGAAGATCTCGCTTTCGATGAGTTGCGGGGAGATGGCCCCGCAGTTCACCGCGAGGAAGAGCTTCTTGCGCCGGCGGCTCAGCTCATGGATGGTTTGCGCGACGACTTCCTTGCCGGTGCCGCTTTCGCCGGTGATGAGCACGGTGATCGCCGTCCCGGAGACGCGGCCGATCTGCTCGTAGACGCGCTGCATGGACGTCGAACGCCCCCACAGCAGGCCGAAACGGCCGGTGCGCTCGAACTCGGCCTTCATGTCGGCCAGCTCGGCGCGCAACTTGGACGGGCGCATGACGCGCGACAGGATGCCCTGCAACTGCTTGATGTTGATGGGCTTGATGAGATAGTCGGCGGCGCCCAGGCGCAGCGCTTGGATCGAAGTCTCCAGGCTGGCGTGGCCGGTGATCAGCACGACCTCCGAATTGGCGAGCGTCTGCGGATCGTTGAACAGCTCCATCCCGCTGCCGTCGGGCAGCATCAGATCCAGCAGCACGATGTCGGGCTCCTGCAGCGCCAGCTGCCGACGCGCATCGCGCAGGCTGTTGGCGGTGGCTGCAGTGAAGCCCTCGCTCGCGATCAAGGCCGCCATCATTTCGGCCGAATCGGCATCGTCCTCGACGATGAGTGCGTGGCCCATGTGTTCCTCCAGGCAGAGCCCTGTGGCCGGGCTCGTGTTGAACTTCGAGTCAGCCTCGGCGCAGCGCTTTCGGCGGCGCTGAGGCAAGAGGGCTGGGCTTGGCGGCGAGGCCCGCCTCGCATCCCTGCCCTTGCATCGCCGCGCAGAGTCGGCACCGCTGTCGCATCGCAAAGCGGTGCCGATTCATTGCGCGCGCAGCGGCGTTGCGGGACCCCTCCACCATACGGCTGACCTTTCTGATCGCTCTCGCGACGTGAGTCGATTATCGAGGCGAAGCTCGAGTTTTCAATCGACAAGACCCTGCGGGGAAGTTACGAACCGCGTGTCCAGGGGTAGTGGCTCGTTTTAGTTCCGACAAAACGTTTCGGCGCGTCGCTTCTCGCCGGCAGAGGCTGGCTGCAGCAGATGGACCAGCGCATCGACGAGCGCATGCGAGTCGATGGGCTTGCCCAGGTGTGCGTCGAAACCCGCGCGCATCGCCCGGGCGCGGTCCTGTGCGCTGGAGAACGCGGTGAGGGCCAGGGCCGGCAGACGGCGCCAACCCTGCCGGGCCTCCTGGGCGCGCCAGCGCCGAAGAAACCCGTAACCGTCCTCGTCCGGCATCGCGATGTCGGAGATCAGCACATCGGGACGGCCCTGCGGGGCCTGTTCGCTCAGGTAGCTGTAAGCAGAAAGCGATCGGTCGAAAGCGCACACCTGCACCCCGTGCTCGCGCAAGATGAACTGGAGAATCTCGCGGCCGTCCGGGTCGTCCTCGACGATGACGGCTTGCTTGCCTGCGAGCAGATGCCGCTGCGGGTGGGCCGGCGATGCGGGTGCGGGCGAGGGGGCGTCGCGTTCGACGCCCACCAGGCGCGAGGAGGGCAGCTCGATCACGAAGGCCGCTCCCCGGCCCCGGCCTTCGCTGCGCGCGTGGAGGCGTCCTCCGTGCAGCTCCACCAGCTGCCGGGCCAGGGTGAGGCCCAGGCCGAGCCCCCCTTGCCGCCGCGTGCTGGAGGCGTCGGCCTGCCGGAAGCGGTCGAAGATCGTCGGCAGCAGGGACGGGTCGATGCCGATGCCCGAGTCCCGCACCTCGATCTCGAAGGCGGCGCCCGCACGGCGCGTCCCGATGTGGATGTGCCCGCCTTCGGGCGTGAACTTGACCGCGTTGGAGATGAGGTTCACCAGCGCCTGGCGCAGACGCTCCACATCGACGCTCACCCTCTCGAGGCTCGGGTCGTGGTGCACCTCCAGCGAGATGCCCTTGGCCTGCACCGCGGGGCGGAAGGTGTCGACCGCCTGCTCGACCACCGGTGCCAACGCCACGCTGCGGCTCTCGAGCTGGACCTTGCTGCGCAGCAGGCGCTGCGTGTCCAGCAAGTCGTCCACCATACGGGCCTGGGCCTGCGTGTTGCGGTCGATGGCGTCCAGCGCCTTGGTCTGCGCTTCGCTCAGTCCGCCGGTCTGCCTCAGCACGTGAGCCCAGCCGCGAATTGCGTTGAGAGGCGAGCGCAGTTCGTGCGAGACGACGGCCAGGAACTCGTCCTTGGCCGAGGCGAGCGCCTCGGCCTCGGCACGGGCGCTGCGCTCGCGCTCGAGCAGCTCCTCGCGTTCGATCTCGCGGTGCTTGCGCTCGGTGATGTCCTCGGCGATGCCGCCGATGCGCACCGGGCGGCCGGCCTGGTCGCGCAGCAGGAAGCGCCGATCGCGGATCCACCGGATGTCGCCGTCGGGCCTGCGAATCCGGTACTCGCGCACGGCATCGTGCTGCGCGGCGTCCGCGAAGAAGGGCTCGCGCAGATGGTGGCGGTCGGCGGGCACGACGGCGTCCGTCCAGCACTGCGGGCGTTGACGGACGGCCTGCACGGGCAGGCCCCACAGCCGTTCGAAGGCCGGGCTCACGTAGAGCAGTTCGCCCCCGTCCACGTCGGCGAGCCAGAACACGTCCTCGCTGCTTTCGGCGAACTGGCGGAAGCGCTGCTCGCTTTCCTCGAGCGCGGAGACGGCATGGCGGCGCTGCGTGATGTCGTAGGCGATGCACAGCACGCTCTCGATCTCGCCATGGCGGTCGAGTTCAGGGATCAGGCGGCAGATGTAGTGCCCCTGGCGCGGTTCTGCGCCCGGCGGGCGCTGCACGGTGAACTGGCACTCCTGCTCCTCGCCTTGGGCGAGCGCCGCGAGGGCCGCCGCACGCCATGCCTGGGCCACCTGCACCGGCAAGCCCGCCTCGGCGCTCGTGCGGCCGATGAGCGCCGCGGGCGGTACGCCGAACGCCGACTCGATCGCTCGGTTGGCATACACGTGGCGCAACTGCAGGTCCAGCCGGGTGATGATGTCCGGCGCGTTCTCGACCAAAGTGCGGAACTCGCGCTCGCGCCGGTCCAGGGCGTCCTCGATGAGTTTCTGGTGCTCGATCTCGGTGGCGATGCCGGCCCACAGCATCGGGGAGCCGTCTGCCCGCGACAGCAGCCGCGCGCGACACAGATGCCAGCGGTAGCGGCCCTGCGCATCGCGCAGGCGGAACTCGGCCTCGAAGACGCCGCCTGCCGATTGCGCCCGGTGCCAGTGCTGGGCGAGGACGCGTCGGTCGTGGGGGTGCACCAGATCGACCCATTGCTCGGCGATCGGCCCGGCGGGCGCGAGGCCGGTGTACTCGAACCATTGCTGGTTGACGTACACCGCGCTGCCGTCCGGCGAGCAGGCGAACAACAGCGCCGGCACCGCATGCGCCAGCCCAGCGAAAGGCAGGCCCGCCAGCGCCGGCAAGCTCTGTTGGCCCTTCACGGGCCGGGGCTGCAGCGTGTGGAAGCTCACGAGCCAAGCCTCGTGTGCCACCGTGTGCAAGCGCTGCAGGCGCACGAACCCCTGCGCGCGCGTGCCCGCGCACAGTCGCGCGACGAGCGGCTCCCCGCTCGCGCCCGGTTCGTCGCGGTGATCCCGCGGATCGACGTCCTCGATCACGTCGGCCAGCGGCCGGCCGATGAGATCACCGGGGGGCATGCCGAGCAGTTCGTCGACGGCGCCAGCGGCGCTGGCTACCCAGGGCGCGGCGCCGTCATCGGGCTCGAGGACCACGAAGTGCAACTCGCCGAGCGCGACGCCGGCGTCGGTGAGCATGGGAGGGGTGGGAAACGTAAGCAACGCGAGTGACGACCACGAGGACGGGACAGGGGGCGGCGGTGGCAGCCTGCCGCCGAACGGGCGGCCGCTTCAGCGGTACCGGGCCGAGCGCTCCCAGGGCGGGCACCCGGGACGTACCGGTCTGGGGGTGCCCCAGGTGGCGGTGTCGTTGCAGAGGTCGGAGGCTTCTTGCGAGCCGTCGGCGCGCGCGGTGCCCGAAGTGTCGGGCGAACCGGGCTGTGCCGCGGCCTCGGAGGCCTCGCTCGCGGCGGACGCCCCTGGCGGGGGCGGCTGGACTGCGTGGCGGCGCATGCTGTTCTCTCCTACACATTCCGCTTCGCAGTCGCGGCACGGGCCGGCCGAAGCGGTGCCATCGATCCGAATGCAATGGGCGGCCCCCCGCGCCGCGCCGCAGCGCCGCCGGGTCGGCCGTCCCTCGGATGCACGGCATGGGGCTAGCAACGCGCGTGCCCGAGTCGGTCGCCGGCAGTCCTACAAGTGCGCGGCACAAACGTTGCTCGGAGGGGGCGTGGGCGCGTGCCCCATGCGAGCAACGCGTGCACAGTCTGTGTCACTTCAACTGGAAGGAGCTGCCGTGGTCAATTTCATCGTATGGCTAGTCGTAGGAGGAGTGATCGGCTGGATCGCCAGCATGATCATGCGCACTGACGCTCAGCAGGGCGTCATCCTCAATGTCGTGGTCGGCATCGTCGGCGCTGCGCTGGGCGGGTGGCTGATCTCCCCGCTGGTGGGGGTCCCCAGCATCAACCAGGACAGCTTCAGTATCGGCGCCATGCTGGTGTCGCTGGTGGGTGCGATCGTGCTGCTTGCGATCGTCAACCTTTTCCGTCGAGGCAGCGTGCGCTGAGGGAATCCTTCAGAAAAACTGGCCGAAATTCCTACCAACCATGCGGGTCTTACGCCGGTGCAGCCTTCGTCATGCAGCCTTCTCGACAAGGGGCCGCGGCCCCTTGCGCGAGCAGGCGATGACGGGTCCGCGGGCACCGAGCCACGTGGCCGGCAGGCCCGCCGCTTAAACGGGAGCACGTTCATGGAAAACCAACCGAGCACCTCGATCGGTACCGGGATGTCGGGCACCAACTCGGCGACCTCGTCGGCTACCGGGGCCGGCACCAGCGCCTCCAGCGCGCACGCCACGGTGGACCGTCTCGCGCAGACGGCCCACGAGACGGTGGACAAGCTGGCCGCCAAGGCCGGTCCGGCACTGGAGCGCATGCGCGGCACGACCACCAACCTGCGCGAGCAGATGCGCGGCAAGGCGAGCGAGTGGAGCTCGATGGAGCAGGAGTGGGTGGAGGCGGCCCGCGGTTACGTGCGCGAGCACCCGTTCACTTCGCTGGCGATCGCCGCGCTGGCGGGCATGGTCATCGCGCGCATGACCCACCACCGGTGACCACGATGGAGCGCCCGACCATCGCGCCGGAAGCCGGATCGCCCTCGGAGGTCGGTGCCTCGTCGGCAGGGTTGCCGCCCGCCGGCGAGGCGGCGCCGCCCGGGGCGGGCACCGCCCCTGCGGCCACCTCTTTCACGCACGCCCTGGGCCTGACGTGGGAGGAGGTGCGCGGGGTGCTCCAGGAGCGCATGCGCCTGTTTTCGTTGGAGGCTCAGCGCAGCGGGCTCGCCCTCGTGCAGATCGTGCTGTACGGCGTGATGGCGGCCGTGCTCGTCGTCACCGCGTGGCTGGCGCTGATGGGCGGCATTGCGGTGTGGCTGGTGCTCAACGCCGGCTTGCACTGGGCGGTGGCCGTGGTGGTGATCGCGGCGTCCAATGTCGTCGTGGCCGCCGTGCTCGGCGCGGCCATGCGCAAGCTTGTTCCTCAACTGGGGTTTCCCGCCACGGTGCGGCAGTTGCGCGGCGGGGTGGCGCCGCAGCCGCCGGGCCCCCGCTCGTGAGAGGTCGCCATGTTGCGTTCGACGTTGCGCCGGCTCGAGGATGAGATCCGTCAGTGCGAAGCCCGGGTGGAGTGGCAGGACGCGCGGGCGGCGGCCCAGTGGCACGAGTTGCACCGTGCCGGGCGCCGCCGTCTGAAATCGCTGGCCTTGGGCGGCGTGGTCACCGCGGCCAGCGGGCTGGCCTTGCGGCGCTACAGCCGTCGCCGGGCCGCGTCTCGGCCCGGCGGTCGGGCCCCGTGGTGGCACCATCTGCTCGGACCGGCTTTCCTGCCGCTGGTGGCCTCTGCGGCAGCGCCCCTCGTGGGCCGCAAGGGAGCGAGCTTCCTTGCCGGTCTGGGGCTGCCCTTTCACGTGAAGGAGCCCGAGCCCCTGGAGTTGGTGGCGGAGCTCGACCCCTCCTTGCTGGCCGGACAGTGGTACGAGATCGCCCGCCTGCCCGCCCACCCGGCGCGCGAGGTGGCGAGCGACGTGACGCTGGAGTACCTGTGGCACGACGACGGGAGCCTGGAGGTGGTCGAGCGCGGCCGCCGGGGCGACGGCAGCGAGCACGTCGCGCACTTCGCCGCCCGCCTTGCACCGGGCGCGGTCACGCTGGCCCAGCTCGAACTCACCGGCGCGCCTTTCTGGCTGCGCTGGTGGCCGGGCAGCTGGGCCGACCACTGGGTGCTCGATCTGAGCGGGGACGGTCAAGCCCTGATGGTGGGCACGCCGGAGCGCGACCGGTTGTGGATTCTGGCGCGCACGCCGGCGCTGGACGAGTCGGGCTACCAGGCCTTCGTGGCGCGGGCGGCGGCCCAGGGTTTCGACGTGCAGCGGCTGGTGCGCACGGCGCATGAACCGCGCAAGGTGGCGCAGGCCCATGTGGAGGCGGCCGCGCCGCAGGCGCAAAGCCAGGAGGCGGCCATGACCTGGCCGGTCCCCGAGCGCGAGGGCCGCTCCGCAGCGCGTCCGGGTCTGTGACCGGGCCCTTCGCGGGGCTCCCTGCTCATGGAGGCCTTGTTCGCGCTGGAGGTGCCGGTGTGGGAGATCGTCCTGCGCGGCACCTTGGTCTACTGGTTCCTGTTTCTCATCTTCCGCTTCATCGTGCGGCGCGACGTCGGCTCGGTGGCGATTGCCGACGTGCTGCTGCTCGTGCTCATCGCGGATGCCTCCCAGAACGCGATGGCCGGCGGCTACAAGACGGTGAGCGAGGGAGCGCTGCTGGTGGCCACGATCGTCTCCTGGAACTACCTGTTGGACTGGGCCAGCTTCCGCTTCGAATGGGTGCGCCGGCTGGCCGAGCCGCCTCCGTTGCCGCTGGTGTGGCGGGGACGCATCCTCTACCGCAACCTGCGCAAGGAGTTCCTGCCGGTGGAGGAGCTGAAGGCGCACCTGCGCCAGAAGGGCATCGAGGACCTGTCGCAGGTGAAGGTGGCCTACATGGAAAGCGACGGCAGCCTGAGCGTCATTCGCAGGCGCTGAGCGGGCGGGGCGCGGTCTCGTGCTGCTTGCGGGGCACCGCGCTTGCTGCGACATGCAGGAACACCGCACCCCCGCCTGCGGCTCCGCCCGCGGCGCGACAGCCCGGGCACCTCCGGTGACCGGGCGGGTGCCTGGCGAAGGAGAGCTTCATGGCACACAGCAACATCCTGGGCGGCGACCGTTCGCCCCAGCAGCCCAGCGGGCGCACGCTGCGCGATCTCGGTCCCAGCGACACGTCGGACACCGGCAGCGACATCGCCGGCGCACCGGGGGCGATCGACCACCTGCCGGACGACCTCGACGGCGGGCCCATCTCCGACATCGGGCGGGCCGCGGGGGCGGGAGCCGATGTGGGTGACGCCGAGATGGACGGCGACAGCGATCACGGCGGCACCGGGGAGGCCACCGCGGCCGGCCGCGAGCCGCGAGGCGTCGAAGGAGCCGACATCATGCCGGACCGCATCATCGGCCCCGAGGGCGAGGAGGTGTTCGACGACGAGGCACTCGCAGGCGCCGCGGCCGAACCCGCCGAAGACGTGGGCGACGAGGAGGCCGGCGAGGACGAGCGTCTCGACGGCCAGGACTCCGCCCGCACCGTGCCCCCGGGGCCGGCGAAGAGGCCCGCGTGATGACGCCGGCGAGGCGCGCTCAGGCGAGGTGGGCTCAGCCGAGGTAACGCTGCAACTGCGTCACATCGACCGGCTTGACCATGTGGGCGTCGAAGCCCGCCGCCAGGGCGCGCTCCACGTCCTGCGGCTGGCCGTAGCCCGACAGCGCCACCAGGGTGGTGCGCCGGCCGGCCGCCCGCACGCGCTGGGCGATCTCGTAGCCGGTGAGGCCGGGCAGGCCGATGTCCACCAGCGCGAGGTCGGGGTCTTCCTCCAGCAGCAGTTGCAGGCCCGAGGTGCCGTCCTCGGCGGAGCGCACCTGGTGGCCCGCCAGCGTGAGGAGGCTTTCGATCGCGAGGCGGGCGTCGTCGTTGTCTTCCACCACGACGACACGCTTGCTGTTCGAGGGCCCCGGGGCGGTTCGCGTGAGAGCGGCGCCGGACGGGTGAATGCGCGGCAGTCGCACGGTGAAGGTGCTGCCGCGGTTGGGGCCTTCACTGTGGGCCCCCACGCTGCCGCCGTGGAGCTCGACCAAGCGCCGCACCAGGGTGAGCCCGATCCCCAATCCGCCCTGGCGGCGGTCCAAGGCGCGCTCGCCCTGGACGAACAGGTCGAAGATGCGCGGCAGCAGCTCGGGAGCGAGACCGATGCCGGTATCGCGCACTTCCAGCAGGGCCTGCTCGCCGTCCTCGCCGACTCGCACGTGGATCGACCCGTCTGCCGGGGTGTACTTCACGGCGTTCGTGAGCAGGTTGGTGATCACCTGCTCCATGCGCACCGGGTCCGCCTCGATCCACACATCGTGGTACTCGACGCTGAGCTTGTGTTGCCTCAGCGAGCCGGCCACCTCCATGGCGCCCAGCGTGCGCCGGACCAACTGGGCCAAGTTGACAGGCTGGCGTGTCAGGGTGATCTTGCCGGCGGTGGCGCGCGCCATGTCGAGCAGGTCGTTCATGAGCCGCGCCAGGTGGCTCGTCTGCCGGGCGATGATGCGACGGGCGCTGGCGGCGGTCTCGTGACGGTGATCCACCCGGTTGAGCACCTCGACGGCCGCGGCGATGGCTCCCAGGGGGTTGCGCAGCTCGTGACCGAGCATGGCGAGGAACTCGTCCTTGGCGCGGTTGGCGTTCTCGGCCTCCCGGCGGGCGGCTTGTTCGCGGGCGACCAAGGCGGCGCGCTCTTGCTCGACCAGCTTCTGGTCGGTGACGTCCACGCACACCCCCACCATGCGCCAGGGCTGCCCGGCATCGTCGTAGGTCAGCAAGGCCCGGCTCGCGAGCCAGCGCAGCGTGCCGTCCGGCCGGATGGCGCGGAACTCGAACGTGGCGCGGTCGGCGTGCCGCGCGATGGCTTCCCGGATCTGGGCCCGGGTCCGGTGGGCGTCCTCCTTCACCACCCGGCGCCACCAGCCCCGTGCGCCGGGCTCCACCGCCTGGAGCTCGACGCCGAAAAGCTTGGCGAGGCCCGACGTCCACACGGCGCTGTCGTCGGCGAAGTGGTAGTCGAAGAAGCCGACGTGCCCGGCCTCCTGCGCGAGCTCGACCAGGTTCTGGCTCTCTCGCAGCCGGCGCTCGGCGAGGATGAGCCGCCGTTCGGCCTGCTTGCGCTCGGTGATGTCCACGAACGCGCCGACGGCGCCGCGCGGGCGGCCATCGGCTGCGCGCAAGGGCACGGCATAGGCCAGCAGGTTGACCCTGCGCCCGTCGTCGTAGACGATTTCCAGCTCCAGGTCGCGCGTCTCCAGGCCCTCGAGGCAGGCCCGCTGCAGGGGGCGTTCCGAGGGCGGCAGCTCACGCCCGTAACGCATGATCTTCGGCGAGGCTCCCAGCGAGCGGGGCCGCTCGTGCCCGTCGTGGCCCCAGCGGCCCGGGGAGGCATTGAGGATGGCCGCCAGCGCCGGATTCATCAGCGTGGAGCGGCAATCCGGGTCTTGCGCGATGACGAGACCGATCGGGCTGCCGTTGAACAAGGCCTCGAACTCGTCGGCCTTGGCCTGTAGACGCTGGCGGGCCAGCTCGCGTTGCTCCGCGGCGTAGCGCAATGCGTCGCGCAGCACCGCGATCTCGCGCACCACCACGTTGCGGCGCACCGCATCCGGGCCGAACAGCGCGAGCTGGCGCAAGGGACCGGTGACCTGGCGGGCGACGACCAGGGCGAGCGCCAGGCCGATCGAGAACGACAGCAAGCCAGCCCCCAGCGCGGAGGCGATGGCGCCCAGCTGGGCCCGGTCGAGCGGCCCGGCTTCCACGCCCACGCCCACCCCCCAGCCCGCCAGCGGCACCCGTTGCCAGGCGGCGTACATCGCGTCCGAGCCCCGGTGGGGGGCCGGGCGCACGCCGGCCCGCGCGTCGCCCGTGGCCCAGGGCAGCGCGGCCTGCTCGCCCGTGCCGAGGGAGCCCGGATCCAGACTGTGCGCGATGATGCGGGAATTGCCGTCGTAAAGGGACAGGAACCCGCCGCTGGGCACGCTCGCGTCGCGCATGAGCTTTTGCCAGTTGGAGGCGGGGATGACCGCGCCCAGCACGTACTGAAGGCGCCCGTCCCTCAGGACGGGGACCTGGATGGTCGTGACCAGCTCGCCGCGGCCGGCGGTGTCGTCGTAGCTCACGCCCAGATCCGAGATGACCGGCTCGCGCAGCGTGCGAAGTTGCTCGAACTCGATGGTGCCCGCCAGTTCGCCCACGGGCCGCCCCAAGGGGCGCTTGGTCGAGAACAGCACGCGCCCGTCCGGTGCGGCGAGGTAGGCGTGGTCCCAGCTGGCGCGCAGCGTGGGCCAGCGCGTCAAGGTGTCATAGAAGCGCGCGATGTCGTGGCGCTGCAGGGATTCGGCGTAGGCGAGGATCGACAGCGCATCGATCGAGGACACCAGTTCGCGCTCCACGGCCAGCGCGAAGGTGTTGGCCGTGCGGCGCAGGCCTTCCTCGAGCTGGGTGCGGGCGGCCAGGGTCTCGCGGTAGACGAGGTAGGACACATACAGCGCCATGGGGACCGTCGCAATGACGATCACGAGCACCCAGTAGGCGCCTAGAGATGCGGCCGGCCATTGCACACGCAACCGCCACCCCCGCAAGGCCTTGCTCGCGTGCGCGGTGATTGTTGCGACGCGGCGCCACCCGAACGACTGCATGCGACAACCCGACAACCCGTGCTTTGTGTATGTGTCGTGCAGACGGCCCATCGACCCGCCGCCTGCGTCGGCCACCCTCGAGGGCGCAATCATGCGGCGAAGACGCCCTCCAACCTTGAACGAATGTAACCGAGCGCAGCGGCTGCGCGGTGCCCCGGGCATGGGGGTTGCCGCCTAAAGGGCAGTCGCACCCCGGGACGCGAGTCTCGGCTCGGGGGCATCCGGGCCGACCGAGAGGTGGCCCTCACGACGGAAAGGAGTACGACGATGGCAGACATCACTTCGGGCGAAGGCGCCCGCATCGACATCAACGCGAGCGGCCCCGGGCCGCGGCTCATGACCGCGGACACGCTCACGGGCGACAAGGTGGTCAACCGCCAGGGCGAGACGCTCGGCACGATCGACCACATCATGCTCGACGTGCCGCGCGGACGGATCGCCTACGCGGTCATGTCTTCCGGCGGGTTCCTCGGCCTGGGCGACAAGCTGTTCGCGATTCCATGGAGCGCGCTCACGCTCGACACCGAGCGCAAGTGCTTCATCCTGGACGCCGACAAGGAGTTCTTCAAGAGCGCACCGGGTTTCGACAAGGACCACTGGCCGGCCGAAGCCGACATGAGCTGGCACCAGGCGCTGCACTCGACGTACCGGTCGCGGCCCTACTGGGAATGAGGAGGCTCAGATGCAAGACACTGCACGCACCGGCGGCCGCGGTCTGTGGACCGCGCTGATCCTCGGCGCGCTGGCCGGCGCCAGCATCGCCGCTTACCGTGCCCGCCGCCGCCAGCAGGCGATGGGCGAGACGCAGGGCCGCTCCTACGGCAGCCGCGCGGACGTCACGTCGTCACTGCGGCCAGAGGAGGGCGAGGCGGCGGGTCTGGGCGGCTCGGCTCTCTACCGGGGCGACGGCTCGGGCGGCTCCACACTGCCCGCGGGGACGGGCGCGGTCGGCGGGCCGAGCAGCACCGTGTTGTGAGGCGGGCAGACGCAGTCTTCCCTGCCTTCTCGCGCAAGGCCGCCCTGGAGGCGGCCTTTTCTATTTCCTCGTGTCGTCTTGGTGCTTCATTCCGTGGGGCAGGCGCCTCACGGCGTTCCAGGGAAGTTTTACCGGCGCCTCGCCGCACCTGCGGGGGTGCAGAGCCCGCGTCGCACGCCGGCCACCGCAGGCCCGTCGGTCGCAGGGCGGGGCGAGAGTGGCACACCGTTTGCCAGAGCGGGGGGACCTTCCACCGCTGGAACGACGCCATGAAGAACCGCGCACGCCGAGCCCCGTTGAAGATCGCTCTCATCAGCGAGCATGCGTCTCCGCTGGCCACCCTCGGCGGCGTGGACGCCGGGGGCCAGAACATCTACGTGGCCCACATGGCCCGTTGTCTGGCCGAGGCCGGTCATCAGGTCGACGTGTTCACGCGGCGCGACGACGCGATGCTGCCCACCGTCGTGCACCTGCGGCCCGGGCTGCGCGTCGTCCACATCGATGCCGGCCCGCCGAGCTTCGTGCCCAAGGAGCACTTGCTGCCCCACATGGCGCGCTTTGCCAGCGAGTGCGAGCGTCTCTTTCGCAACACGGGGGGCTACGACGTCGTTCACGCGAACTTCTTCATGTCGGGCCTGGTCGCGTTGCACCTCAAGCACACGCTGGGCGTTCCGTTCGCGATCACCTTCCATGCGCTGGGCTTGGTGCGCCGCGAGCATCAGGGCGAAGCGGACGGCTTTCCGGCCGAGCGCATCGACATCGAGCGGCAACTCGTCGCCGAGGCGGACTGCATCGTCGCGGAATGCCCGCAGGACCGCGCCGACCTGGTGAGGCTGTACGGCGCCGACGAGCGCCGCATGGTGATGGTGCCCTGCGGGTTCGATCCGGCGGAGTTCTCGCCGATGGACCGGCGCCGGGCGCGCCTCGAACTGGGCCTCGACCCGGGCGAGTTCGTGGTGCTGCAGCTCGGCCGGATGGTGCCTCGCAAGGGCGTGGACAACGTGATTCGCTCGATCGCGCACTTGCCCACCGACGTGCCGGCCAGGGTGTTGGTCGTCGGCGGCGAGTCGGAGGAGCCCGACGAGCGCGCCACGCCCGAGATCGGCCGCCTGCGCGCCATCGCGCGTGAGCTGGGCGTGGAGTCGCGCATGAGCTTTGCCGGGCGCCGGCAGCGCGCTGACCTGCGGCGCTACTACTGCGCGGCCGATGTGTTCGTCACCACGCCTTGGTACGAGCCGTTCGGGATCACCCCCTTGGAGGCGATGGCCTGCGGCACGCCGGTGATCGGCAGTGCGGTGGGAGGCATCCAGTACTCGGTGGTGCAAGGCGTCACCGGCTACCTCGTGCCCGCCCGCGACCCGGCCGCGCTCGCCGAGCGTCTGGCCTGGTTGCACCGCAACCCCGAGCTGGCCCGCGCGCTGGGGCGCGCCGGCATTCGGCGGGCGCGCTCGCTGTTCACCTGGGAGCGGGTGGCGGGGCAACTGGGCCAGGTGCTGCAGACGCTGCGGCACACCGAGCGCAGGCGCCAATCGGCCGTGGTGGTGCCGCTGCGACGCACCGCGGTGCTGACCGCCGTGCAGGGCGCCACCCCGTGACGGCCCGCTCGGCCGCCGGCTTTGTTCCCTTCGTCCCCTATCACTCATCAAAACACTGATCAGGAGAGTTGAATGACGCGTTCGCAAGCGCCAGAGATGACGCAGTTGCAGGACCAGGTGGCGCTGGTCACAGGGGCCGGGCGAGGGCTCGGGGCGGAGATCGCTCACGCGCTCGCCGATGCGGGATGCCGCGTGGCCGTGGCCGATCTGGACCGCGGGCTGGCCGAGCGCGTGGCCGGCGAGATCGACAAGGCCGGCGGACACGCCTTGCCGCTCGTGCTCGATGTGGCCGACGCGGCCGCGGCGCGCCAGGCAGTGGAGCAGACCGTCTCGCACTTCGGCTCGCTCGACATCCTCATCAACAACGCGGGCACCGACGTCACCAAGCCGATCGACGAGCTGGCCCTCGAGGAATGGGACCGCGTGCTCGCCACCAACCTGCGTGGACCGTTCGTGCTGTGCAAGGTGGCGCTGGAGGCCCTCAAGCGCGGCGACCGCGGACGCGGCGGGCAGATCGTGAACGTCGCCTCCACGGCCGCCAAACGCTGCTGGCCGAACGCCAGCGCCTACCACGCCAGCAAGTGGGGGCTCGTCGGGCTGTCGCACGCGCTGCATGCCGAGTTGCGGCCGCATGGCGTGCGCGTCTCGACGCTGGTGGCTGGCGGCATGCGCACGCCCTTCCTGCTCGACCGCTTCCCGGGCATCGACGAGACGAAGCTGCAGGACCCGGCCAATGTCGCGCTGGCCGTGCGCTTCCTGCTCACGATGCCGCGTGAGTCGGTCATTCCCGAACTCATGGTGCTGCCCGTGCAGGAGACTTCATGGCCCTGACCCTCGGCATGCGCGCCAGCGGTCGGCACCCGGCCGTCTTCGTGGACAAGGACGGCACGGTCGTCGAGAACGTGCCGTACAACGTCGATCCGGCGCTGGTGAGCTTCACCCCCGGTGCGATCGAGGGCCTGCAACTGTTGGCCGACGCCGGTTTCCGGCTGGTGATGATCACCAACCAGCCCGGCGTGGGGCTGGGGCTCTTCGACGAGGCCGCGTTGGTGCGCTTGCAGCGCTGGCTCACCGACCGGCTGGCCGAGCGCGGCATTCCGCTGGAGGGCTTCTACGCATGCACGCACGCGCCGGGGTTGGATGCCTCGCGTCCGCCCTGTGCGTGCCGCAAACCGGCGCCCGGGCTGTTGCTGCAGGCCGCCGAGGACCTCGATCTCGACCTCGCCCGCTCGTGGATGGTGGGCGACATCCTCGACGACATCGAGGCCGGGCGCCGTGCGGGGTGCCGCACGGTGATGCTGGATGTCGGCAACGAGACCGTGTGGCGCACCTCGCAGTGGCGCGTGCCGCACCATCGCGCCGCCGACTTCTGGGAAGCCGCCTGCCACATCGTCGAGCACTCCGGCGTGGATGCACGCGCCCCTGACGTCGGGAGGCTTGCGCATGACGCGGCAGCCCGAGGCTGAGGCCCAGCGGATGCGGCGCTGGCGGCGCGCGAGGCGGGTGCTCGCGGTGCGCTTGGACAACCTCGGCGATCTCCTGATGACCACACCGGCCATCGCCGCGCTGCGCGAGGGCCTGCCGGACGATGCGCGCATCACCCTGTTGTGCTCGCGCGCCACGAGCCAGGCACTGCCGCACCTGCCCGACGTGAACGACGCGATCGTCTATGACGCGCCATGGGTCAAGGGCGAGGGTGGGCACCGCCCACCCCGGCAGGACCACGAACTGATCGGGCAGCTGGCCGCGCGCGGGTTCGACGCCGCGGTGATCTTCACCGTCTACACCCAAAGCGCGCTGCCTGCGGCGTTGATCTGCCGGCTGGCCGGCATCCCCCTTCGGCTGGCGCACTGCCGCGAGAACCCATACGACCTCCTGACCGACTGGGTGCCGGACCCCGAGCCCGCCAGCGGCATCCGCCACGAGGTGGAACGGCAGCTGGCACTGGTCGCGCGGCTGGGGTTTCGGACCGAGGACGCGCGGCTGCGCTTTCGCACCCGGGCCCTCGACGAGGCGAGCCTGGACGAGCGCCTGCACGAACTCGGCGTGGACCGCGGCCAGCCTTACGTGGTGGTGCATCCCGGTGCGACGGCCTCCTCGCGCCGCTATCCCGCCGAGCGCTTCGGCATGGCGGCCGATGCCATTGCCCACGCGACGGGCGCCGCGATCCTCTACACCGGCTCGGGCGCCGAGGAGGAGCTGGTGCGCAGGGCCCAGGCGTCGATGCGGCGGCCCTCGTACAGCCTGGCGGGGCGGCTCGGCCTGGGCGAGTTCGCGGTGCTGTTGCGCGATGCGCGCCTCTTGGTGTCGAACAACAGCGGGCCGGTGCACCTGGCGGCGGCGCTCGCCACGCCGGTGGTCGACCTGTACGCGCTCACCAACCCGCAGCACACGCCCTGGCAGGTGCCCTCGCGGGTGCTCAACCACGACGTGCCCTGCCGCAACTGCCTCAAGAGCGTGTGTCCCCAGGGCCACCACGACTGCCTGCTCAAGGTCGAGCCCGAGGCGGTGGTGCGTGCCGCGCTGGAGCTTTACGGCCTGCGCGACAGCGTCGCGCCTTGTCCCGCGTTCTCGACCGATCGGCTCTCGCAGCCCGCCTACGCATGATCACACTCGGTATCAACGCCGCTTTTCACGACAGCTCGGCCGCTCTCGTCGTCGACGGACGTGTGGTGGCCGCAGCCGAAGACGAGCGCTTCACCCGCATCAAGCACGGCAAGCGGCCGGTGCCCTTCACGGCCTGGGAGCTGCCGTTCCACGCGATCGACTACTGCCTGCAGGAGGCGGGGGTGACCCTGGCCGACGTGGACCACGTGGCCTACAGCTACGATCCCGCGCGCTTCATCCGCGACCGCCTGCCCGAGGGGCGCATCGAGTTGCCGCTGGAGCCCTCGGCCCATGCGGCGGGCCCCTGGGAGAACGTGTGGGACCCGCTCTTCGCGAGCTACGTCCTCAATGCCCCGCGCCAGCTCGCCAGCGGCGCGCCTCACCACCTGAAGGCTCGGTTCCGGGGCGTCCAGCACGACGGCCCGTTCCAGTGGCATCACGTGGAGCACCACCAGTGCCACCAGGCGAGTGCCTTTCTCGCCGCCCCGTACGAACGCTGCGCTGTGATGACGCTGGACGGGCGGGGCGAGGAGGCGACCACGACCTACGGCGTATGGAGCGGGGAGCGGTACGAGTCGCTCGGTGAGGTGACGATGCCGCACTCCCTGGGCCTGCTGTACGAGCGCATCACCTCGCACCTGGGCTTCCTGCATTCGAGCGACGAGTACAAGGTGATGGCGCTGGCCGCCCTGGGCCGGCCGGTCTATGCCGACGCGTTCCGCGAGCTGGTGCGGCCGCGCGGGCAGGGCCGCTACGAAGTGCTGCCCTTCGACGCACCCGCCCTGTTCGGGCCACCGCGGCAACGCGGCGAGCCCTTGGAGCAGCGGCACTTCGACATCACGGCGTCGTTGCAGACGGTGCTCGAAGAGACGGTGATCGAGCTGGCGCGCTGGCTGCGACGCGCGAGCGGGGAGCGCTACCTGGCGATGGCGGGGGGTGTGGCCCTCAACTGCGTGATGAACGCGAAGCTGCGGGATGCGGGGGTGTTCGACGGCGTGTGGGTTCAACCGGCGGCGGGCGATGCCGGCACCGCCCTCGGCGCGGCGCTGTGGATCGACTGGCAGCAACGCAGCGCTGGGGCCGCACGGCCCGCGCCGCGCGAGTGGGTGATGGAACATGCCTACTGGGGGCCGCAGTTCTCCGACGACGAGATCGAGCGGTTGCTGCGCTGGGCCAAGCTGCCGTACCGCCGGCTGGACGACGTGCCGCGGCAGACCGCGCAGCTGCTGGCGGCCGATCGCATCGTGGGGTGGTTCCAGGGGCGCATGGAGTTCGGTCCCCGCGCGCTGGGGGCCCGCTCGATCCTGGCCTCGCCGCTGGATGGCGCCATGCAGGCGCGGCTGAACGAACTCAAGGACCGCGAGGACTTCAGACCGGTCGCTCCCGTGGTCCCGGAAGATGACCTGGCGCAGTGGTTCATGCCGGCGCATGCCAACCACGGCCAGTCCCCGTTCATGCTGTTCGTCTACGACGTGCGGCCCGAGCAGGCGTCGCGCATTCCCGCGGTGTGCCACGCCGACCGCACGGCGCGCGTGCAGACGGTGCGACGCGACACCCACCCGTGCTACTACGACACGCTCAAGGCCTTCGGTGCGCTCACCGGGGTGCCGGTGCTCGTCAACACGTCGTTCAACGTGCGCGGCGAGCCCATCGTGTGCACGCCGCGCGATGCGCTCAACGCCTTCTTCAGCACCCCGCTCGACGCCCTGGTAATCGGCTCGTTCCTCGTGGAGAAGCGCTCATGAGTCGGCAAGCCACCGTGATGGATCGCCCGCCCGCAGACGACTTGCGCCAGCCCGCCGACGAACCGCTGGCGCGCACACGCGAGCAGCAAGCGCCCGCACCCGGCAAAGGGCCCGAGGCCGAGCAGCGCCGTCGCCCGCACGTCGAGCACGGCGGACTCGCCGGTCGGCGCGCGGCCTTGGCAGTGGTCAAGGTCTCCGTGGTGATTCCGACCTGCGGCCGGCCCCAGTTGCTGCTGCGATGCCTCAATGCGCTGGTGGAGCAAAGCCTCTCGCCCGACGACTACGAGATCGTCGTGGTCGACGACGGCCACCACGACGAGACGGAAACGCTGGTGGCCCGCGTGGCCGAGCAAACGCAAGGGCGTCCGGTCGTCCGCTACCTGAGGCCCGAAGGCACCCGCGGGCCCGCCGCGGCGCGCAACCGGGGATGGCGCGCTGCGCGGGCGGAGTTGATCGCCTTCACCGATGACGACACCATCCCGGACCGCGACTGGCTGCGCTACGGCCTTTTCGCCATGCAGACGGGCGAGCGGCCGGCCATCTGGGGCCGTACCGTCGTGCCGACCCCTCCGGTGCCCACCGACCACGAGAAGAACACGCGCGGGCTCGAGGCCGCGCGTTTCATCACGGCCAACTGCTTCGTGCGCAAGGCGGCTCTCGACGCGGTGGGCGGGTTCGACGAACGCTACCGCAAGGCCTGGCGAGAGGACGCCGACCTGTACTTCGCGTTGATGGAGCGCTACGGCGAGATCGACCAGGTCAGCGCGGCGGTCGTCGTGCATCCCGTGCGCGAGGCGCCGTGGGGGGTGAGCCTCAAACAGCAGTCCAACGTGTACTACGACGCGCTGCTCTACAAGAAGTACCCGCGCCTGTACCGCGAGCGCATCCGGCCGGTGCCGCCGTTGCGCTACTACGCCATCGTCGGCTCGACCTTCCTGGGCGTGGTGTGCGCCGTCTTCGGTGAGTGGGCCTGGGCGGGAGCCGCGTGGGCGGCGAGCGCGGTGCTCATCGGCAGCTTCGCCTGGCAGCGGCTGCGCGACACCTCGCGCGCGCCACGGCACGTGGCCGAGATGATCGTCACCTCTGCGGCGATCCCTTTCCTCTCCATTTACTGGCGGGTGCGGGGAGCCTTCCATTTCCGCACCCCCTTCGTGTGACGGAGCCCGCGCGTGAACGAGGCCGCCCCGAACGAGAGCACCCTGGCACCCCCGTTGCCGAGGTTCGCCCAGATCGAGCCCAGCAGCACGTGCAACCTTGCGTGCCGCATGTGCACGGTCAACCATCGGCCCGACGCCGGACCGATGCTGTCGATGGAGGACTTCGTGCACCTGCTGGACCAGCTGCCGGGGTTGGAGCAACTGCATCTGCAGGGGCTGGGCGAGCCGATGCGCAATCCTCGCTTCTTCGACATGGTGAGCCTGGCGGCCTCGCGCGGCATCCGTGTCACGGCCAACACCAACCTCACGTTGCTCACTCCCGAGCGGGCCGAGCGTTGCGTGACCAGCGGCTTGCACACCTTGTCGGTGTCCGTCGATGCGGCCGAGCGCGCACCGTACGAGGACATCCGCCGCAAGGCTTCGTTCGACAAGGTCGTTCGCAACCTTCATCGGCTCGCGCAGGCGAGGCGGCGCCACCGCAGCGCCCTGCAAGTCCGCTTGGTGATGGTGCTCATGCGACACAACCTCGACCAGCTCCTGCCTCTAGGGAAGGTCTGAACAACTCCGCCCGATTGCGCGACAATGCCTCACCGTGATCGGGGTGAGTGCGATGCAGCTGTCGTTCGGTGATGCCGAGGGTCTGGGGAGCCGCAAGCGCACGCGGCGCGAGGTGTTTTTGGCGGAGATGGAGCAGGTGGTGCCGTGGCAGGCGCTGCTGGGTCTGATCGAGCCGCACTACCCGAAGATGGGCCGTCCCGGTCGCCAGCCCTATCCGTTGGCGACGATGCTGCGCATCCACTTCCTGCAGCAGTGGTATGCGCTCAGCGACCCGGCGATGGAAGAAGCCTTGTACGACACGCCGGTGATGCGCCGCTTCGCGCAGTTGGGCGGGCTTGCCGACATCCCGGACGAGACGACGATCCTCAACTTCCGCCGGCTGTTGGAGACGCACGGGCTGGCCGAGAAGCTCTTCGAGCAGGTCAACGCCCATCTTCAGCGCAAGGGCCTGAGCCTGCGCAGTGGCACGATCGTGGATGCCACGATCATCAGTGCGCCGAGCTCGACCAAGAACAAGGCGGGCGAGCGCGATCCGGCGATGCACCAGACCAAGAAGGGCAACCAGTGGTTCTTCGGGATGAAGGCGCACATCGGCGTGGATGACGCGTCCGGTCTGGTGCACCACGTGGAATGCACGGCGGCGAACGTGGCCGACGTGACGCAGGTGTACAAGCTGCTGCACGGCCGGGAAGACACGGTGTGCGGCGACAGCGGCTACACGGGTGCCGAGAAGCGCGAGGAGCTGCAGGACGTGGACGCCGGATTCCTGATCGCGGAGAAGCCGTCGAAGCTGCGTGCGATGAAGAACGAGCGCGAGCGGCGCTACGCCGAGCGGTGGGAGCGCTACAAGGCCAGTCTGCGGGCGAAGGTGGAGCACCCGTTCCGGGTGATCAAGCGGCAGTTCGGCTACACGAAGGTGCGCTACCGCGGCCTGGCGAAGAACGCGGCGCAGGTGCTGACGCTGTTCGCGCTGTCGAACCTGTGGATGGCGCGCCGGCGTTTGTTGCCGACGACGGGAGCAGTGCGTCCGTAAGGCGGGGAAACCCGCCAAAAACCGCCCTGCACGGGCGAAATCCGGCTCGAAAGCGACGCCAGGCCGGCGCCACGATGCCGCAATCCGGGCGGCAGAGCGGGTTGTTCAGACCTTCCCTAGTGCGGCTCGCGGTGCAGGTCGACGTGCACGAGTTGCTGGTGCAGCGCCTGTCCTCGGACCTCGAGGAGCCCGGGGCGCCGACGCGCTACATCCCCATCCGGGAGTACGTGCGCGAGGCGCAGTTGCGCGAGGTCGACACACCGCATGCGAGCGAGGTGTTCGCGCAGGCGTGCCGGCTGGCCGCGGCGCTCGGTGTGCGCTTGCATCTGCCCCGGCTCACGCCGCCGGCCGAGGCGCCCGGCTGCCGCTGGCCCTGGGAGCAGCTCTACCTGACCGCCTCGGGCGAGATGCTGCCTTGCTGCATGGTCGCCACGCCCGATCGGGCACGCTTCGGCAACGCGCTGCGAGACGGCCTGCTTGCCGTCTGGCACGGGCAGGCCGCGCGGCGCTTCCGGGCCCAGCTCGCCAGCGGCCGCCCGCCGTCGGTGTGCCGGCACTGCGCGCTCTACCAGGGTGCGTTCTGAGGGGATGATCGATCATGAAGCCGCCCTTGCCACTGGCCCAAGCCTTGCACTGCGAGCCGGGCGAGGTGGTGCGCATCGGCGTCTTTCGCGCCTTGATGCTTGGCGACCTGTTATGCGCGATACCGGCCTGGCGGGCCCTGAAGAATGCCTGCCCGCATTCGGTGGTCACGCTCATCGGGTTGCCCTGGGCGCGGGCCTTGGCCGAGCGCCTGTCGTGCATCGACGATTTCGTCGCGTTTCCCGGCCATCCGTTCCTGCCCGAGGCCAGTGCAGACTTGCCCGCCTGGCCGGGCTTTCTCGCCCAGGTGCAAGAGCGGCGCTTCGATCTGCTGCTGCAGATGCACGGCAGCGGCACCTTGAGCAACGCGCTGGTCTCGCTCTTCGGTGCCCGCAGGCTGGTGGCCTTCCATCCGCCCGGCGAGCCTGCGCCGCCGGGAGTCGATGTGGCGGTGGCGTGGCCGCAGGCGGGCCACGAGACCGAGCGCTTGATGCGGCTGGTGCGCGCGCTCGGCATCAGCGGGGCAGAGGGGGCGGAGGAGTTCCCGCTGCGTGACGAGGACCGCGCCCGCCTTCGCGCCCTCTGGCCGGCGGGTCAAACCGTCGGACGGTACGTGGTGCTCCACCCCGGCGCGCAGTTGCCGTCGCGCCGTTGGCCGGCCGAGCGGTTCGCTCAGGTCGGCGATGTGCTGGCGGCGCGGGGCCTGTCGGTCGTCGTCACGGGAACGGCCGCCGAGCGCGAGCTGGCACGCGAAGTGGTGGCACGCATGCACCGTCCGGCCCTCGACCTGTGCGGTCTCACCGGGCTGTGGGAGCTCGGGGCATTGCTCGAAGGCGCCGCCTTGCTCGTGAGCAACGACACCGGGGTCGCCCACGTGGCCGCCGCACTCGGGACGCCGCGCGTGGTCGTGAGCTGCGGCGGCGACGTGTACCGCTGGCAGCGCCCGGCGCCCGAGGCCCGGGTGCTGTGGCACGACGTGCCGTGCCGGCCTTGCGCCTACCGCCAATGCCCGATCGCGCACCCCTGCGCGCGGGCCGTCACCGCCGAACTGGTGGCCGAGGCCGCGCTCGATCTGATCGAAGCCCCTGCGAGGCCCGAAGGCGGCCTCGCCCCCGGCTCCACGCCCTGGCGTGGCGAGGCGGTGCGTCTCGCCGGGCGCCATCTCTCATAGAACCACCCATGCACACCTCGCGACCTCTGAGAATCCTCACCTGGCACGTCCACGGCAACTACCTGTACTACCTGACGCAGGTGCCGCACGAGTTCTACCTCGTGGTCGACGATGAGCGGTCCGTCCACCACACGGGCCGCAGCGGCACGCTGCCGTGGGGCGACAACGTGCACGAGGCGAGCGTCGACCGCATCCGTGACATGCCGTTCGACATCATCCTGTTCCAGTCGAAGCACGCGTGGGTGGAGGAGCAGCACCGGGTACTGAGCGCCGCCCAGCGGCGCCTGCCGCGCATCTACCTCGAGCACGACCCGCCGCAGGAGCATCCCACCGGCACCCGCCATTGGGTGCAGGACCCGAACGTGCTGCTCGTGCATTGCACGCCGTTCAATGCCCTCATGTGGGACAGCGGCACGACGCCGACGAGGGTGATCGAGCACGGCGTGAAGCTGATGAACGATGCGCGATACCGCGGCACCAAGGCCGAGGGCATCGTGGTGGTGAACAATCTCGCCAAGCGCGGTCGCCGGCTGGGGCTCGATGTGTACCGACAGATGCGGCAGGAGGTCCCGCTCGCACTGGTGGGGATGGGCGCCGACGAACTGGCCGGTGAGGGCGGGCTCGGCGAAGTGGAGAACCGGCGCTTGGCCGAGTTCGTGGCCGACTACCGGTTCTTCTTCAACCCGATCCGCTACACGAGCCTGGGGTTGGCGATCATCGAAGCGATGATGGTCGGCCTGCCGGTGGTGGGTTTGGCCACCACCGAGCTGGTGACGGTGATCCGCAACGGCGAGAACGGCTTCGTCGACACCCGGCTGGACCGCTTGGCCGAGGCGATGAAGCACCTGCTCGCGCACCCCGAGGAGGCCCGGCGCCTGGGCGAGGCCGCGCGACGCACCGCGCTGGAGCGGTTCGGCATCGAGCGCTTCGTGCGCGACTGGATGGACGCGTTCGCGCTCGTCACCTCCTGAAGCGGCAGGGCAGGGCGTGGCCCGCACCCCGCCGCCTGCCTCGTCAGGCCGACTTCAACGCGTACACCGCCGCCGAGTCGCTCGCCGCCGTCCACGAGCCCGGGGTCGGGTAGGTCCCGGGCAGCAGGATGCTGCGGTCCACCTGCTCGATGCGCGTGCGCCCGCAGAAGGCCATGGTCAGGTCCAGCTCGCGCTGGATGATCTCCAGGCAGCGCGTCACGCCGGCTTCGCCCATCGCCCCCAGGCCATAGAGGAACGGCCGGCCGATCAGTGTGCCGCGCGCGCCCAGCGCCACCGCCTTCAGCACGTCCTGGCCCGAACGGATGCCGCCGTCCATCCACACCTCGATGCGTGAGCCCACCGCCTGCACGATCTCGGGCAAGGCGCGGATGGACGAAGGCGCGCCGTCGAGCTGCCGGCCCCCGTGGTTGGACACCACCAGCGCGTCGGCGCCGCTGTCGGCCGCCAGCCGCGCGTCCTCCACGTCCAGGATGCCCTTGAGGATCAGCTTGCCGCCCCAGCGCTTCTTGATCCACTCCACATCGCCCCAGTTCAAGCGGGGATCGAACTGCTCGGCCGTCCAGCTCGACAGCGACGACAGATCCCCCACGCCCTTGGCATGGCCCACGATGTTGCCGAACGTGCGGCGGCGCGTGCCGAGCATGCCCAGGCACCACCGCGGCTTGGTCGCCAGGTTGACGAGGTTGCGCAGCGTCGGCTTCGGCGGGGCCGACAGCCCGTTCTTGATGTCCTTGTGCCGCTGGCCGAGGATCTGCAGGTCCAGCGTGAGCATCAGCGCCGAGCAGCCCGCGGCTTTGGCACGGTCGATCAGCCGCTCGATGAAGTCGCGGTCACGCATCACGTACAGCTGGAACCAGAACGGCCGCGTGGTGTGCGCGGCGACGTCCTCGATCGAGCAGATGCTCATCGTCGAGAGCGTGAACGGCACGCCGAACTTCTCCGCCGCGCGGGCCGCGAGGATCTCGCCGTCGGCATGCTGCATCCCCGTCAGGCCCGTCGGCGCCAGCGCCACCGGCATGGCCACGTCCTCACCGATCATCGTCGTACGGGTGCTGCGGCCTTCCATGTTCACGGCCACGCGCTGTCGCAGCAGGATCGAATGGAAGTCGCTCTCGTTCGCCCGGTAGGTGCTCTCGGTCCACGAGCCCGAGTCGGCATAGTCGTAGAACATGCGCGGAACGCGCTTCTTCGCGAGCACTCGCAGGTCTTCGATGCAGGTGATGGGTGCGCTCATCGTGTCTCGGTCTGGTGATTCGGAGGGCGGGCGTCGCGGCGCCCTCCTCAGGCCGGGCGGCCCCTTCGCCACGCAGGCGCGAGCCGGGGGGCGCCCGGACACGGGGATCGTAGGACGAATCGCCGCCCGTGTGCCGGAAAACTCTTCAGGCCCGCCCCGAAAGCCATTCCGCCGCCCGGCGCTCCACCTCGGCGCACACCCCTTGCAGCCAGGCCGCGAAGCCCGCGGCCGCCCCTTGGGGCACAGCCGGCACCAGGTAGTACGCGTGGGCCGCTGGCACGGTGAGCGCAAAAAGCGGCACCAGCGTGCCCGAGGTGAGCCAGTGGTGCGCCAGGCTCGGCCGGGCCAAGGCCACACCCTGACCGCTCACCGCGGCCTCCAGCAGCAAGCCCAGGTCGACGAACTTCGGCCCTTGTTGGGGCTCGGGCCAGTCCAGTCCCGCGGCGCGGAACCACGGCGTCCACGGGTCCAGCGGCGTGCGCAGCAGCGGCGCGTGGCGCAGGTCGGCCGGCGCGCGCACGGCCGGCAAGCGGTCGAGCAGGGCGGGCGAGGCCACCGGCACGAGCCGGTCGTGCATCAGCGCCGAGCTGCCCGCCGCGCCGGGGTCGCCGTGCCGCACCTCCAGGTCGGCCTCGCTCCAGCGGGCCTCCAGGTACGGAATGCTCAGCACGAGCTCCAGTTCCACCTCGGGGTGGGCGCGGGTGTAGGCCTCCAGGTGCGGCACCAGGATCTGCCGGGCGAAGGTGGGCGGCGCGCACACGCGCAGGCGCTGCGGGCCCGAGGCGGCGCGCCGGTGCAAGGGCACGGCGGCCAGCACGCCCAGCGCAGTGCGCACCTGCTCGAGGTACTCCCGTCCCTGCGGCGTGAGCTGCAAGCCCTTGCCCTGCCGCATCAAGAGTTGCGTGTGCAGCAGCTCTTCCAACGTGGCGACGCGCTTGCTCACGGCGCTGGCCGTCACGTGCAACTCCTCGGCGGCCCGCTCGAAGCTGCCGAGCCGGGCCACGGCCTCGAAGGCGCGCAGGCCGTCGAGCGAGGGCAGGCGCAAGTCGGCGTGGGTCATGCCGCAATGGTAGGCCAGCGCTGGGCGGGCGGCTTCAGAACAAGGGCAGGGTGTAGGGCGCGCTCGGCTCCGCGGCGACGGGTGGACCCGGGCGGGCCACCTCCTCCTTGCGGCGCAGGCCGCCCACGCGCACACCGAGCAGGCGCAGACGCCGGTCCAGCGTGACGCGCTTGAGGCACTGCCCTGCGGCGTGGCGGATGAGGCGCGCGTCGTCGGTGGGCGAGGGCAGGCTCTGGTCGCGCGTGACGGTGCGGAAGTCGTCGAACCGCAGCTTGATGCCGATCGTGCGGCCCACGTAGCCCTTGCGCGCCAGGTCGGCGGCCACCTGCTCGCACAGCCGTGTGAAGAGGGCGCCGAGTTGCTCGCGGTCGGCGCGCGGGTGCAAGTCGCGTTCGAAGGTGGTTTCGCGGCTCATGGACTTGGGCTCGCTGTGCGTGACCACCGGCCGGTCGTCGCGCCCGTGCGCCGCCTCGTGGAGCCAGGCGCCGTAACTCGGCCCGAAATGCTCCACCAGCCACTGCCGCTCGCAGGCGGCCAGTTCGCCGATGGTGCGGATGCCCAGCGCCTCCAGCCGCGCGTTGGCCTTGGGCCCGATGCCGTTGATGCGCCGCGCGGGCAGCGGCCAGATCCGCGCGGGGATGTCCGCCTCGGTGAGCACCGTCAGGCCATCGGGCTTGTCCAGATCCGAGCACAGCTTGGACAGCAGCTTGTTGGGCGTGACACCGATCGAGCAGGTGAGCCCCGTGGCTCGCCGCACGTTCTCCTTGATCGCCCGGGCCACCGCCCGCACCCCGCCCAGCGGATCACCCCCCACGGCGTCCTGAGCCCCGGGCACGTCGGTGAGGTCCATGTAGATCTCGTCGATGCCGCGGTCCTCGATCTGCGGCGCGATCTCGGCCACCGCCGCCTTGAAGAGCCGCGAGTAGCGCCGGTACTCGTCGAAGTCGGTCGGCAGCAAAATGGCCTGCGGCGCCAGAGCGGCGGCCTTCATGAGACCCATGCCGGAATGAACGCCCAGGGCCCGGGCCTCATAGGTAGCGGTCGTGACGACACCCCGCCCCGCGTACTCGGCCAGGCGAGCGTAGCGGCGGGTGCCATCGGCCAGCAGCGCGGGCTGATGACGGCGGCCACCGCCGATCACCACCGGCTGACCACGCAGGTCCGGGTAGCGCAGCAGCTCCACGGACGCATAGAAGGCGTCCATGTCGAGGTGGGCGATGTAGCGGGGCATGGGTGGGGCCGTCGTGCCGGCAAGGCAGTATGCCCCGGCGTCAGGGGCCCAGCAGCGCATCCAGCTGCGGCGGTTCGCGTGAGTGGAACCGACGCTTCTGCGGCAAGGTCGTCTCGGGTATCTTGGCGGCGAAGAAGAGTCGGAGGTGCTTGTTGTGCTGTGTCCCGGCCGAGCACTTAACCCCTCCTTCGAGCGGCCCCCCGCCGGCAAGCCGGTGTCTGCGGCCCCAGGAATCGAGCCCCAAACACGCTGGGTGGATTGGTGGCCAACTTGCGCCACTCAGTCGCACACTCACTTCCGCATACAGCTCATGCCGAAGGAAGATGACGTCATCGCCTTCGAGCTCCAGAACGACAGGGGATTCATACCGTAATCTCTCAGCCAGCTCCGCCTGTTGGTCAAGAACTTATTCACATCTAAAGGAGAGTAGCTCACCTCTGCAGACTCAGAGGCGCATGCGGTATAACAGGTCCTTCGACACGGACACGCAGCGGCATCGCGCCGCGAGTGTGTTGGTGAGCGTACGCTTCTCGACGCAATGCCACTGCGTGCCGGTCAACTCCGACGTTAGGCCGCACAAGGCCGCCACGGAGGTCTCGTATGACTCGTGATATGGAATTCGAGATGACATTTCGCCTGATCTTCGGAGACCGGGCGAAGTGCATCGAAGGCCAGCAGCAGATTGCAAAGTCACGAGTTATGTGGCTCCGCAAGGCGCTTAGCAAGATCGAGTCAGAACTAGCTGCGCTTGACACTACTGAGCGCCACAAGCAAATGCTGCTGGGCGAATTGGAAGCCGCCAGAGAAGCGGTTGACGCGAGGCAAGAAGTTCAGTGGTCCCTTGTTTACAGCCTCTTGCGGCTTGTCGGCAGGCTGCTCGGGTATGACTTTGTTCGGGGAGCAAAGTGCCACACCGCGACGTACTGGCAGACCGTGCCCCAAAACCTCAACTCTGTGGTGTTCCAGGGCGGCGACATCATGCAGGACTACTACGACAAGAAGAACGCGATCGCAATACGAAGGGAGGTTGTCGCGCACCTCAAGAAGCAAGGTCTTTCTGACTATCGAGTCGCGCTCGTGTTGAACACCACTGAGCACGAGATCAAGAAGTTGAAGAATGAGCCAATTGGTGAAGCGAGTGCAGCCTAACCCCTCCTTCGAGCGGACGTCTTCGAGCTGGCTTCGCGAGCCCGAAGCCGCCAAAAGGCGAAGGTCTAGGGAAGGTCTGCACAAATCCGCCCCCGCCGTGCTTGGCAAGAGCATGAGCTGCTGAGACCATATCGCCCATGAAGCAACACAGCCTGGGCCTGGGGATGACGGCCAAGCGCACGCGGCGGCGCGAGTTTCTGGAAGAGATGGAACGCGTGGTGCCCTGGGCCGAGCTGGTGGCGCTGGTGTCGCCCTACCTGCCCGAGGGCCGGCGCGGACGCCCGCCGTTTGCCCCGGAGACCATGCTGCGCATCCGCTTCATGCAGCAGTGGTTCAACCTGAGCGACCCGGCCATGGAGGAGGCGCTGCACGACGCGCCGCTGTTTCGCGAGTTTGCCGGACTGGAAGGCTGGGACGAACAGCTGCCCGACGAGAGCACCATCCTCAGGTTCCGCCACGTGCTCGAACAGCACCAGCTGGCCGCCCAGATCCTGAAGACCGTCAACGACCTGCTGGGCGCCAAGGGGCTGCTGCTCAGGAGCGGCACGGTGGTGGATGCCACGCTGATCGCCGCCCCGAGCTCCACCAAGAACACCTCGGGGCAGCGTGATCCCGAGATGAAGCAAAGCCGCAAGGGCCAGCAGTGGTACTTCGGCATGAAGTGCCACATCGGCGTGGATGCCGACTCGGGCCTGGTGTACACCGTGCGCGGCACCGGCGGGCACGTCAACGACGTGGTCGAGGCCGCCAGCCTGCTGCATGGGCACGAGCGCGACGTGTTTGCCGATGCGGGCTACCAGGGCGCGGGCAAACGAGCCGACGCCCCGCCCGGAGTGCCGTGGCACATCGCCATGAAGCCGGGCCAGCGGCGGGCCTTGGACAAGACCGATCCCATCGAAGGGCTGACCGAGCAACTCGAGCGGCTGAAGGCGCGCATCCGGGCCAAGGTGGAGCATCCCTTCCGGGTGGTCAAGCGCCAGTTCGGGCATGTGAAGGTGCGCTACCGGGGCCTGGCCAAGAACACGGCGCAGCTGCACACGCTGTTTGCGCTGGCCAACCTGTGGCTGGCGCGCCGCCAACTCCTGGGAGCCGGGGCATGAGTGCGCCCGAAATGGGCCTGCGGGGCCGCCACGGCCGCCGAATCGGCGGGAGTGTTGGCGCATTGGGGCCGAAGCAGGCATCGCAGACATTCGATTTCGAGTCACTCGGGGCGCAAGCACGCTTCAGGGGGCTTTGTGCAGACCTTCCTTAACGAAGGTGTTAGGTCCCAGTTGATCCATCACATGTTCAAGAAGACCTGCTCGTCTTGTCACTACTTCATACGGTTGCACTACCCCGAGCGTGCCGCGCCCTTCTCGCTTGAAGTGCCCCGCGAAGCCCGTCGGCGTGCGGCAGCCGGCGATCTGTCTTGGCAGCGCGAAAGCGAGTCTCTGGCTTGTCACCGCGGAATCTGGGACGAAGGGGTAGGTTGTTCTGAATCGTCAAAGATCGAACAGGTGTCCAAGTTGAACCGTCGGGGCCGGTGCTACTACCTTCCGTACCAGCCTGGCATGCTGCTCCCAGCGGCGGAGAAGCTGCAGGCCGAACGCGCGAGCCAATCACGGGAGCTTCAGAGGTGGCGCATTGCGGTGTACAGTCTGGTAATTGCCATTGCTGGTCTTGCCGCCAAGCTCTTCATCGGGGGTGGGGACTAACACCTCCATCGAGCGGACGTTCTCCGGCAAGCTTCGCTTGCCTGCGCCCACCGATATGTCCAACGTTAGGTGCCACAGGGGAGTCCGGCCTCCCGTTTCGCATACCTCTTAAATGCCGTCGGACCGAAGCTTGCAAAGCACTGTGTGGTAACACGGTCAGAACAGTGCCTCTGGGACTCCTGGTGTACGCAGCTCGAAACCAGCATGCTCACTTCACCGACTGCTCACCGAAGGCGTCGCGCGCAGCCGGCTGTGAAGGTTCAATAGGGTGTTTCGGGTGTTCACCCGGTGAGGTTTTGAGAGACTGGAGATCGCCAAACCACCAGTCAACTGCGAAACCAGAACCGGATGAACACCCATAAGAATGCCCGATTGACGTACCTTCGTCGCGTGGAGCTTGTCCAAGACATGATCGAAAGAGGTTTGTCGCCAGCCGAGGCCGGCGACAAGCACGGCGCCAGTGCGGTCACTGCTCGCAAGTGGCGTGCTCGCTTCCTGGCCGGCGGCGCCCCGGCTGTGCTGGAAAAATCCTCACGCCCAGCCCGCTCGCCAAGGGCGATCGACCGCGCTGATTGGCCGGCGAGACTACGACTCGTGTATCTCGCGGCTATGCAAGCAACGCTTCCGGCAGGAGCTGAGGTCGTCAACGACGTCTAACAGGTCATTCGAGGCGGACACGCAGTGGAATTGCGCCGCGAGGCCACTGCGTGCCCGTCCCCTGAGGCGCTTTGCACCGACGCGCCGTGCCGAACCCGCGGGCCGCGTCAATCCGCGAAGGAAGGTGCCGGCGGCTGCGATCCCCCCGATGCCGTGTGCGGCGCATCCTCGCGCACGTAGTAGTCGCCGAGGCCGGCCTGCTCGGCGTGGCGGCGTGCGCGCACCGGGTTGACGTGTTCGAGTTTGACGTCCTCTTCGTAGGCGTAGAGCACCACGGCTTCGCCGTTGGCCAGGTGCAGCATCACGTCGCCGTTGACCAGGGGCTCGGCCATCACGATGGTTTGGCCTTCGAGCCGTTCGCACATCAGGCGGCGGCGCAGGTTGCGCTCGCGCTGCAATCGCAGCTCCTCGGTGCGGCGGTGCGGCTCCAGTTCTGAGACGGCAAGCTCCAGCAGCGTATCGAGCTCGTCGGTCCAGTCCCGCAGGGCGTCGCGGCGCAGGCCGGCAGGAGCTTGCGCGAAAGCGGTTTCCACCTCGACCCGGCCGATCCCGGATTCCCAATCTACCTTCAGCGTCGCCGCGGTGCTGCTGATGCGCTCCATGCTTCTTGCTTTCCTTCGTCGTGTCGATATTGGCGCGATGAGAGGCAGTCTAGGGGCGTGGTGCGGCAGCGATCCCGCGATCAACCCCGGCCGGCCGGGGCACTTCCTCGCTTTCCGCGTCTTGCGATGCGCACCGTTCTTGCCCGGGTCTCGGCATGACGGTGCGCATCGGCATCTCCGGGTGGCGTTACGAAGGCTGGCGCGGCGTGTTCTATCCGCTCGGGTTGCCGCAGCGCGACGAACTCGCATTCGCCTCGCGCGCGTTCGACACCATCGAGATCAACGGCTCGTTCTACGGCTTGCTGCGCCCGCCACACTACGAGGCCTGGTATGCCCAGACGCCCCCGGGCTTCGTCCTCGCCGTCAAGGCGCCGCGCTACATCACGCACGTGAAACGGCTGCGCGACGTGGAACGGGCGCTGGCCAACTTCTTCGCCTCCGGCGTGCTGCGGCTGCGCGAGAAGATGGGGCCGCTGCTGTGGCAGCTGCCGCCGAACTTCGAGTTCGACGCCGAGCGCATCGACGGCTTCCTGCGGCTGTTGCCGCGCGATTCGCAGGAGGCGGCGGCCCTGGCCCGTCGGCGCGACAGCGGGTTCATGAAGGGCCGCACCGCCTTGGCCGTCGATGCCCCTCGCCCGTGGCGCCACGCGATCGAAGTCCGGCACGAGAGCTTCATCACCCCTCGCTTCATCGAGCTGCTGCAGCGCCACGGGGTGGCGGTGGTCGTGGCCGACGCGGCCGGCAAGTGGCCCTGCATCGAGGACGTGACGGCCGACTTCGTGTATCTGCGCCTGCACGGGCACGAGGATCTGTACGCCAGCGGGTACTCCGACGCCGCGTTGAGCGGCTGGGCCCGCCGCATCGGCGCGTGGCACGAGGGCAGCCAGCCCGGCGACGCCCGCCTCGCCGACGGCACGCGCGAGCCACACCGCCGTCCGCGCGACGTCTATGCCTACTTCGACAACGACGCGAAGGTGCACGCGCCGTTCGACGCGGCCGCCTTGCGCGCCATGCTCCGCCTCCCACCGCTCGAGCACACCCCGCAGCGGCGGCATCCCACGGGTTCATGAAGCAGGCAAGACGCCCGCGGGCACGCCCTTTGCCGCTGTGGGCCCCCGGGTGCACCATTCGCCCTGACGTGCCCCGGGGGCGGCGCAGGTCGCTTGCCGGGTGAACCGCCTGCAAGCAGGTGCCCCTCACGATGCCATGCTCGACACACTGACCCAGACCGTTCGAGATCCCGACCACCTGGCGATGGCCCTCCGGCTCCTGGCCGCGCTCGTCATCGGCGGCGCGATCGGCCTCGAACGCAGCTATCACGGCCGCCCCGCCGGCTTTCGCACTCACGCGCTCGTGTGCCTGTCCACGGCGCTGCTGATGCTCGTCACCGTCTACGAGACGCGCTGGTTTCCGGGCATCAGCCAGGGCCGCATCACGCTCGACCCGACCCGCATGGCCCAGGGCATCATGACGGGCATCGGCTTTCTCGGCGCCGGCACCATCATGAAAGAGGGCCTGTCCGTGCGCGGCCTCACCACCGCCGCCTCGATCTGGGTCACGGCCGCGCTCGGCGTGTTGATCGGGATCGGCTTCTACTTCCCGGCCGTGGTGGCCACGCTGCTCACGCTGGGCACCCTGTCCTTGTTCCGCTGGATCGAGAACAGCATCCCCACCCAGTTCTATGCGAACTTCGTCGTGCGTTTCGCGCGCGGGGCCAGCATCAGCGAAGCCGAGATGCGCCGGATGCTGGAGCAGTTCGGCTTCTCGATTGCTCGGCTCAACTACCGTCTGGACGCGGAAGCCGGCTTCTTCGAGTACCGCATGGTCATCCGCAGCGGCCGCGCGGCCAATGCGGCGGCCCTGTCCGATATGCTGAGCAAGCTCGACGTGGTCAAGGAGTTCCGCGTCTCGCCCCTGGGCGACTGACCCCGCGCCCGTCTGGCCGCGCCGGTGCAATCGCCCTGCTGCAAGAGAGGTGTCCATGATCCAACGCTGGTCGATCACGGCCGTGGCCGCCGCCCTCCTGGGGCTGGCCGGGTGCGCCGCGAGCCCCCGTGCGCCCGAAGTCCCTCCACCGGGCACGTTGCGCTACGTCGGCGTGCTGCCCTGTGCCGAGTGCCCGGGGCTGCGTACCGAACTCTGGCTGATGCGCGCCGCAGACGGCACGCCGTCCGGCTACCGCATGACGCAGCAGCCGCTCGGGGCGCCGAAGGACGCCGCGGCCGAGAACCGGGGAAGTTGGGTCCTGGGTTCCGGCGCGGCCGACGATCCCCGGGCCGTCGTCATCCAGACCGATCCCGACCAGCCGGCCCGCATGCGCAGCTTCCGCCAGGCCGGGCCGTGGGTGCTGCGTGCGCTGGACCACCAGCTGCAGGAGCTGCCCGCCGCATGGCCCCGCAGCCTGGTGCGCGTGCCGGACGACCTGCCGCCCCAGGCTTTGGTGCTCACGGCCGGCGACAGGCTCGTTCGCCATGCCGTGCGGGCGGGGCAGGAGGTGGCGCTGATCCTGCCGGCCCGGGCCGCGGAGGGGTGGCGCTGGCGCGTGGCCGATGCCCCCCCGGGCTTGCAGCCGCTCGCCCACGTGGGCCACGTGCCCGACCCGGCTTCTCCCGGCTCCGGCTTCGACGTGCTGCGCTTCCGCGCCGTGGGCACCGGGGTCATGAACCTGCGCGCACAGTACACCCGAGAAGGAGGGGCGGTCGCCCAGACGCTGCCCTACGAGTTGGAGGTCAGGTAAGGCGGTGCGGGCCCGAAAATGTGCATCCCGCACATTTCTCTTGAAATGTGCAGCTTGCACATTTAAACTGGAGGCCAGACCCTAGCACTGGACCTCCGTGGACACCCGCCTGCACCCCACCGCCCTCGCGTCGGACCTCGACGCCCAGGGGCCTCTCGGTGAACTGCACGCCGCGCTGCGCGCCGTGCTGCTGCCGTTGGCCCGACTGGCGGTGGCCCAGGGCCTGCCCTATGCGCAGGCCGAGGCTCTGCTCAAGCTCGCCTTTCTCGAGGCAGGGCGCGAGGCCCACGGGGGCCACGCCCAACGGGCGGTCAGCCGCATCAGCGCGGCCACCGGGTTGAGCCGGCGCGAGGTCACGCGCCTCCTCCAGCGGCCCGAGGGCGACCCCCCGCCCCGCCGCTCGCCCGCCACCGAGCTCTTCACCCGCTGGCTGTCGGACCCGGCACTGCGCACTCCCGAGGGGCGCCCCATGGCCTTGCCCCGCCAAGGGCCGGCCCCGAGCTTCGAAAGCCTGGCGCAGGCCGTGACACGCGACGTGCATCCCCGCAGCCTGCTGGAGGAGCTGTGCCGGCTGGGCCTGGCGGAGCTGGACGCCGCCGGCGAGACGGTGCACCTGCTGCGAGAGACGTACGTGCCGCAGGGCGATCTGGTGCGCATGCTCGGCTTCCTGGGCGCCAACGTCGGCGACCACTTCAGTGCGGCCGTCGCCAACGTGCTCACCGACGGCAAACGGCACTTCGAGCAGGCGCTGTTCGCCGACGAGTTGTCCGGCGAGTCCCTGGAACAAGTGCGCCGCCTCGTCACCGAGCAATGGCAGGCCCTGCTCACGGCGCTCGTGCCCGCCATCACCCGCCTGATCGAAGAAGACCGCGCCGCCGGCCGCGCACAGGACCAGCGCCTGCGCATCGGCCTGTACACCTACACGGATGCCATGCCCGCCGCGTCCGGTTCGAACCCCCCCTCACCACCGTCCGACCAGGAGAACTGAGATGTCCTCGCCTCTTTCATTGCGATCCCTGCGAGCGTGGAGAGCCGGCCTCGCCGGCTTGGTGGCCGCCTTCAGCCTCGTCGCCTGCGGCGGCGGCTCGGGCGGCGTGGACACCGGCGGCACGGGCGCCTTCTCGGTCGGGCGCATCTCCGGCTTCGGCTCCATCATCGTCAATGGTGTGCGCTACGACGACTCGAGCGCCCATGTGCAAGACGACGACGGCAACGACCTGAAGGGCCAGCTCAAGCTCGGCATGGTGGTGGAGGTGCAAGGCACGGCCCCGACCCCGGGCGCCGCAGGTGAGTTGCCCCGCAGCACGGCCTCCCACGTGGAGGTGTCCAGCGTCGTCAAGGGGCCGGTGACGGCCGCAAGCAGCAATTCGCTCACCGTCCTCGGCCAGTCCGTGACGCTCACGGCCTCCACGGTGCTCGATCTGGGCTCCGTCGCTGCCGCAGACCTGGAGGGCCGGGTGGTCGAGGTGTACGGCTATCCGAGCGCCTCGGGGCCGATCGTGGCGACCCGGGTGGAGCTTGAATCGTCTGCGCCGGCCTTCTACAAGCTCACCGGGTTCGTGAGCAACCCCAACACGTCCGGCGGCACCACCACGTTCACCCTCGGGGGCACCAGCCTCACCTACACCGGGGCGCTGCCCGAAGGCTTCGCCAACGGCCGTCTCGTGCGCGTGAAGCTCCGGGCCGACTCGCCTGCGCCGGCCGTCTGGACGGCCACCGAGATCCGCGTGCGCAAGGTCTATGACGACCACGCCGAGGCCGAGGTGGAGGGCGTGGTGACCTCGTACACGAGTGCGGGCGACTTCACGGTCAACGGACTGCGGGTCGACGCCAGCCGAGCCACGTTCGAAGGCAGCGGCACGCTCGCCGCCGGGGTGCGCGTCGAAGTCGAAGGTTCGATCCAGAACGGCGTGCTCATCGCGCGGAAGGTGGAGTTCGAGGACGACGAGTCCGAGGACGAGCGCGAGATCGAGCTGCACGGCGCGATCAGCGGCTTCACTGCGGGCACCGGCAGCAGCGCCACCTTCGTCGTCCGCGGGGTCGCGGTGCGGGTCGACGGCACCACCACCTACAAGGACGGTCTGAGCTTCGGCGCCCTGGCCAACAGCTTGGCGGTCGAGGTCAAGGGCCGGCTGCACACCGACGGTGCGACCGTCATCGCCACCGAGGTCAAGCGCGACGACTGATCCCCGCTCGTCGCCTTGCTGGAAAGGGCCGCACGCTGCGGCCCTTTTTGATCGCCGCCCGCGGCCGCCCACCCGGCTTCAGCGAGGCTTGTGCAAGGTCGCCACGCAGGCCGGCCCTTCTCGCGGCACGGCGGGGGCGGGCTCGTCTTCCAGCCGCGCCAGGATGCCGCATTCGCCGCCCCGGTGCCCGGGCCCGCAGGCGGCGCGAAGGTCCTGCAACTGGGCCTCGAGCTGCCGCAGCTCCTCGATGCGCCGGCGCACGTGCACGAGGTGCTCGTCGATCAGGTCGTTCGCGTCGGCGCAGTCCGACTGCGGATCGTCGCGCACCCGCAGCAGCGTGCGGATCTCGTCGAGCGAGAGGTCCAACGCCCGGCAGTGGCGGATGAACCGCAGCCGGGCCACGTGGGTGTCGTCGTAGCGCCGGTAGTTCGCATCGCTGCGCGGTGGCACGGGCATGAGCCCGGCCTTCTCGTAGTAGCGCACCGTGTCCACCGGGGTGTCGCTCAGCCGGGCCAGATCGCCGATCTTCATCGCTTGACTCTGGAGTTGCTACAGGGTTTGCAATCACTGTAATTGCTTGACCCCGACCCCGACGAAAGGAGTGCGATGTCCGCCCACTGTCACGATCACTGCCCGTCCAGCGCACAAGAAGCCCGGGACCCCCGCTGGCGACGGGTGCTCTGGGTGGCGCTCGTCGTCAACGCCGCCATGTTCTTCGTCGAGCTCGCGGGCGGGTTGTCGGCCGACTCGGCCTCCCTGCTGGCCGATGCGGTGGATTTCGCGGCCGATGCACTGAACTACGGGGCATCGCTCCTGGTGCTCGGCATGGCGGCGCACTGGAGCACCCGGCTCGCGAGCGTCAAGGGTGCGCTGATGGTCGGCTACGGCCTCGTCGTGCTCGGCCGCGCGGCGTGGTCCGCGTGGGCCGGGTCCTCACCGCAGCCCGTCACGATGGGCGGGATCGGCCTGCTGGCCTTCGCGGCCAACCTGACGGTGGCGGCGCTGCTCTACCGCTACCGCGGCGGCAGCGCCAATGCCCGCTCGGTGTGGCTGTGCTCACGCAACGACGCGCTCGGCAACCTCGCGATCGTCCTCGCGGCGCTGGGCGTGTTCGGCACCGGCACGGCGTGGCCCGACCTGGTGGTGGCCACCCTCATGGCCTCGCTGGGCATCTCCGGCGGCTGGCAGGTGCTGCGCTATGCCCGCGACGAGCGCCGCGAGGGGCGGGTGCACGTGCACGGCTGAAGGGCACGGGGCCCCGACGCCCATGCTCTTGTGTGCCCGTGCCCCGCTAGCTGCACGCGGTGCCGCCGCAGTGCGTCAGGGGCTGTTCGGGCAGCGCGGCCCGTGCACGCTGCGGGTCGATGCTCTCCGTGCTGGTGTCGAAGCCGACCTGACTGCAGTGGAAGGCGAGGGCCGCGTCCATCGTCTGCACATGGTGGGCGAACCAGATGCCCAGCTCCTGCGCCAGCCGCGAAAAATCGACCGCCTCCCCGCGACGCGCACGGCCCGCCTGGTCACGCAGCACGGCCAGCACCTGGGCGTGCTGCGTCTCGTGACAGCTGCCCGGGGCAAAGCCGGTGGCACGCATCCAGCGGTCTTCCTGGCCGAAGTGCGCCTCGGTGTGGCCGATCAGGTCGTCCAGCCGCGCCAGTCGCTCGTCCTCGCCGGCGTCTCGCAGGCTTTCGAGCAGCACGAGGAACTCCTCGTGCGTGGTGTCCATGCGGGGGTTGTCGAGGGCGAGGTCTTCGCTCCAGCTTGCGGCAGTCATCGGGGCCTCCGGTCGGGAAGGCCCGAGACTAGACGCAGACGAGGGGGCCGGTCTTGACGTGGATCAGGGCCGGCCCACCGCCCCGGACACGCGCCTCAGCCCGCCAGCCGCGCGCGGTGCCGGGCGATCTGGGCCCGCACCTGCGCGGGCGCCGTGCCGCCGAGGATGTCGCGCGCTTGCAGCGAGCCGCGCAGGGAGAGCACCTGGTACACGTCGTCCTCGATCGCGGCGCTGTAGCCCTGCAACGTGGCCAGTGGCAGCTCGGCGAGGTCCACCCCGCGAGCGATGGCGTCCTTGACCGCGTGAGCCACCACCTCGTGCGCGTCGCGGAAGGGCAGGCCCTTCTTGACGAGGTAGTCGGCCAGGTCGGTCGCAGTGGCGTAGCCCTTGAGGGCGGCGCGCTCCATCGCCTCGGGCTTCACGGTGATGCCGCCCACCATCTCGGCGAAGATGCGCAGCGTGTCCTTGAGGGTGTCCACCGTGTCGAAGAGCGGCTCCTTGTCTTCCTGGTTGTCTTTGTTGTAGGCGAGGGGCTGGCCCTTCATCAGCGTGATGAGGCCCATCAGGTGGCCCACCACGCGGCCCGTCTTGCCGCGGGCGAGCTCCGGCACGTCCGGGTTCTTCTTCTGCGGCATGATCGACGAGCCGGTGCAGAAGCGGTCCGCGATGTCGATGAAGCCGAAGCTCTGGCTCATCCAGAGGATGAGCTCCTCCGACAGCCGCGACACATGCACCATCGCGAGCGACGCGGCGGCCGTGAACTCGATCGCGAAGTCGCGGTCGCTCACCGCGTCCAGCGAGTTCTGGCAGATGCCCTCCATGCCCAGCGTGCGGGCCACCCGTTCGCGGTCCAGCGGGTAGCTGGTGCCGGCCAGCGCCGCGGCACCCAGCGGCAGTCGATTCACGCGCTTTCTCACGTCGCGCATGCGCTCGGCGTCGCGCGCGAACATTTCCACATAGGCCAGCATGTGGTGGCCGAAGCTCACCGGCTGCGCGACCTGCAGGTGCGTGAAGCCCGGCAGGATCACCTCCGCGTGGCGCTCGGCCAGGTCGAGCAAGGCTTTCTGCAGGTCGCCCAGCAGCCCGTCGATCAGGTCGATCTCCTCGCGCAGCCACAGCCGCACGTCGGTGGCGACCTGGTCGTTGCGCGAGCGGCCGGTGTGCAAGCGCTTGCCGGCGTCGCCCACCAGTTGCGTGAGGCGCGCCTCGATGTTCAGGTGCACGTCCTCCAGGTCCAGCTTCCAGTCGAAGCGGCCGGACTCGATCTCCTCGCGGATCTGCGCCATGCCGCGCTGGATCGCCGCCCAGTCGTCCTGAGAGATGACACCCTGCGCCGCCAGCATCTCGGCGTGCGCGAGCGAGCCCTGGATGTCGGCCTTCCACAGCCGCTTGTCGAAGAAGACGCTGGCGGTGTAGCGCTTGACCAGATCGCTCATCGGCTCGGAGAAGAGGGCGGACCAGGCTTCGGATTTCTTGTCGAGTTGATTGGCGGACATGATGGACGCGAGGTAGGGGCCGGGCGACAGCGTGCAGCCCGGCGCTTGCCGGGGGCGGCTTCCGTCTTGGAGAATCGCTGCGGCGCCGGGTGCCGGGCCGCCACGTCGACGGGCCGGCACTTCTTCACGAAAGCGCCACCCCTGGATTCTAGGAGACTCGTCTTTGCGACCTTCGCCCGCGCCGACGCGCCCTTCGGGCCTCACGTCGCCCAGCCAGTTCGGCACCACGACGATCTTCGATCACGTCGCAGGCCCCGCAGCGGGCGGCCGGCGGCCTACCTCCGCGCTCGAGACCTGCCAGATCGGCGTGGTGCTGCGCGCTGTGCTGTTCGTCCACGGCGTGCTGGCGGTGGGGCTGGGCCTGGCGGCGGTGGACGGGCAGGACTGGCTGCTGCGTTTTGCCTCGGCCACGGCGGTGGCGCTGCCGGGCACGCTCGCCTGGCTCGTGGTGGTGTGTGCGCTGCGCCGCTGGATCGTCCGCATGACGGACGTAGGGCAGTGGGTCCTGGTGACGGGGTTGGGAGCGCTCGCCGGGGCCTACGGCATGTGGCAGGTGGGCTTGACCGGCCTGGCCACGCCGCACATGGGGCTGGACGGGGCACCGCTCGTCGCCGGCGCCGCGCTGGCCGCGGCGCTCTTCTACGCCTTGCGCCTGCGCGCCCGCAGCCAGCTGCCGGCGGTCACGGCCGCCCGGCTGGCCGAGCTCCAGTCGCGCATCCGGCCGCATTTCCTGTTCAATACGCTGAACACGGCGATCGCGCTGGTGCGGATCGATCCGGCGCGTGCCGAGGCCGTGCTCGAGGATCTGTCCGAGCTGTTCCGGGTCGCGCTGATCGAGTCCGGCTCGTCCGTGACGCTGGCGGAGGAGGTGGAGCTCGCCCAGCGGTATCTGGCGATCGAGCAGATCCGCTTCGGCGAGCGGCTCAAGGTCACCTGGGAGCTCGACGCCCGTGCCGGCGAGGCCCGCGTGCCTCCGCTGCTGTTGCAACCGCTCGTGGAGAATGCGGTGCGGCACGGGATCGAACCGGCACCCCAAGGAGGGTGGGTGCGGGTGCGCACGGCAGTGCGCGGCGGGCAGGCGCTCATCTCGGTGAGCAACTCCCTGCCGCCCGCGGGCCAGGCGGCCCCGCCCGGCCACGGCATGGCGCTGCGCAATGTGAAGGAGCGCCTGCGGCTGATGCATGATGTGGCCGCCCAATTCTCGGCCGGGCCGGAGCGCGATACGTGGCGCGTCCATGTCGTCGTGCCGCTGAAGTCCTGACAAGAGAGAAGAGAAGAACGGGTCGGAGGCTCTAGATGACGCTGAGGGTGTTGATCGTGGACGACGAGGAGCTCGCGCGGCTGCGGCTGCGCAGCCTCGTGCATGAGTGCGAAGAGCCGGGCGCGCAGGTCGTCGGCGAAGCGGCCAATGCGGTGCAGGCGCTGAGCTGGCTGGCACAGGAACGCTGCGACCTCGTGCTGCTGGACGTGCAGATGCCCGGGGCCGATGGCCTGAGGCTGGCGAGCGAGCTGCGCCGCCACGAACAGCCGCCGGCGGTGGTCTTCGTCACGGCCCACCCCGAGCATGCCGTCAGCGCCTTCGACCTCGAGGCCGTCGACTACCTCACGAAACCGGTGCGGCGCGAGCGATTGCAGGCCGCCTTGCACCGGGCGCACGACCGGCTCAGGGCTCGCGGTGCCGCGGCCGATGCGGAGCCGGTGCTGGTCGTCAACGACCGCGGCCGCGTCACCCGTGTCCCGGTCTCGGAGGTTCTCTACCTCAAGGCCGAGCTCAAGTACGTGACCTTGCGCACCGCGCGCCACACCTACGTGCTCGACGAATCGCTCTCCGAACTGGAAGAGCGGCTGGGCGAACGCTTCCTGCGGGTGCACCGCAACGCACTGGTCGCCCGCCGCGCCGTGCGCGCGCTCGAGCGCCGGGCAGTGCCGGGCGACGAGGAGGCAGGCAGGGAAGGCTGGGCCGTGCGCATCGAAGGCACCGACGAGTGGCTGGCAGTCTCGCGCCGGCAGGTCGCTGCGGTGCGCGAGGCGCTGACGGCCGAAGGGGTCTGAGCGTCGAGGCTCCGACGCCATCCAAGTCCCGAGCGCCCGGCACGTTCGGGGCGCGACGATGACCGCGTGTATCGACCTCGCCGGCCCCGCCACGCGTGGAAACCGGCTGTCGTCGAACTGTCACGACCCGGTCATATACTGAATTTCCATGACTGCTGAGGTGCATGCGCCCCGCGCAGGGCTTGCGCTGCTCAACCGTGAGCGCGCGATCCTGGAATTCAATCACCGCGTGCTCGCGCAGGCGAGGCGCCCCGACGTGCCGCTGCTCGAGCGCCTGCGCTACATCTGCATCGTCTCGTCCAACCTCGACGAGTTCTTCGAAGTGCGCTTCGGCGACTACCTGGAGGCGTCCCGCCAGCCGGGGGCGGCGGTCTCGGCGCGCGACCTCGCCGAGGTGGCTGCGGCGGCGCACGATCTGATCGACCGGCAGTACGCCGTCTTCAACGACGAGGTCATGCCGGCGCTCGAGCTCGAAGGCATCGTCGTCCTCAACCATGCCGAGCGCAATCTGCAGCAGCGGCGTTGGGTGGACCACTTCTTCCAGCGGCAGGTGCGACCGCTGCTGGTGCCCGTCGGGCTGGACCCGTCGCATCCGTTTCCACAAGTCGCCAACAAGTCACTCAACTTCATCGTCAAGCTGGGCGGCAAGGACGCGTTCGGGCGCGAGAACTCCATCGCCATCGTCAAGGTGCCCCGCGTGCTGCCGCGCGTGATCCGTCTGCCCGATGAACTGGCCCCCGGACAGCAGGCCTTCGTGCTGCTGTCCAGCGTGATCCGTGCCCACCTGGAGGAGCTCTTTCCGGGCCGCACCGTGGAGGCGTTCTCGCAGTTCCGTGTCACCCGCGACTCGGACCTCGCGGTCGACGAGCAGGACGTCACCAACCTGCGCCAAGCCTTGCGCACGTCGCTGACCACCCGGCACTTCGGCCAGGCGATCCGGCTCGAGGTGGTGCGTACCTGCCCCGAGGAGCTGTCCTCCTTCCTGCTGCAACAGTTCGGCCTGCCGCCGCAGGCGCTGTACCGGGTCAACGGGCCGGTCAACCTGGTGCGGCTCGACCAGCTCATCGAGCAGGCCGACGCGCCGCATTTGCGCTATCCGTCCTACGAGCCCGCGTGGCCCGCGGCCTTGCCGCGCGGGGTCAGCATGTTCCAGCGCCTGCGCGAAGGCGACGTGCTCCTGCACCATCCCTTCGAGTCGTTCGAGCCCGTGGTGCAGCTGCTGCGCGAAGCGGTGCACGACCCGGACGTACTCGCCATCAAGCAGACCATCTACCGCACCGGGGCGCAGTCGGTGCTGATGGACTTGCTGCTGGAGGCCGCCCGCCGCGGCAAGGAGGTCACGGCCGTCGTGGAGCTCAAAGCACGCTTCGACGAGGAGGCCAACATCAACTGGGCCGAGCAGCTCGAGGCAGTCGGCGCGCAGGTGGTGTACGGCATCGTCGGGCTCAAGACGCATGCCAAGCTGCTGCTCGTCACCCGGCGCGAGGGCGGGCGGTTGCGCCGCTATGCGCACTTGTCCACCGGCAACTACAACCCCAAGACGGCGCGGCTTTACACCGACATCGGCCACCTGACTGCCGACCCCGAGCTCACGGCCGACGCGGACACCGTGTTCCAGCAGCTGGCCAGCCTCACCAAGGTGCGCCCCCCGAGGCACCTGTTGCTCGCCCCGTTCACGCTGCACAAGCAGATGCTGCGCCACATCGACCAGGTCGCCGAAGCGGCGGCCGCCGGGCGCCCGGCGCGCATCGTGCTCAAGGTCAACGCATTGACCGACGTCCCGCTGATCGAGGCCCTCGTGCGCGCCGCGCAGGCCGGCGCCCGCATCGACCTCTTGGTGCGCGGCGCGTGCATGCTGCCCCCCGGCGTGCCCCGCTGGACCGAGCGCATCCGGGTGCGCTCGATCGTCGGGCGGTTCCTGGAGCACACGCGCGTCATCTACTTCCGCTGGGGCGACACCGAGGCACAGGAAGTGCTCTATCTCTCGAGTGCAGACTGGATGAGCCGCAACATGTTCCGGCGCATCGAGGTGGCTTGGCCGGTGCGCGAGGCACGGCTGCGCCAACGGGTCATCGACGAGTGCCTGGTGCCCTATCTGCACGACCGTATGGACGCCTGGGAATTGGCAAGCGACGGACACTACGTGCGTGTGGCCGAGGACGGGCCCAGCGCCCAGCAAGCTCTGCTGGCGCGCTATGCGGCCCCCTGAGCCACCAGCCACGCGGGGGCAGTGACATGGACCTGATCTTGTGGCGACATGCCGAGGCCGAGATGCTGCGTCCCGAGGACGTGGCCGCAGGCGCCGACCCGTACCCGCTGGACCTGGAGCGGGCCTTGACGGCCAAGGGCGAGCGCCAGGCACAGCGGATGGCGGAATGGATCAACCGCCGCATCGCCGCCTCGACGCGCGTGCTGGTCAGCCCCGCGCGCCGCACCCGGCAGACGGCGGAGGCGCTGGGCAGGCCCTACAAGGTGGTGGCCTCGCTCGCGCCGGGCGCGACGGTGGAGGACGTCCTGCAGGCGGCCCGCTGGCCGGACGCCTCCGAACCGGTGCTGATCGTCGGTCACCAGCCCACGCTCGGACTGGTGGCGGCCCACCTGCTCGCCGGGTTGGACGAACACTGGTCGGTGAAGAAGGGGGCCGTGTGGTGGTTGCGGCATCGCGTGCGCGACGGCCTCGCCGAGGTCACGCTGCAGGCCGTGCAGGCGCCGGACCTGCTCTAGCCTCCTGCCACTGCGGCCGGGCACCCGCCGGCGTCAGAGCGGGAGCGGCACTTCGAGCACGAGCGCGCCGACCCGCTCCCAGGCTTCGCGCTCCTGCTGCAGCAGATAGAGCGTGCGCGGATGGCGCTGCGCCCACGCAGGCTCGGGCACGAGTCGCAGCTTGCGGCCCTCGCGCTGAAGGGTGAGCGCCTTCAGCTCGGGTGCCTGGCGCGCGTGGCACAGCAGCACCGCCAGGCGCAGGCTCACCAGCTGCAAGACGAAGGTCTCGTCGGGCAGCGACGCCTCCACCTTGCGCAGCCCGCCGCGCTGCCCCAGCACCAGCGCGGCCAGCCGGCGCTGCTGCGACTGAGAAAAACCCGCTGCGTCCACGTGGGCCAGGAGGTAGGCGCTGTGGCGGTGATGGTCATGGTGCGAGACGCTCATGCCCACCTCGTGCAGTTGGGCCGCCCACTCGAGCTCGCGCCGCGCCTCCCCGGCCGGCCCCTCGAGGCGGTCGTACAGCGCGAGCGCCACCTCGCGGACGCGTTCGGCCTGCGCGAGGTCCGCATGGAATCGCTCCTGCAACTGCCGCACCGACTCGTCACGCATGTCATGCACATGGGCCCCGGCCCGTGCCGCGTGCAGCCTCTCGTCCAGGTCGAAGATCACGCCCTGACGCAGCGCACCGCGGGCCGGCACGAGGGCATCCAGCCCGAACTGGATCGCCAGCGTGTAGAGGAGCGACAAACCACCACCGATCACCGGGCGGCGGTCATCCTTCAGGCCGGGCAGGTCCAGCGCCTCGACGCGGCCCGCCTTGAGGCACTGGTCGATGCACCACCTCAAACCCTCGGGGGTCACCGTCCCGTCCGTCACGCCGCAGGCCGCAAGCACCTGCGAAACCGCCCCGACGGTGCCCGAGGAGCCGAAGGCGTGCCGCCAATGCCGCGGCGCGAAAGTCTCCAGCGCTTCCTCCAACTCGGCGCCCGCGGCCACCTGCGCCGCGCGAAAGGCTTCGGGCGTCAGGCGCCCATCGGCGAAGTACCGCAGCGACAAGCCCACGCTGCCCACCTGGAACGACTCGGCCACCAGCGGTGTGCGCCCCTCACCGAGGATCATCTCCGTCGAGCGCCCGCCGATGTCGACCACCAGCCGCCGCCCGGGCGAGGGCGGCAGCAGCCGAGCCACGCCGGCGTAGATGAGACGGGCCTCTTCGCGCCCGGAGATGACTTCGATCGGGTGGCCGAGGACGGCTTGGGCGCGCGAGAGGAAGGCGTCGCGATTGCGCGCCTCGCGCAGCGTCTGCGTCGCGACGGCCCGCACATGGGTGGCGGACAAGCCCTTGAGGCGCTCCGCGAAGCGGGCGAGACAGGCGAGTCCGCGCTGCGTCGCATCCTCGGTGAGCATGCCCTGGGCGTCCAGGCCGCCACCCAGTCGCACGGTTTCTTTCAGGTAGTCCAGCCGCTTGTAGCGGCCTCGCTGGATCTGGGCGATCTCCAGTCGAAAGCTGTTCGATCCAAGGTCGATGGCCGCCAGCAATGGGGCCGGCTCGCGTGCGAGCAGGGCGGTGTCGGGTCCACGCATGCGCGGATTGTCCCTGCAAAACCCGCCGCCCCCCGTGACAGGACGTGGACAGGACTGCGAGCCGCCCGGCTCTCGTGTAGGCTTCGCAACGCCCCGGCCGCTCGCGCGCAGGCCGGGCTCCACCCCCCAAGCGCGTGGGACCTCCAGGAGATCGCGACGATGAACAAAGACGCCTTGAAGGACATGGAAAGTGACATGCAGAGCCTGCTGCCGGGCCGCGACTACTCGCGGCGCGGCTTCGTCAAGACGGCACTGGGCAGTGGCTTTGCCGCGGCCGTGCTGCCCGTCGCTGCCCAGGCCATCAAGACGGACGCGCAGGGGTTGGAGGCGGGCGAAGTGACGATTCCGGTCGGCGACTTCAAGATGCCCGCCTACCGCGCCAAGCCCGCTGGCGAAGGCACCTACCCGGTGATCCTCGTCGTCTCCGAGATCTTCGGCGTGCACGAGTACATCGCGGACATCACGCGGCGCTTCGCCAAGCTCGGCTATCTGGCCATCGCCCCGGAGCTGTTCGTGCGCCAGGGCGATCCGCAGTCGTATGGCGAGATCGCGAAGCTGCAGGCCGAGGTGATCTCCAAGGTGCCCGATGCGCAGGTGATGGGCGACCTCGACGCGACCGTGGCCTGGGCCCGCTCCAACGGCGCAGACGCCAGCCGCGTGGGCATCACCGGGTTCTGCTGGGGCGGCCGCATCACCTGGCTGTATGCCGCGCACGGGCCGGTGAAGGCCGGGGTGGCGTGGTACGGCCGTCTCGTGGGCAATCAGACCGAGCTCACGCCGCGCCACCCGGTGGACGTGGCCGGGCGGCTCAAGGCCCCCGTGCTGGGGTTGTACGGCGGCCAGGACAGCGGCATTCCGCTTGACACGGTTGATAAGATGAAGGCGGCCTTGGCCCAGGGCAGCGAGGCGGCGCGGCGGTCGCAGTTCCACATCTACCCCGACGCGCCGCACGCCTTCCATGCCGACTACCGTCCCTCCTACCGCAAGGAGGCGGCGGAAGACGGCTGGAAGCGGTGTCTCGCGTGGTTCAAGCAGCACGGCGTCGCTTGAGCCCAAGACCCCCGGGTCGTTTTCCATCGAGGGCCGCGCAGGATGCGCGGCCTTTTTGTTGACTCGTGATGACCCTGACTTACATCGTTCTGGCAACGTTTCTCGGGGGTGCGCTGTCGGTGCTGATCGCGGCCAGCCTGACCTTGGCCGTTCTCAGTCGCCTCGTCAAGCACCTGGTGAGTCTGTCGGCGGGCGTGTTGCTGGGCACCGCGCTGCTCCATGTGCTGCCCGAGGCCTTCGAGGAAGGCGGTGTGGATGCGCACACGCTCTTCCTCACCTTGCTGGGCGGACTGATGTTCTTCTTCCTGCTCGAAAAGGCGGAGCTCTACCGGCACGGGCACCACCACGAGGAAGACGGACATCACCATCACCACGGCTTCGACCACGAACAAGCCGGCCGGGGCGGCTGGTCGGTGCTCGTGGGTGACAGCATCCACAACTTCTGCGACGGCCTCATCATCGCCGCGGCCTTCCTGACCGACGTGTCGCTCGGCGTGGTGACCTCGCTGGCCGTCATCGCCCACGAGATCCCGCAGGAGGTGGGCGACTACATCGTGCTGCTCAACGCGGGGTTCTCACGCGCCAGGGCGCTGCTCTACAACGCCCTGTCGGGCCTGGCTTCCGTCGTCGGAGGCGTGCTGGGCTACTTGCTGGTGGGCAAGTTCGAGGAGTTCTTTCCCTACCTGCTGGTCGTCGCCTCGTCGAGCTTCATCTACGTCGCCGTGGCCGACCTCATCCCGCAGCTGCAGCGGCGGCTCTCGCTGAAGGAAACCTTCGCGCAGCTCTTCTGGCTGGGCATCGGGCTCATGGTGGTCATCGGCGTGATGGGGCCGTTTCACGACCACTGAGCCGAGCAGACCCGCCCGCACTGAGGCGGGCGGCTCCCGACGCTCGGGGATGCGCTCAGCGGACCACGAGCACCGGCACCGGGCTGTGCGTGAGCACCCGGTTGGTCTCGCTGCCCAGGAGCAGGGCCTGCACGCCGCGCCGGCCATGCGAGGCCATCACGATGAGGTCGCACTGCTGCTTCTTGGCGTGGTCCACGATCGCTTCCCACACGCTCACCGACTCGACGGTGTGCGCCGTGCATTCGACCCCGGCGGCGGCGCACGCCTCCTTCACGGCGCTGACGTTGCGCGTGGCCACGCGCTCCTGCGCGTCCAGGAACTCCTGCGGCAGCGTGGGCTGGATCTCCGAAATCGCACTGTAGGGGTAGGGGTCCTTCACGCTGATGGTGAAGATCTGCGCGCCGGTCAGCTTGGCGAGCGAGATGGCCGACTGCACCGCGCGCTGCGTGATGTCGGAGCCATCGGTGGGAACCAGGATGCGCTTGTACATGCCGTACCTCCTCAGGGTTTCGAATCGGGGTTGCGAGCATCGTGCATGCTCGTGCGCGACCCATCTTGATCCAAATCAGGCGGCCGGCGCAACCCCGCGGCCGCTGCAAGGCCGGCAAGACCCCTTGCCGCGCCCTCGAACCGGCGCACCACGGTGCCGGCGATCAGCCCACGGCCACGGGGCGCCGCGGATCGGCGCACCATTCGCTCCACGAGCCGGGATACAGGCGCGAGCCCGCGAGGCCCGCCACCTCCATCGCCAGCACGTTGTGGCAGGCGGTGACGCCCGAGCCGCACTGGTGCACCACGTCCGCCGGCGCGCGGTCGCCGAGCAGCGTCTGGAACGCGGCGCGCAGCTCCTCGGGCGTCCGAAAGCGCCCGTCCTCTGCGAGGTTGTCCCGGAAGAAGCGGTTGACCGCGCCGGGGATGTGCCCCGCCACGGGGTCCAGCGGCTCGACGTCGCCCCGGTAACGCTCCGGAGCCCGGGCATCGACGACTTGCGTGCCACCGGCGGCCAGCGCGGCTTCCAGGCCCTCCACGTCGATCCATGGCAGTCGTGGGTCGCGCAAGGGGTAGGGGGGCGGGTCGAGGGCTTCGTCTGCGACCGGCATCGGCGCCTCGCGCGCCAGCGTGCCGCCTGCTTCCAACCAGGCTTGGACGCCGCCGTCGAGCACCGCCACGGCGTCGTGGCCGAGCCATTTCAGCATCCACCAGGCACGCGCGCAGAAGCTCGCCCCCTGGCGGTCGTAGACGACGACCTGCGTGGCCGGCGTGATGCCCAGGCGGGCCGCGCGGCGCGCGAAGTCTTCTCGGGAGGGCAGGGGGTGTCGTCCGTTGCGGCCGGTCTTGGTGCCCGAGAGGTCCTCATCGAGGTGGACGTAGCGTGCGCCCGGCAGGTGGCCCTCCTCGTAGGCACGACGGCCGGCCGTCGGGTCGGCGAGGTCGAAGCTCGCGTCCAGGATCACGATGGGCGTCCCACCGTGCTCGAGCAGGCGCCGAAGTTCGGCGGCCTGGATCAGGGTCGTGTAGGGCTGCATGGATTGGGTCCTCATGTGGGGTTGGCGCCGTCGGCCGTGGCGGGCGCCGCGCGCGAGCGCAAGAAGGTGGCCGCCATGCCGGCCGCCACGATGAGCGCCATGCCGGCCAGGGCCATCCACGTGACCGGGTCGTCGAACAGCACGACGCCGTAGAGGAAGGCGAAGACGATGCCCAGGTACTGCAGGCTCGCGTTGACCAGCGTACGGCCTTTGGCGTAGGCCCGGGTCATCAGCAGCTGGGCCACCGTGGCCAGCAGCCCCACCGCGAGCAGCAGCGCGAGGCCTTGCCCGGTGTGGGCATGCAGGCCCGTGCCCAGGGCGAGCAGAAAGCCTGCGCACATTCCGCCGAGCGAGAAGTAGAACACCACGCGGTACTCGGGCTCGCCCGCGCGCCCGAGCGCCGTCACCTGCAGGTAGGCGGTCGCGCTCAGCATGCCGGAGAGCAGGCCGATGAGCCCATGCCACAGCTGGTCCTGCTCGATCGTCGGACGCAGGATGAGCGCCACGCCGGCGAAGCCGGTGAGCACGGTGGCCACGAGCCGGGTGTCGATCCGCGCGCCGCCCAGCAGGATGGCTCCGCCGAGCAGGAACAGCGCCATCCACACCGACGACATGTAGTTGAGGGTCATCGCCGTGGCCAGAGGCAGGTTGCCGATCGCATAGAACCACATGCACAGCGCCGCGACGCCCGAGATGCTGCGCCAGAAGTGCATCGCCGGCACCTGCGTGCGCAGCGTGCCGCCCCGGCGCAGCACCAGCACGCCGATGATCGTCGCGCCGACCAAGCCGCGGTAGAACACGATCTCGGCGGCCGAATAGTGCGCCGACGCGTACTTGACGCATACCCCCATCGTCGCGAAGAGCAGCGACGCAACTACCATCATCAGCGAAGGCGCCATCAGACCGGCTCCAGAGCGGTGTCCTCGCGCAGCAGGTGCGCGCCTGCGGGCGGCAGGTCGGCCTCCACGGGCAGTGCGTACACCGCCACGCCCTGGCCCCGGCCCTTGAGCTGCTGCTCGCCCATCGGCACCAAGAGCTGCGCCAACGGGGCGGGCAGCAGGGCCCGGGTGGCCTCGTTGACGAAGGCGATCATGCGCGGGTGCTCCTTGGACAAGCCCTCCAGCCGGGCGGCGATGTTCACCGTGTCGCCGATGACGGTGTAGATGCAGCGTTCGGGCGAGCCGATCTGCCCGGCGAGCGCGGTGCCGCTAGCCAGGCCGATGCCCATGCGCAAGCGCGGCGCGCCGTAGGCCACGCGCTCGGCGTTGAAGTCCGCGAGCGCGCGCTGCATGGCGACCGCCGCGTAGAGCGCCCGCTCGACCCGGTGCGGGTCCGGCTTGGGTGCCCCGAAGACCACCACCATCGCATCTCCCATGAAGTTGTTGATGTAGCCGCCGTAGCGCTGCACCGCGTCGGTCATGCGGGTCAAGTACTCGTTGAGGGTCAGCACCACGTCGCGCGGCTGCATCCGCTCGCACAGCTGCGTGAAGCCGCGGATGTCGCTGAGCAACACAGTCACTTCCACCTCGTGGCCGCCCAGCATCAACTCGCCTTGCAGCAGCTGGTCCCGCACTTCGGGCGACACCAGCCGGCCGAACACGTCGCGCTCGCGTTCGCGCGTTTCGAGTTCGCGGCTCATGTGGTTAAAGGAGTCGGCCAGCACCCCCAGTTCATCGTCGCGCTGCAGTTGGACGTGGGCATTGAGGTAATGGCCTCGCAGGATCGCCCGGGCTGCGCGAGCCACCTGGCGCACGTCGGCGGCCAGCCCGCGCGCGAAGCGCCACGCCGCCCAGGCACTGAGCACCGAGACGGCGAGCGCCAAGGCCCCGAACCGCAGGAACTCCTCACGCAACGCTGCGCGGTACCCCGTGAGCGGTTCGGCGAGCCGCACGGTCCAGCCCGTCTCTGCGACCGGTGCCTCGGCCACCACCGCGTCCTGTTCGTCCACCGCCTGCTCCGGGCCGGTGCGGGCGATGGGCTCCCCGGCGCGGTCGAGCAGCCGCGCCTCCACCTGCGACGCGGCCGGCCGCATGCTCTCGTGCAGCGCATCGGCGGGCAGCCCCACGATGACCGACGAGCCGCCGACGGCCGGGTAGACCAGATCCATGCCGGACAACGCAGGCCGCAACCGCCAACCGCGGCCTGCCTCGCCCGCAGACGCCGTGGGCCCCCCGAGGGGCCCGGGGGGCGCATCGGCCGCGGCGCCGGGCGAGGGCGCGGCCGTGGGGGCAGGGGCGCCGCCTCGCAGCGCCTGGGCGACGACGCGCCCCGCGGCGTCGACGACGGTCGCATGGTCCAGCTCCGGGTGGCTCGCCAGCACCACGGTGAGTTCTTCGCGCAGGCGCGAGACGGCCTGCTCGTCGGCCGGCAGGGCCGCCACCGGCGGGGACACGGCGATGCTCGCCGCGGTGCGCTGGGCCGACTTGGCCAGCTGGTCGACCCGCGCGGCCAGCAGTTCCACCGTCTGGCGCGTGCGCTCGGCCTGGTCGCGGCGCAGCCGCTGGGCGCTGTCGGCCAGCGACAGCAGCCCTGCGACGAGCAAAGGCACCACCGTGAACAGCAGCACCACGATCGGCAAGGTGCGGCTGAGCGAGCGCCGCTGCGTGGTGACCGCGGCGTCGGTCACGGTGGGAACGGGTGGCGGGGGTGACACGCACGGCATTGTGCGTCAAAGGGCCGCGCGGTGGCCCCCAGTGAGCCGCCCGGCACGGGGCCGGGCGGTGACGGGGGGAGGCTGTGCGGCCGGACGATACCGGCCGGGGTGATCTCAGCCGGTGAAGTTCATCACCCGCCGGTACCACTCATGGAAGTGCTGCATGCCGTCTTCCATGGGGCTCTGGTACGGGCCGACCTCGTTGTCGCCTCGCTCCATCAGCGCCTTGCGGCCCCAGTCCATGCGCAGGGCGATCTCGTCGTCCTCGACGCAGGTCTCCATGTAGGCGGCTTGCTCGGCTTCGACGAACTCGCGCTCGAACGCGGCGATCTCCTCGGGGTAGTAGAACTCGACCAGGTTGAGCGTCTTCTGCGGACCCTTGGGGAACAGCGTCGAGATCACCAGGACGTGCGGGTACCACTCGATCATGATGTTCGGGTAGTACGTGAGCCAGATGGCGCCGTGCTTGGGCAGCTCGCCGTTGTTGTAGCGCAGTACCGCCTCGTGCCACTTGCGGTACGTCTCGGAGCCCGGCTTGCGCAGGGCGCTGTTGATGCCGACCGTCTGTACCGAGTACTCGCGGCCGAACTCCCAGCGCAGGTCGTCGCAGGTCACGAAGTTGCCGAGGCCGGGGTGGAACGGGCCGACGTGGTAGTCCTCGAGGTACACCTCGATGAAGGTCTTCCAGTTGTAGTCGCACTCGTGCAGCTCGACCTTGTCCAGCACGAAGCCCGTGAAGTCGAGCTCGGCCCTCGGGCCCAGTCGGGCCAGGTCGGCCGCGATGTCGCGCCCGTTGTCCTCGAAGACCAGCCCGTTCCAGGTGCGGACCTTGTAGTTGTTGAGGTTCAGGCACGGATCGTTCGGGAAGTGCGGGGCGCCGATGAGCTGGCCATCCAGCCCGTACGTCCAGCGGTGCAGCGGGCAGACGATGTTGCTCTTGGTGTTGCCGCGCCCGCGCAGCATCACCGCCTGCCGGTGACGGCAGACGTTGGAGATGAGCTGCACGCCCTCGGGCGTGCGCACCAGGGCGCGGCCTTCGCCTTCCTGCGGCAGGGCGTAGTAATCTCCCACCTGGGGCACCGCCAGCTCGTGCCCCAGGTAGCGGGGCCCGCCATGGAAGATGAGCTCCATCTCGCGGCGGAACAGTTCGCCGTCGAAGTAGGCCGAGACCGGCAGTTGCGTGTGGCTTTGCTGAAGGGCAAGGCTCAGGTCTGACATGATCCCCAGGATCTCCAAAAACCAATGTCAACCACCACCCGCGGTGGGCTCATCTCCCCCGAAGCCGAAGGCGGGCGCAATCACCTCCTTCGCGCGCAAGAACGCTCCGCCGACGCTCAGGGTAAACCCGCCATTCTAAGCGCGCCGCGCGGGCCTGCCTTGAGAAACCTCAACTCCAGGTGGCTCATCCGGTGAATCAGGTCACCGTGTGCAGGGGGACCTCGGGTAGACCCCTGACTACAATGCAAAGTTTCATCCGCACGCCATGCCCAAGAGCACGCCCGTTCCTTCCGTGGAGACCGCTGCGGCCGAGCCGGCCAGCTATGAAGACGCCCTGGCCGAGCTGGAGCGGCTGGTCTACGAGCTCGAGTCCGGCCAGCTGCCGCTGGACCGGCTGTTGCAGAGCTATCAGCGCGGCGCCCAGCTGCTTGCCTACTGCCGCGCCCGGCTGGAAGCCGTGGAGCAGCAGGTGAAAGTGCTGGAGGAAGGGCAGCTCAAGCCATGGATCCAACCCGAATGACCACCTCTGCCGCCCGTTTCGAGGCGTGGATGCAGCGCGAACTCCAGCGCGTGGAGGAGGCGTTGTCGGCCTGGGTGCCGGCCGACGCTCCCGCGGGCCTCGGCGAGGCGATGCGCTACGCCGTGCTCGGCGGGGGCAAGCGCCTGCGCCCCTTGCTGGTGTTGGCCGCCGCGGCAGCCGTGGACGGCCACCCCGAAGCCGCCTTGCGCGCTGCCTGCGCGGTGGAGCTGATCCACGCCTATTCCCTCGTGCACGACGACATGCCGTGCATGGACAACGACGTGCTGCGGCGGGGCAAGCCCACGGTGCACGTCAAGTTCGGCGAAGCCCAGGCGATGCTGACGGGCGACGCGATGCAGGCGTTGGCTTTCGAGATCCTCACGCCCGAGGAGGGCGTGGTGCCGGGCGCGCTGCAGGCCCGTCTGTGCCGGCTGCTCGCACGCGCCGCGGGCTGCGAGGGCATGGCCGGCGGGCAGGCGATCGACCTGGCCAGCGTCGGCAGGGCCTTGGACGAGGCCTGCCTGCGCGACATGCACCGCCGCAAGACCGGGGCGCTGCTGCGCGCCAGCGTGCAGATGGGCGCGGCCTGCGGACGCACGAACGATGTTGCCTGGCGGGCCCTGTCTGACTACGGTTGGAGCATCGGGCTGGCCTTTCAGGTGGTCGACGACATCCTGGACGCCACGCAGTCGTCGGCCACTCTGGGCAAGACGGCAGGCAAGGATGCCGAAGCCAACAAGCCGACCTACGTGTCGGTGCTGGGCCTGGATGCCGCCCGGCGCTACGCCGACGAGCTGCTGGCGCAGGCCCACGAAGCGCTGGCCCGCGCCGGGCTCGGTGAAGCGGGCGAGTGGCTCGCCTTGCTGGCCGACAAAGTGGTGGATCGACAGAGCTGATGAACTACCCCCTACTCGAAACCATCCAGTCGCCGGCGGACCTCAAGCGTCTGTCGCGCGCCGAGTTGAAGCGCCTGGCCGACGAGCTGCGCAGCTTCGTGCTGCACAGCGTCTCTCAGACGGGCGGGCATCTGTCGTCCAACCTCGGCACCGTCGAGCTGACGATCGCGCTGCACTACGTCTTCGACGCACCGCACGACCGCATCGTCTGGGACGTGGGTCACCAGACCTACCCGCACAAGATTCTCACCGGCCGGCGTGAGCGCATGCACACCCTGCGCCAGTTCGGGGGCATCAGCGGCTTTCCCCGGCGCGACGAGAGCGAGTACGACACCTTCGGCACCGCCCACTCGTCCACCTCGATCTCGGCGGCGCTCGGCATGGCGCTGGCCGCACGCCAGAAGGGCGAGGAGCGCCACGCGGTGGCGGTCATCGGCGACGGCGCGATGAGCGCCGGCATGGCCTTCGAGGCGCTCAACAACGCCGGCTTTCCGCACCCGGTGGGCACGCCCGACCTGCTGGTGGTGCTCAACGACAACGACATGTCGATCTCGCCGCCGGTGGGCGCGCTCAACAAGTACCTGGCGCGGCTGATGTCGGGGCGGTTCTATGCCGCCGCGCGCGAAGGGGCCAAGCAGGTGCTCAAGAACGCGCCTCCGCTGCTGGAGCTGGCGCGCCGCTTCGAGGAGCACGCCAAGGGGATGATCGCCCCGGCCACGATCTTCGAGGAGTTCGGCTTCAACTACGTGGGCCCGATCGACGGCCACGACCTGGATGCGCTGATCCCGACGCTGGAGAACCTGCGCAAGCTCAAGGGCCCGCAGTTCCTGCACGTGGTCACCAAGAAGGGCTATGGCTACAAGCTGGCCGAGGCCGACCCGATCACCTACCACGGCCCCGGCAAGTTCGACCCGGCCGTCGGGTTGAAGAAGTCCGCCGGGGGCAAGCCGAGCTTCACGCAGGTGTTCGGCCAATGGCTGTGCGATATGGCCGAGCGCGACGAGCGGCTGGTCGGCATCACGCCCGCCATGCGCGAGGGCTCGGGCATGGTCGAGTTCGAGCGGCGGTTCCCGAAGCGCTACTACGACGTGGGCATCGCCGAGCAGCACGCGGTGACGTTCGCCGCCGGCCTGGCCTGCGAGGGCCTGAAGCCGGTGGTGGCGATCTACTCGACCTTCCTGCAGCGCGCCTACGACCAGCTGATCCACGACGTGGCCTTGCAGAACCTGCCGGTCGTCTTCGCCCTCGACCGCGCCGGCATCGTGGGCGCCGACGGCGCGACGCACATGGGAGCGTTCGACATCGCGTTCCTGCGCTGCATCCCGAACATGAGCCTGATGGCGCCCGCCGACGAGAACGAATGCCGGCAGCTCCTCTACACCGCCTACTGCCAGGACCACCCCACGGCCGTGCGCTATCCGCGCGGCAGCGGGGTCGGCGTGGAGGTGGTGCAGGAGATGACCGCGCTGCCCTTCGGCCGCGGCGAGGTGCGCCGGCGCGGCGAGCGCATCGCGATCCTCGCGTTCGGGCCCGTGCTCTACGCGGCGCTGGAGGCCGCCGAGCGCCTCAACGCCACGGTGGCCAACATGCGGTTCGTCAAGCCGCTGGACACCCAGCTCGTCGAGGAGTTGGCGCGCACGCACGACGCCGTGGTGACCGTCGAGGAGGGTTGCATCATGGGAGGGGCCGGCAGCGCCGTGGCCGAAGCCTTGCACGCCGCGGGTCTTGCGACCCCCGTGCTGATGCTCGGCTTCAAGGATGCCTTCATCGAGCATGGCGATCCGGCCAAGCTGATGGCGCTCGAAGGGCTGGACGCGGCCGGCATCGAGCGCTCCATCCTGCAGCGCTTCGGGTCCAAGCCGCAGGCGCTGCGTCCTGCCGCCAACCAATGAAGAGACGCCTGGACGGCATCTCCCCAGCGATCCTAGGGAAAGCCCGAAGGCCTCAGACTGTCGCCACGGCCATTGACAGTGCCGGGGTCCGAGGGAAACGATGAACGACATGACCAGCCTCAAGAACCTGATGCCACCGGGCGACGCCATGCCGGACGTGCAGAGCAGCCGCGACGAGCGGCGCCTGGCGATCCGCCGCGTGGGCGTGAAGGACGTGCGCTACCCGATCCGGCTGAAGGTGGGGGGCGAGGTGCAGCCGAGCATCGCCACTTGGGCGCTCGATGTCGCGTTGCCTGCCGATCAGAAGGGCACGCACATGTCGCGCTTCGTGGCCTGGCTCAACGAGCACCATGCCGACCCGGTGGAGGCGCAGCGGCTGCGCGAGGACCTGGACGGCATGCTGGCGCTCTTGCAGGCCCGGGACGGCCGCATCGAGGCCCGCTTTTCGTTCTTCATCGAGAAGACCGCTCCGGTCTCCGGCGTGAAGAGCCTGCTGGACTACCAGGGCGCTTGGATCGCCGAGGCACGCGACGGCCGCACGACCGTGTGGGCCGAGGTCGTGGTGCCGGTCAAGTCGCTGTGCCCGTGCTCGAAGGAGATCTCGGAGTTCGGCGCGCACAACCAGCGCTCGCACGTCACGATACGCGCCGAGCTGCTGGGCGAGATGGACTGGCTGGAGCTGGTGCGCTTCGCCGAGGAGAGCGCCTCCAGCGAGATCTGGCCGCTGCTCAAGCGCACCGACGAGAAGTGGATCACCGAGCGGGCCTACGAGAACCCGAAGTTCGTCGAGGACCTGGTGCGCGACGTCGCGCTGCGCCTCAACGCCGAGCCTCGCATCGGCCGCTACCGCGTCGAGGTCGAAAACTTCGAGTCGATACACAACCACTCGGCATTCGCGGTCATCGACCGCGAATGAGCACGGGCCCGCGGCCCGTGGGCGCGCCAGCGCCGTCGAGGGCTGGACAGCCAAGCTGGTGCAGTTCAGACTGCTGTCACAACCACTCGGCATTCGCGGTCATCGACCGCGAATGAGCACGGGCGGGGCGATCAGACCACTTCCAGTACCGCAGCGCCGGCCACCACCTCGCCGATGAGGGCGGCCGAGGCGAAGCCGTGCCGGCGGAAGACGGCCAGCACCTCCTCTGCCGCCTCACGGGAACAGGAAACCAGCAGTCCCCCGCTCGTCTGCGGATCGGTCAGCAGGGCGCGGTCCTCGACGGCGAAGCCTTCGGGCAGTCGCACGTCGGCCCCGTAGCTCGTCCAGTTGCGGCCGGAGGCGCCGGTCACGAAGCCCTGCGCGGCCAGCTCGCGCACGCCCTCGATCAGCGGCACGCGCTTCCACTCGACGCGCACCGTGCACCCGGCGCCGCGGGCGACTTCCAGCGAGTGGCCCGCCAACCCGAAGCCGGTCACATCGGTGAGCGCGTGCACGCCCTCGAGCGCGGCGAGCTCCGCGCCCGGCGTGTTGAGCTTCGTGGTGGAGTCGATCATGCGCCGGTAGCCTTGCGCGTCGAGCTGCTCCTTCTTGAGCGCGGCCGACAGCACGCCCACGCCCAGCGGCTTGCCGAGCAACAGCACGTCGCCCGGCTTGGCGTCCGCATTGCGCTTGATGCGGGAAGGAGGGGCGAGCCCCAGGACGACGAGACCGTAGATCGGCTCGACCGAGTCGATGGTGTGGCCGCCGGCGATCGGGATGCCGGCCGCCGCACACACGCTCTGTCCGCCTTCCAGGATGCGGCCGATCGTTTCGAGCGGCAGCACGTTGATCGGCATGCCGACGATGCCCAGCGCGAGAATCGGTGTGCCGCCCATCGCGTAGACGTCCGAGATGGCATTGGTGGCGGCGATGCGGCCGAAGTCGTAGGGATCATCGACGATGGGCATGAAGAAGTCGGTCGTCGCGATCAGGGCCTGCTCGTCGTTGAGCCGGTAGACGGCTGCATCGTCGGCCGTCTCGATGCCCACCATCAGCTGGGGTGGCACGGGCAGGGTGCTGGGCATGGACCGCAGGATCTCGGACAGCACGCCGGGTGCGATCTTGCAGCCGCAACCGCCGCCATGCGAGAGCGAGGTCAGGCGGGGCGGGCGGGAGGGTTCGGGGGCGTTCATCGGGGCGCATACTCCAACAGGGATCACGCCAATCTTCCCACAGGCCTGAAGGGCGCGAGCGACTGCACGAGTTGCACCAGCGCCTCGCGCTCGCGCTCGGGCGCGAAGACCGGGGCCCGGCGGCGTCCGTGCTCGCGCAGGCGTTCGACGAAGGCCGGCTCGTCGCGGCAGCGCAGGATCAAGGCGGCCAGCCCCGCGTCGTCGCCGACCTCGAAGAGGCCCGGATGCTCGGGGCCCAGCATGCCGAGGTTGCCGCCGATGCGGGTGGCGAGGATGGCGGCGCCGCACACCATGGCCTCGATCAGGACGTGCGCGCCGCCTTCCATGCGGGAGGTGTTGACCAGCACGTCGGCCGCGGCGATGCGCCGCCGCGTCTCGTGGTGGGGCAGCGCGCCTGCCCACTCGAAATGGGGGCTGCGCGCCTGCACCGCGCGCGCGGCCTCGCCCAACTCGGGCTGCAAGGGCGAGCCGACGAGTTCGAAGGCGAGACCCTGCTCGCCGGTCAGCCGCTCGACGGCCCGCAGGTAGGTGAGCGGGTCCTTCTCGTCGCGCAGGTGAGCGACCTCGATCACCCGCAGAGCGCGCCCTGTCGCCACCCCGCTGCGGGGCGCGAGGTCGTCGGGGCAGGCCGGCTCGACCGATTGGTGGATGACGACACAGCGCGAGCGCAATGCGGCGGGCAGCTGGCGCACGGCATCCTCCTGCAACGCCACCAGCCGGGTGGCGGCCCGCAGGGCCCGCTGGGCCTCGGCATCGGTGTGGATGTCGCGGTAGACGTCGGTGCCCGTGAGCACCAGGACCCGCGGCGCCGCGGGATGGCAGTGGGCGTGACGCAGCAGGGAGGGGGCGCTGCGCCGCGCATGCAAGGCGATCAGCACGTCGGCGCGCTCGCCGTCGCGCCATTCATCGACGATGCGGGTGCGACAATGCGTCGAGAGATGCCGCGCCCAGCGTTCCGCGGTGCGCCAGTTGCCGTTGTTCGCCTCGGCGCGCGCCGGGCTCACGATGACGACGCTGGGGCTCTCGGTGGCGGGGCCGCCACGCGGCTCGGCGCTTTCTCGAGAGGAACGTGCAGTGCTCGACATGGATACACCCCAGATGCGCAGCGCCGGGCGCGATCTGTTGTCGCTGGCGCTGATCGACAGTCGCAACTGTACGTTGCAACGCTTCGCGGCTCACGAGGCGGTGCTCGACGCGCCGCGGCTGCCGGAACTGAACCCGCCCTTGTGGGAGCTCGGTCACGTGGCGTGGTTCCAGGAGTACTGGATCGGAAGGAACGTGGAGCGACACCGCGGACCGGAGGCGGACCGGTCGCGCCCGCGGCTGCCGTCGGTCGAGCCTCAGGCCGATGCGTGGTACGACTCCTCGCAGGTGCCGCACGCCACGCGCTGGGAGTTGCTGCTGCCCGATGTGGAGGCGACGAAACGCTACCTCGTCGACACGCTCGAAAGCACGCTGGAGTTGCTCTCGAATGCACCGGAGACGGACGAGGGGCTGTACTTCTTTCGCCTGGCGTTGTTCCATGAGGACATGCACGCCGAGGCTTTCGCCTACATGGCGCAGACGCGCGGACTGCCGGTCGAGGGCCTCGCCTGGCCTCAGCCGCGGCCCTTGCGCGAGCCGATCGGCGTGGCCGCCACGCGCTGGCGCCTGGGCGTCGAGCAGGGGACGCCGGGCTTCGTGTTCGACAACGAGAAGTGGGCCCACGAGGTGCAGGTGCCGGAGTTCGAAATCGACGCGCAGCCGGTGACGTGGACGCAGTATGCGGAGTTCGTCGAGGACGGCGGCTACGACGACGAGCGCTGGTGGAGCTCCGAGGGCTGGCGCTGGCTCCAGGCGAGCGGCCGTCGGGCACCGCGGCATGTGGAGCAGATTCGCCACGGTGTGCTGATGCAGCGCATGGGCACGCTGGTGCACGTGCCCCTCAACACCCCGGTCATGCATGTGAGCTGGCACGAGGCGAATGCCTGGTGTCGCTGGGCGGGGCGGCGACTGCCGACCGAGGCCGAGTGGGAGGTGGCGGCCCACGCCGCGGGCGGCCGCGGCTTCCGGTGGGGGGAGGTCTGGGAATGGACGGCTTCGCGTTTCGAGCCGTACCCGGGCTTCGCTGCCGACCCGTACGCCGATTACTCCCGGCCGTGGTTCGGCACGCACCGCGTGGTGCGCGGGGCCTCGTTCGCCACCCGCAGGCGCCTGGCGCATCCCAAGTACCGGAACTTCTTCCGTCCGGAGCGCGACGACATCTTCTGCGGATTCCGCAGCTGTGCCTGGTGAGCGGCGCGCCCGCTACGCCTTCGGCCGCCGGTAGCTCCACCAGGGCAGCACGCTGCGCAGCGACAGCACCTCGCCGCTGCGGTCGCTCTCGTAGCCGCGCAGCCGCTCCAGCCGCTCCTGCCATGCTCGGGCCTGGAGGATGCGGCGCAAGTGCTGCAGTTCCGGTTGCTCCAGGTGCTCGCGCAGCGTGACCAGGAAATAGCCTTCCTGCGTGATCGGCACGAAGTCCAGGCCGCGTTGCCGGGCGGCCGACTCGATGCCGAAGGCCACGTCGGCGCTGCCGCAGGCCACGGCTTCGGCGACTGCGTCGTGGGACGGCTCCTCGCGGTCGAATCCCGCGATGTCGCGCGCGGGGATGCGCTGCTGGGCGAGCAACTGCTCCAGCAGGACCCGGGTGCCCGCCCCCCAGGGGCGGTTGACGAAGCGCAGGCCGCCGCGCGTGAGGTCGGCCAGAGCGTGGATGCCGGCCGGATTGCCGGGAGCGACGATGAGCCCCTGCGTGCGGCGCGCAAAGCCGATCAGCTTGTGGCGACCCGGTTTCAACAGGGGACGGTAGGCCTGTGCGGTCGGCGAGCGCAAGGGCGAGTGCACATGCGCGTGAAAGCCGGCCACCGTGCACACCCCGCGATTGAGGGCCTGCAGCGCCTCGGTGCTGCCGGTGAAGCGCATGTCCAGGTGCAAGTCGTCGCGCGCCGCCGTCTCGCGCAGCAGCGGCAACGCGTTGTCGTGGCTCGCGTACAGGGTGAGCACTTCGGCGTGGGGGTCGAACGCGATGGCGAAGGCGCGTTCCAGCTCCGAGCGCAGCGCGTCGATCTGAGGGGCCAGGCGCGCTTTCGCGCGCCGCTCGGCCCACAAGAGCTTCTCGCCGAACTGGGACAGACGCGCCGGCTGCCCCTTGGACCAGACGACCAGGTCCTGCCCCAGCTCCTGTTCCCAGCGCTTGAGTTCGCCCCAGACGTGCCGGTACGACAAGTCCAGCTCACGCGCCGCGCCCGAGATCGAACCGGTGACGTGGATCGCGTCGAGCAGCCGCATGAGCGGATGGTGCAGCTCGCGAGGGCTGTCGCCGCTGTCGCCGAGGGCGTAGGTGAGGTGGATCCTATGCATGGGTGTTCATATCGCGGGCGCCGGAGCTGGCGCCTAGGATACCGACGGCAGCGATGAACGATTTTTCTGCCAGTCTGATCCATGCCGCCCAGCTCCTGGGCTCCGGCGATCCCCGCTTGTGGGAGGTCGTCGCGCTCTCGCTGTTCGTGAGCGGCTGCGCCAGCGCGGTGGCCGTGCCCGCCGGGCTGGTGGCGGGCGCCTGGCTCGCGGTGACGCAGTTCCCGGGCCGGCGCGCGGTGCTGGTGGTCCTCAATACGCTGCTCGCACTGCCTTCGGTCGTCGTGGGCCTCGTGGTGTACCTGCTGCTCTCGCGCGCGGGGCCGCTCGGCTCGCTCGGCCTGCTGTTCACCCCCGGGGCGATGATCGTCGCGCAGAGCCTGCTCGTGCTGCCCATCGTGACCGCGCTGGCGCGGCAGATGATCGAGGACCAGATGCGCGACCATGGCGAGCAGCTGCTCTCGCTCGGGGCCGGTCGCCTGCGCTGCGCCTTGCTGCTATTGTGGGACGAACGCATGAGCCTGGTCACGCTGGCACTGGCCGCCTTCGGGCGGGCGGTGTCCGAGGTCGGCGCGGTGATGATCGTGGGGGGCAACATCGACGGGGTGACCCGGGTGATGACCACCGCGATCGCCCTGGAGACGAGCAAGGGGGACCTGCCGCTGGCGCTTGCGCTGGGCTTCGTGCTGCTCGGAGTGGTGCTCATCCTCAACGCGTGGATCGCGCTGCTCAAGGAATGGCGCCTGCGCACGGAGGAGGCGTGGACGTGAAAGCCGTGCAACGCCTGGAGCCCGAGTGGATCGCACCCGAGCCGCACCCCGAGCAGGGGGCGGTGCTGGTCGCCCTGATGGACGCCGAGGTGCGCTACGGCCGCAAGCTGGCCTTGCAGGGCGTCACCCTCGCCGTGTCGGACGGCGAACGCATCGCGCTGGTGGGCGCCAACGGCTCGGGCAAGAGCACGCTGCTGCGCGTGCTGCACGGTCTGGTGCCGCTGGCGGCGGGCCGGCGCGAAGTCCCTGCTGGCGCTGCGCGCCAGGCCATGGTGTTCCAGCGTCCGTTCGTGCTGCGCATGTCCGCGCTCGCCAATGTGGAGCTGGCGCTCGAGCTGGCTGGCGTCCCTGCGAGAGAGCGACGCCCGCGCGCGGCCGAGGCGCTGGCGCGCGTCGGGTTGTCCGAGCAGGCGCTGCGCAACGCACGGGTGCTGTCGGGCGGGCAGCAGCAGCGGCTGGCGCTGGCGCGGGCCTGGGCGCTGCGACCGCGGTTGCTGTTTCTCGACGAGCCGACCGCGAGCCTGGACCCTACTGCCAAGCGAGAGGTCGAAGCCCTGGTGCACGAGTTCGCGCAGCAGGGGATCACGCTGGTGATGAGTTCGCACAACCTCGGACAGGTGAAGCGCCTGGCCACCCGCGTGGTCTACCTGGAGGAGGGGCGCATCCTGGCCGACGTGCCCGTCCAGCACTTTTTCGACGGCCCTCTGCCTCGTGAGGCGGAGTCGTTCCTGAAGGGAGAACTGCCATGGCATTGACATCCCGCGCGCGTCGCTCGTTGCTGGCCCTTGCGGGGGCGGCGCTCCTCGGTTCGGGCGCGCACGCGCAGGACCGCTACATCGTCATGGCGTCGACCACGTCCACCGAGCAATCGGGACTGTTCTCGCACCTGCTGCCGGCTTTCAAGCAGGCGCGCGGCATCGACGTGCGCGTGGTCGCACTGGGCACCGGCCAGGCCCTCGACATGGCCCGCCGGGGCGATGCGGACGTGGTGTTCGTGCACGACCAGGCGGCCGAGGAGAAGTTCGTCGCCGAGGGCCACGGATTGAAGCGCTGGCCCGTCATGTACAACGACTTCGTGCTGATCGGGCCGAAGCAGGACCCAGCCGGCGTGCGCGGCAGGGACATCGTGGCCGCGTTGCAGAAGCTGGCGGCGGGCACCGCGCCCTTCGTCTCGCGCGGCGACAAGAGCGGCACCCATGCCGCCGAGCTTCGGTATTGGAAGCTCGCCGGCATCGAGACGCCCGCCGGGCGCGTGGCCGGCTACAAGGAGTGCGGCTGCGGGATGGGGCCGGCGCTCAACATCGCGGCTTCTTCCGGCGCCTACGTGCTGGCCGACCGCGGCACGTGGCTGTCCTTCAAGAACCGCGCGGACCTGGCTGTGCTGGTCGAGGGCGACAAGCGGCTCTTCAACCAGTATGGCCTGATCGTCGTGAATCCCGAGAAGCACCCGCACGTCAAGCGAGAACTTGCGCAAGCCTTCGTGGACTGGATCGTCTCGCCGCAAGGTCAAGCGACGATCGCGTCGTACAGGATCGGCGGCGAGCAGCTCTTCTTCCCCAACGCGCAGGCGCAGTGAAGGCCACGAGCCCGGGGTAAAGAGCTCGCCCCGCTGGCCCAGGCAGCGTTGTCGGGCCGAGCGGCCGGCGCCGTGGGCCGCGACCTGAGGCGCGCTGCGCTCTGCCAGCTGCGCGCGCTCTGCGTGGGGCGTCTCAAGGGGCCGCGGGCGGGGTCTTCGGGCCCTGGCGCAGCCGCCGCAACTTGCGATAGACGGTGTTGCGCCCGATGCCGAGCGCGCGGGCGGCTTGCGAGACGTTGCCTCCGCAGGCGGCCAGCGTGCGCTCGATGGCCTCGAGTTCGAGCCGTTCGAGCGTGCCGTGGCCGAGTGAGGGGGCCGTTTCGCTCGCCTCGGTAGATGGCCCTTCTTTGGCGGCTGGCAGCGGCGCGGTGCTGCGCCTCGCGCCCGCCGGCTCCGGGCGCGCCTGCCCGGGCGCATCGACCGGCACCGGCGTGGCGGTCATCTCCTGCGCGACCGCCGCCGGCCACAGCGTGGGCCAGTGGAAGAACGCCCGGGCGTGGATGAGCCGCGTTTCACCCCGGCCGTCGGTCACTTCCAGGGCGATGGGCTGGTCGGCGTGGCGGCGGCAGTGGTCGGCCAGCTGGGGCAGGCTCACGCCGAACACGGATTCCAGGCCGCGGATGCGCAAGGCCGCCGGGCTCAGCCGCAGCTGGTCCAGCGCGCAACGGTTGGCGCCGAGAATGGCCCCTTCGGGGGAGACCGCCACCATGCCTTCCCGCACCGTCCCCAGCGCCTCGGGCCGGGCCGCGAAGTGCAGCCTCAGGCCGTGGCGGAAGCGGTCGCTGAACCACTGGTTCTCGATCAAGCGCGCCGACATGGCCACCATGGCGAGCGTGTGCGGATGGTAAGAGCGCTGGTGCCCGGTCACGTCCAGCACGCCGAGCACCCGGCCGGCGTGGTCGAAGATGGGGGCTGCCGAGCAGGTCAGGAAACGGTTCGCCCGCACGTAGTGCTCGCCGCCATGCACGACCGTCGGGGCCTCGTCGTACAGGGCCGTGCCGATGGCGTTGGTTCCCTTGGCGGCTTCCGACCAGTTCACCCCGGGCGCGAGCGCGATCTGCTGCGCGCGCTCCATGAAGTGGTCGTCTCCGATGCTGTGCAAGATGGTGCCTTGGGTGTCCGTGAGCACGACGATGCTGCGGGTCGAGACGATCTGCTCGAACAGCATTTCCATGATGGGCGCGGCGTGTTCGCACAGACGGCGGTTGAGCTCGCGCATCTGCTGCAGCCGCACGGGCGAGACAGGACTCAGGTCGGGCAGGCGGTCTTCTTCGACGCCCATGGCGCGGCAGCGATCGTGCGATTGGGCGATCGAGCTGCCGTGCTCGGGGCCGAGCACGACCGGCACAGCCGGCGCCGCGGCGCGGTCGGTAGGGCGAAGGGACGCGGGCATGAGGGCTACTCTCCAAGGGGCACGCCGACGCTGGCACCCGGGCCGGTCGAAAGGAGGTTCGACGGCAAGAAAGGGCGGCCACCGCCAAGCCACGAGCCACTATGCGCCTTGGGACGGGCGGGGCGCAACCTCGGGCGTGTGTGGAGGCGGGCCTGGCCCGAAGGGCGCTGTTCCACGCTGGCGCAGAGGCGGCCTTTCTCCCTGGCCGTTCTAGGGGTTAGGCCTAGGTAGGCAGGCGGGTGGCCCTAGGCACAACATTTCATAGGTCCTGGGCCGGGCGTGCCCGGCAGCCTCTTCAGCCAACCGAAAGGTGAGCCATGCAGAAAGTCCTGCACATCAACCCCGACAAATGCACCGGATGCCTGCAATGCGAGATGGCATGCAGCTACGAGAACTACGGGGTGTTCGCGACGGCGAAGTCGCGCATCAAGGTGTTCGACTTCCACGACACCGGGCGCAAGGTGCCCTACACCTGCACCCAATGCGACGAGGCTTGGTGTCTGCATGCCTGCCCGGTGGAGGCGATCACGATGGACAAGCTGACCGGCGCCAAGGTGGTGAGCGAGTCGACCTGCGTGGGCTGCAAGGTGTGCACCATCGCCTGCCCGTTCGGCACGATCAACTACGTGCAGGAGACCGGCAAGGTGCAGAAGTGCGACCTGTGCGGCGGCGAACCTGCCTGCGCGCAGGCGTGCCCCACCACGGCCATCACTTACGTGGATGCCAACTGGACGGGCCTGGAGCGCATGCGCACCTGGGCCGACAAGCTGGGCAACCAGGCCGCCGCCTGAGCCGCTCGCGCTGCACACACGACGAGGAGAGCACCATGTCCTGGGCTGGCAAGATCCTGCGCGTCAATCTCACCACCGGCGAGGTTCGTTCCGAGCCGCTCAACATGGACTGGGCCCGCGCCTACCTCGGCTCGCGGGGCCTGGCCACCAAGTACCTGACCAGCGAGATCGACCCGACGGTCGATCCCTTGTCGCCGGCCAACAAGATCATCTGGGCGACGGGTCCCCTGACCGGCACGATGGCCTCGACCGGCGGGCGCTACACCGTCGTCACGAAGGGGCCGCTGACCGGTGCGATCGCCTGCTCCAACTCGGGCGGCTACTGGGGCGCCGAGCTCAAGATGGCCGGGTGGGACATGATCATCTTCGAGGGCCGCTCGCCCCGGCCGGTGTACCTGTATGTCGAGAACGACCGTGCCGAACTGCGCGATGCCGCTCACCTGTGGGGCAAGTCGGTCTGGCACACGGAAGCGACCCTCAAGGCCCAACACCAGGACCCGCTGATCCGCGTCTCGAGCATCGGCACCGCCGGGGAGAACGGCGTGCTGTTCGCTGCGGTGGTCAACGACCTCCACCGCGCCGCCGGGCGCTCCGGCGTGGGTGCGGTGATGGGGTCCAAGAACCTCAAGGCGATCGCGGTGCGGGGCACGCTGGGGGTGGGCAACATCGCCGATCCCAAGGCGTTCCTGCAGATCACGGCCGAGAAGAAGAAGGTGCTGGCCGACAACGCCGTCACGGGGCAGGGGCTGCCGAAGTTCGGCACCCAGGTGCTGATGAACGTGATCAACGAGGTCGGCGCCTTGCCCACGCGCAACCACCGCGACAGCCAGTTCGAGGGCGCCAAGGACATCTCCGCCGAGGCCATGGCGACGCCGCGCGCGAGCGACGGCAAGCCGCAGCTCGTCACCAACCAGGCGTGCTTCGGCTGCACCATCGCCTGCGGGCGCGTCAGCAAGATCGACCAGACGCACTTCACCGTCGAGAACAAGCCGCAGTACTGGGGGGCGTCGGGCGGGCTGGAGTACGAGGCGGCTTGGGCGCTGGGGGCGGCCAACGGCGTCAACGACCTGGAGGCGCTGCAGTACGCCAACCTGATCTGCAACGAGCAGGGGATGGACCCGATCTCCTTCGGCGCGACGGTGGGCGCGGTGATGGAGCTGTACGAGATGGGCGTGCTCACGAAGGAGCAACTCCGCATCGAGGCGCCTTTCGGCTCGGCCAAGGCCTTGGCCTATTTCGCCGACATCACCGCCCGCGGCGAAGGTTTCGGCAAGGAGATCGGCCTGGGCAGCAAGCGGCTGTGCGAGAAGTACGGGCACCCCGAGCTGTCGATGAGCGTCAAAGGCCAGGAGTTCCCGGCCTACGACGCCCGCGGGATCCAGGGCATGGGCTTGACCTACGCAACCTCCAACCGCGGTGCCTGCCACCTGCGCAGCTACACCGTGGCCTCGGAGATCCTCGGCATCCCGGTCAAGACCGACCCGCACACCGCCGAGGGCAAGCCCGAGCTCGTCAAGGCCTTCCAGGACGCCACCGCGGTGTTCGATTCGGCCGGCATCTGCATCTTCACCAGCTTCGCCTGGGGGCTGGCCGACGTGCAGCCGCAGGTGGCCGCCGCCTGCGGTGCCGAATTCACGCTCGAAAACCTCTCGACCATCGGCGAGCGGATCTGGAACCTGGAGCGCGACTTCAACAACCGCGCGGGCTTCAGCGCCAAGGACGACACGCTGCCCAAGCGTCTGCTGACCGAAGGCGCGCGCACGGGGCCGGCCAAGGGGCTCACCAGCAAGTTGGGCGAGATGCTGCCGCACTACTACGAGATCCGCGGCTGGGACGCGAACGGCCAGCTCAAGCCGGAGACGCGCGAACGGCTGGGCCTCTGAGGCGAGGGTGTCGAGATGAGACGCCACCTCATCCTCGGGGCCGGGCCGGCCGGCGTGATCGCCGCCGAGACGCTTCGCAAGCACGCGCCCGGCGACCAGATCGTGATCGTGGGCGACGAGCCCGAGCCCCCGTACTCGCGCATGGCCATCCCGTACCTGCTCGTCGGCCAGATCGACGAGCGGGGCACCTACCTGCGCAAGGACGCGGCGCACTTCGAGCGGCTGGGGGTGGTGCTGCGGCGCGGGCGGGCGGTGCGGGTCGATGCGGCGCAGCGCCAGGTGGTGCTCGATGACGGCTCGGCGCTGCCTTTCGACACGCTGCTGCTGGCCACCGGCTCCAAGCCGGTCCACCCGCCGATCCCGGGCATGGACTTGCCGCACGTGCACACCTGCTGGACGCTGGAAGACGCGCGCCACATCCAGCGGCTCGCGCAGCCGGGCGCCCGCGTGCTGCAGATGGGCGCCGGCTTCATCGGCTGCATCATCATGGAGGCGCTGGCCGCGCGCGGCGTGCAGCTCACCGTGGTCGAGATGGGGGACCGCATGGTGCCCCGCATGATGGGCCCGACCGCGGGCGGCATGATCAAGTCCTGGTGCGAAGGCAAGGGCGTGCGCGTCTACACAGGCACCCGCGTCGAGGCCGTGGATGCGGGCACGCCGCTGTCGGTGCGGCTGTCCAACGGCGAGCGCCTGAGCGTGGACCTGCTCATCAGCGCAACGGGCGTGAAGCCCGACATCGCCTTCCTGGAGAACTCCGGCATCCGCTGCCTGCAAGGCGTGCTCACGGACGAGCACATGCAGACGAACGTGCCGGGGGTGTATGCCGCGGGCGACTGCGCAGAGGCGTTCGACGTGGCGAGCGGGCGCACCATCGTGAGCGCCATTCAGCCCAATGCGGCGGACCAGGCCTATGTGGCCGCGCTCAACATGGCCGCGCTCGATGCACGCCGCCCACGGGCCGTGCTGCGCGGGGTCACCCAGATCAACGTGCTCGACACGCTGGGGCTCGTGAGCGCGAGCTTCGGCGACTGGCAAGGCGTGCCGGGCGGGCAGCATGTGGAGCTCACCGACCGCGAGCGCCATCGGCACCTCAGCCTTCAGTTCGACGGCGACCGGCTGGTCGGTTGCAACAGCGTCGGCTGGACGCAGCATGTGGGCGTGATGCGCGGCCTGGTCGAGGGCCGCGTTCCGCTGGGCCCCTGGAAAGACCGGCTGCTCGAAGACCCGACGCGGTTGATGGAGGCGTACCTGGCCCGCGCTCAGGCGCAGGACCGGCGCGCCGTCTTGCAATGAAGATCACCTTCAAGCTCTACGCGACCCTTGCGGATCACCTCCCTCCCGAAGCGCGCCGCACCAACCAGGTCCAACTGGAGGTGGAGGACGGCGCCACGATCGACCAGGTCACCGCGCCGTTCGGGCTGCCTCCGAAGCTCGTGCACTTGGTGCTGGTGAACGGCCACTACGTTGCGCCTCAGGATCGCGGGCAGCACCGGCTGCGCGAGGGCGACGTGCTGGCGATCTGGCCCCCGATCGCCGGGGGCTGACAGGCACCGACCACCGCTCGAGGCACCCGGCCGATGCTGCTGCACTACCCGCCGGCCTTCGAGCGCGACATGGGGTGCAGCGAGGCGCAGTGGTTGCAATGGCTGCCGGGCGCGGTGGGTGCCTGCGAACTGCGGCTCGGCCCGGGCAGGGCCGAGGTCGTCCTGCCCGAAGGGATGCTGCACCTCGTGTGGCGGCCAGCCGAGCCGCGCGCCGTGGGCCTCGTGCGGCTGCCCCGCCTGCTGGTGAGCTTCAGGTTCGAGGGGGCAGACGCATCGACCCGCCTGCGCTTCATGCGGTACTTCGACCTCTACATGCAGCGGGGAGGGGGCTGAGCGCCCCTTGGCGGGCGCTCGGCGTGGCAGGCCGTTCAGGGGTACAGGCCGCGTTCCTGGCGGGCCATCAGGATGCGCTCGCAGGCCACCGCGAACGTGGCGGTGCGCAGCGAGATCTTGTGCCGCTCGGAGGTGTCCCAGATCTTCTTGAGCGCATCGACCATGATCTTGTCGAGCCGCAGGTTGATCTCGTCCTCGCTCCAGAAGAAGCTGGAGAAGTCCTGCACCCACTCGAAGTAGGAGACGGTCACGCCGCCGGCGTTGCAGATGACATCCGGAACGACCAGCACGCCGCGATCGGTCAGCACGTCGTCGGCGCCGGGCAGCGTGGGGCCGTTGGCCCCTTCGAGCACCAGCCGCGCCTTGATGCGGTTCGCCCGTGCCGCGGTGATCTGCCCCTCGAGCGCGGCCGGGATGAGGATGTCGCAATCGACGTCCCAGAACGCTTCGTTGTCGATGCGTTCCGCGCCCACGAAGTGGCTCACGCCGCCTTCTTCGCGCGCAGTGCGCATCAGGGCGGCCATGTCCATGCCCTCGGGGTTGTAGATGGTGCCGGTGTGGTCCTGCACGGCCACGAGCTTCGCGCCCGCGCCGACGAAGAGCTCGGCGGCGGCACTGCCCACGTTGCCGAAGCCCTGCACTGCGATGCGCGCGCCGTCCAGGTTGAGGCCGATGCGTCGGGCCGCCTCGCGCCCGGTGACGAACACCCCGCGCCCGGTGGCCTTGACGCGGCCCAGCGAGCCGCCCAGGTGGATCGGCTTGCCGGTGACCACACCGGTGGCCGTGGCCCCGATGTTCATCGAGTAGGTGTCCATCATCCACGCCATGACCTGGGCGTTCGTGTTCACGTCGGGGGCGGGGATGTCCTGCTGCGGGCCGATGATGATGCCGATCTCGCTGGTGTAGCGGCGGGTCAGCTTCTCGAGCTCCTTTTGCGACAGCAGCTTGGGATCGACGCGGATGCCCCCCTTGGCGCCCCCGTAGGGCAGGTTGACGGCCGCGTTCTTGATCGTCATCCACGCGGCCAGGGCCATGACTTCTTCGAGCGTCACGTCCGGGTGGTAGCGCACGCCGCCTTTGCCGGGGCCGCGCGAGAGGTTGTGCTGCACGCGGTAACCCTCGAAGTGCCGCACGCTGCCGTCGTCCATCTCGATCGGCACATCCACGATCAGGGCGCGCTTGGGGCGCTTGAGCGTCTCTGCCCAACGTGCCAGGGGGCCCAGATAGGGGATCACCCGGTCCACCTGCGAGAGGTACGTGGACCAGGGGCTGTCGGGAGACGGGGTCACATAGGACAGGCTCACACGGATTCCTTTCGTGAAAGATTCATGCGGGCTGGCCCTCCTCTTGAAAGTGGCCAGGAGCGCAACCGAACTGTAGGACGCGCCGCGTGGGCGTGGACGCCGGAGTTATGCATCTTGTGCATAAAGACGGGCCGACCTGCAAATAGCCCGACGGCGCACGCCTGTGCAAGGAGCAGGACGCCCCAATGCCTCCCGGGACTTCAGGCAGCGCTTCCGGCGCGCAGGAAGGCCATGAGCCGGCGCTCCGCCGGCGTGAGTGCGCGCGGAGCCTTCCCGGCCGCTCGGGGCGATTGCAGCTTGCCTTCGAGGAAGGCCTCCACGATCTTCGGGTGGACGTAGGACTTGCGGCATACCGCCACGGTGTTGCCCAGGCGCTCGGCCACCTGCGAGAGCGCCGCCTTGACCATCCGCTTGGCTTCGGTGGGGCTGGAGGCGGTGAGCGAGCCCAGTTGCTCCAAGGCCTGCACGCTGCCGTGCCAGGTGCGGAAATCCTTCGCCGTGAAGTCGCTGCCGCCGATGTCACGCAGGTAGTCGTTCACGTCGGTGGAGCCGACCGAGCGGATCTCGCCGGCCTCGTCGAGGTACTGGAAGAGGTCCTGTCCCGGCAGCTCCTGGCAGCGCCGCACGATGCGTGCGAGCTGGCGGTCGGTGACGGCGATGTCGTGCAACACGCCGCTCTTGCCCTTGAACTTGAGGCGCAAGGTGTCACCGCGCACCGCCGCGTGCCGCGTGCGCAGCGTGGTCAGGCCGAAGGAGCCGTTCTCGCGGGCGTACTCGTCGTTGCCGACGCGGATGAAGGTCGTGTCCAGCAGCTGCACCAGTGCTGCCAGTACCTTCTCGCGCGGCAGCCCGCGCAAGGCGAGATGCCGGCGCACCCGGGCCCGGATGCGCGGCAGGGCCTCGCCGAACGCCAGCATCCGGTCGAACTTGTCGCAGTCGCGCAGGACCTGCCAGTACGGGTGGTATCGGTACTGCTTGCGCCCGCGCGCGTCGCGTCCGGTGGCCTGCAAGTGCCCGTCGGCGCGCGGGCAGATCCACACGTCGGTGTAAGCCGGCGGGATGGCCAGGCTGCGGATGCGGCGCAGTGCGGCTTCGTCGCGCAGGGGCCGGCCTTCGGTGTCCAGGTACTCGAACGCGTCGCCCCGGCGTACGCGGCGGTAGCCGGGCATGGTGTCGTTGACGTAGACGAGTTTCGGAGGGGGCTGGTCCAGGAGCTCTTTGAGGGCCCGCGACAGGCGCCGGTCGACCCGCACGGCCGTGCCGGGTCGCGGGCTCGCCGTGGGCTGCGCTTCCTGCAGCGCCCCGTTCATCGAGGATCAAGGCCGGCTGGCTCCCGCCGGAGGCGTGCCTCCCGCGGGGTTGGTCGCAGCGCTGGCCGCTGCAGCGCTGCCACCCACGGTGCCTGAGGGCGACGAGCCCGGGGTCCCCGCGGCGCTGCCGCTGCCGGCGGCGCTGCCGGTGCCGGTCGCGCGGCCACTGGCGGTCGCGCTGCCCATGCCGGTCGTCCCGTCTGCCGCATTGCCGGTCGGCCCGGTGCCCGTCGCGCCGGAGGTGCCGGTGTCACTCGGGCTTCCGGTGGCCGCCGGGGCGCCGTCCCCGCTCGTCGGTGTGGGGGTGGGAGCGGGGGCGCTTTGCTCCGGGCCCTGCGTCGTGGAGGAGGGCGGATTGGGACGGCAACCGGCGAGCGCGGCGGCTGCCATCAGCGTTCCCACCACGAGGAGGCGGTGCGGCCGCCGCAGGAGCGCGGGATCGTTCATCCCAGGTCTCCTCACGCCGTCTGCGCGCGGTAACGCTCGCGCAGAGCCTTGATCTGGTCGTGCGTGCGCCGGGCCCCGTCGTAGTGGCGCTGCAACAACTCCCGCACATCGGGGGGCAGCTCTTTCTGCAGCGCATTGCGGTAGCGCGCCACGCCTGCATCCTCGCCGCGCTCGCACTCCTCCAGCATCGCCAGGTCGCTGTGAGTGCTGAGGTTGCCCCGCAGCGATACCCAGCCGCGATGCAGCGCCCCCGCGGCCGTGCCGCCGCTGTCCGGGCGGCCGCCGTAGCGCGCGAGGCAGCTCTCGAGTTCCTGCGCGGCACGCTCGCAAGCGGCGGAGCGCTCGGTGAACAAGCTCTTGAGCTCCTGCGATTGCACATGCTTGGCGCACTCGGCGAAGCCCAGCGCGCCGTCGCGCGAGTTCTCGATGAGGTCTTTGAGCAGGTCGGCCACGTCCTTGGTGTCCATGGGGGCTCCTTTCTGGCACAGATGGGCCCGCACGGAGGCGGGCGACACCCTCACGGGGCAGTTGGCGTGCCCGCGCCACGACGCCCCCTCCCAGCAAATCCCGGGCACGTGTCTTGCCTCCCTGACGACAGTGATGATTCAGTCACGTTTGAAGACGAAGCGACACACTAGGCAAAGGGCTCGCACACCGCACGCGAAGGGCAGTTCGGAACGGCCCGCGCGCCCCCCGATGTCGGGCGCGAGTTCCCGCTTCACGCCGCGCCTTTCCCGAAGAGAACCGATGCCTGCCCATTTGCTCGACGCGACGATGTTCTGGAGTGCCACGAGCGGTGGGGTGCGTCGCTACATCCAGGCCAAGCGTCAATGGCTGCACCGCCACACCGATTGGCGCCACACCATCGCGGCGCCGGTGGTCGATACCGAGCACATGCTGCGCGTCCCGGGACCGCCGCTGCCGTTTTCCCACGGCTATCGGATGCCCTGGGACCGCAGGCAGTGTGCCCGGCTCCTCGAGGCGGCCCGCCCCGACGTGCTCGAAGCCGGCGACCCTTACCGCCTCGCATGGGCGGTGGTGGACGCTGCGCGGGCTTTGCAGGTGCCCTGCATCGCGTTCTGCCACTCCAACCTGGAGGCCTTCGCGGCTCAACTGCTGGGCGGATGGGCCCGGCGGCCCGCCCGCGCCTACATGGCCCGCCTGTACCGACGTTTCGACCTCGTGCTGGCGCCGAGCGAGTCGATGCGCGCGCGGCTGGCCGAGCTCGGCGTGGCGCGGGTCGAACGCCAGCCGCTCGGCGTGGACACCCAAGTCTTCCATCCCCGCCGGCACGACGCGGTGTGGCGCGCCTCGCTGGCGCTGCCCGGACATTGCCGCTTGCTCGTCTACACCGGCCGATTCGCCCCCGAGAAGCACTTGGACGTGCTCAGTGCCGCGGTGGCGCGGCTCGGTCCTCCCTACGTGCTGCTGGCCCTCGGCGCGGGGCCGACGCCGCCGCGCGGCGAGCGGGTCATCGTGCGGCGCTTCGAGCACGATCCCCTGCGCCTGGCCCGCGTGCTGGCCAGTGCCGACCTCTACGTGCATGCGGGCGACCAGGAGACCTTCGGCCTCGCGCCGCTGGAGGCCATGGCCTGCGGAGTGCCCGTCGTGGCCCGGGACTGCGCCGGCATGGCCGAGCTGGTGGACGAAGCGGTGGGCCAGCCGGTCCACCGGGGCGACGCGCAGGCCTATGCCGAAGCGATCGCCGCCTGCTTCGAGCGCGATCGGGCGGGGCTGGCGGCCGCCGCCCGGGCGCGCGCGGAGGGTTACGACTGGGGCGCCGTGTTCCCTGGCTTGTGGGCCCGCTATCGCCGGCTCCTGGGCCTCGGGCAGGCATCGGCCGAGGCGCCCCTGTCATGCGCTCCGGGGACACAGGCATGATGGAGCCGAGTCTGTGCGTGGTGTTGCACGACGTCTCGCCCGTCACCTGGGCCGCGTGCCAGCGCGTGATCGATGCGGTCGGCGAGGTCGCCCCCGTGCCGATGACCTTGCTCGCGGTGCCCCGCTATCACGGCGCCCCGCGCGATCCCGCTTTCGAGGACCTGCTCACGCGCCGTTGCGAGTGCGGCGACGAACTCGCCTTGCACGGCTACACGCACCTCGACGACGGCCGGCCGAGCGGGGTGGTGGACGCGCTGCGCCGCCGTTGGTACACCGCCGGTGAGGGCGAGTTCGCCTCGCTGCGGGCGGACGATGCGGCTGGGCGCCTGCTGGCCGGGGCCCGCTGGTTCCAGGAGAACCGCTGGCCCCTCTACGGCTTCGTTGCCCCGGCCTGGCTGATGAGCCCGGGCACCTGGGAGGCCCTGGCCCTCCTGCCGCTGACGTACACCGCCACCTTGCGGCGCCTGTACGCCTTGCCGCGCCGGCACATGCTCACGAGCCAGAGCATCGTGTACTCGACCCGGGCGCGGTGGCGGCGCGCCACATCGCTCATGTGGAACCGCGCGCTGCACCACGCCGGGCAGGACGCGCAGATGCTCGTGCGGTTCGAACTGCATCCTCACGACGCGGACTACCCCATCATCCGTCGCTCCTGGCAGCGCCTGCTCGCGTGGCACCTGCAGTACCGCCGCGCGTACACGGTGGCGGACTTCGTCAGGCAGTGGCAGGGCAGCCTCGACGTCCCGACCGCGCCGATGACCTACCACCAGGCGCCTTCGGCCCCCGCCTTCAGAACAGAGCGAGCACCCCGCCAGCCATGAGCGCGCCGATCAGGGCGCCGGCCAGCACGTCGCTCGGGTAGTGCAGGCCCAGCACCACCCTCGACAGGGCGATGAGCACGGTCAACGGCACCAGCACCCAGGCCAGCCAGGAGTAGTACTCGATCAGCACGATCGAGAACGCCACCGCGTGCAGGGTGTGCCCGGAGGGAAAGCTGAACTGGTCGAGCGCGCGGGCACAGGCGCGGATGTCGGCGCAGGCCGCGAAGGGCCGCGGCCGGCATGCCCAGCGCTTCAGGCCCAGGTACAGCAGCAGGTCCAGCACGCCGAGCACCATCATGCGCAGCGAACAGGCCCATCCGCGGCTGCCGCCGACGAGCGGCAGCACCGCCATCGTGGCATACCACAGCAGTCCGTCGCTCACGCGGCTGACGACGGCGAACAGCATCAGCGCGCCGCGGATCTCCACCGCACGGTGGAGCCGGCGCGTCCAGGCGAGGTCGTGCTCCAGCCACGTCCGGGGGGCCGGCCCCGACCGGGCGCTCGGCGCGGCCCTCGCAGCGTCGTCGCGATCGGAAGATGGCGCAGCCCCGGGGGGCAGCACGTCAAACCGACCAGGCAGTGCGGGCAGGCGCAATTTCCACCGCATCGGCAGCATCCAGCAGGTGGGACTCGAAACGCCCGAGCACCGCGGGCCATCCCAGCGTGAGCGCCACACGGCGCGCCGCGGCCCTCATCTCGCGCAGGTCGGTCCAGGGGTCGGCCAGCGAGCACGCGGCGCCCACGAAGCCGGCCGCGTCTTTCGGGCGTACCAGAAGGCCGCTCTCGCAGTCCTCGATGTGCTCGCCGGCCGCGCCCGCGTCGAACGCGAGGACGGCCAGGCCCGAGGCCATCGCCTCCAGCACCACGTTTCCGAAGGTGTCGCTCAGGCTCGGGAAGAGGAAGATGTCGGCGCTGGCATAGTGACGGGCGAGGTCGTCCCCGCGCTTCACCCCGACGAACCGAACCTGCGGAAACTCGCGCTCCCAGCGCGCACGCATCGGGCCGTCACCCACCACCACCATGCGCGCCTCGGGACGCTGCCGCTGCATCGCGGCAAAGGCCCCCAACGCGAGGTCCACGTTCTTCTCGGCCGCCAGCCGGCCCACGTACAGCACCACCGGCGTGCGGTCGTCGGCCCCCCATTCGTGGCGCAAGGCGGCGCTTCGATGCTCGGGGGAGAAGTGCTGCGTGTCCACCCCGCGTCCCACCACCACCAACCGCTCGAAACGCCGCGCCGCCAACTCGCGGCGCACCGAGTGCGTCGGCACGAACGTGCGCCGCGTCGCGTTGTGCAGCCGTCGCAGGTAGGCGCAAACCAGCGGTTCGCACCATCCCAGCCCGTAATAGTGACTGTATTGATGGAAATTCGTGCGGAAGTCGCTGGTGGCGGGGATCCGCAACTGCGCTGCGGCCTGCACCGCGGCCCACCCCAGAGGGCCGGGCGTGGCCACGTGGACGAGCTGCGGGCGCAGGCGCAACCAACGCTGACGCAGCGAGCGCGTCCAGGCCACACCGAAGCGCAGGTCCCGGTACATGGGAATGGGCAGGCCGAAGGTGCGCCATTCGTCCCCGGTGCACCGGGCGGGCTCGTGCGGCTGACGAGGCCGCACGAGCTCGACCTCGTGCCCGCACGAGCGCAGGTAGTCGACCGTCCGCTGCACCGTCAGCGCCACGCCGTTGAGCTCCGGCGGATAGGTTTCGGTGACATAGGCGATGCGCACGGTCGACCCCCCTGTGGGTGTATGAGAGCGAAGCCGGAAGAGCAAGAACAGTGCCCGGGCGGCATCGCCGCGCGCTTCTCGGCATGAAGGGTGCTTCAGCATGCGCCCGATCGAAGGCCCTTGGCATGCCCGACTACAGCTGGACGAGAACGTTACAAAGTTTGGACATCCACCTCTTCACCGTGGGAGGCGCTTCTTTCACGGCGCTGTCGGTCGTGAAGCTGGTCGCCGCGCTGGTGCTGCTGTTCCTGGCAGCCGGCTGGGTGCGGCACTTCATCGAGCGGCGCGCCCTTCGCCGCTTCCAGATGGACGAGGGCACGCGCCAGTCCATCGGCGCCGTCACCCGCTACGCCGTGCTGGTGATCGGTCTGGTCGTCGTGTTGCAGAACGCCGGCATCAACCTCACCGCCTTCAGCGTGGTGGCCGGTGCCTTGGGCGTGGGCATCGGCTTCGGGTTGCAGAACCTTTTCAGCAACTTCATCAGCGGCCTCATCATCATGCTCGAGCGGCCCATCAAGGTCGGCGACCGGGTGGAACTCGCCGGCGTCGAGGGCGTGGTGCGCGAGATCGGCGCGCGGCGCACGACGGTCGTGACGAACGACAACGTCGCCATCCTGGTGCCCAATCAGAAGTTCATCACCGACAACGTCATCAACCAGCTCTACCTCGAACGCGAGATCCGCCTGCGAGTGCCCATCAACGTCGCTCCCACGGCGGGCATCCGCGAAGTCGAGCAGCTCTTGCTGGCCGCCGCCGCGGACCACCCGCAGGTCCTGCGCGATCCGCCGCCGCGTGTCCTCCTGCTGTCGCTGGGCGGTGGCTCCACCGGCTTCGAGCTGCACGTGTGGTTCCACCCGCAGGCCATCCACCGGCAACAACTGCAGAGCGACCTGAACCTGGCCATCGGCGACCGCTTGCGCCAGGCGGGCATCGCGGTCGCGTGAGGGTTCGCGCGGGCCTCGACGAACAGCAGGCGGGCCGCGAGGCACACCGCTTGCTCAGTGGCGCGGTACCACCACACACCAACGAGCGCTCATGATGGATCCTCGCGACGTCATCGTGGCCGGGGGCGCCGGCTTCCTGGGCAGCCACCTGGTCGACCGACTGATCGAAGCCGGGCACCGCATCCGAGTGCTCGACAACTTCTCCACCGGATCGCCCGACAACATCGCCCACCTGCGTGGCCATCGCCGCTTCACGCTGACGGTGCACGACGTGATCCGCCCGCTGCTTTTGGACGCCGACGGCATCTTCAACTTCGCGTGCCCCGCGAGCCCCGAGCACTACCAGCGCGATCCCGTGCACACCACGCTGTCCAGCGCGCTCGGCGTGCATCACATGCTCGAGGAGGCGCGGCGCTGCGGTGCCCGGCTCTTTCAGTCCTCCACGAGCGAGGTCTACGGGGACCCGGAGGTGCACCCGCAGGTCGAGAGCTACCGAGGCCACGTCAACATGCTCGGCCCCCGCTCGTGCTACGACGAGGGCAAGCGCTGCGCCGAGACCATGTGCTTCGCCTACCACCGCCAGTACGGCACGCCCGTGCGCATCGCGAGGATCTTCAACACCTACGGCCCACGGATGCAGCCGGGCGACGGGCGGGTGGTCAGCAACTTCATCGTGCAGGCCCTGCGAGGGGATGACATCACCATCTACGGCGAAGGGCAGCAGACGCGCAGCTTCTGCTACGTGGACGACCTCGTCGACGGCATCCTGCGCCTGATGGACTCCGACGTGGAAGGGCCGCTCAACTTGGGCAATCCGCGCGAAAGCACGATCCTCGAGCTGGCCGAACTCGTGCTGCGCCTGACCCGCAGCCGCTCCAAGCTCGTGCACAAGCCCCTGCCCGCGGACGATCCCAAGCGCCGGTGCCCCGACATCTCCCGGGCCAAGCGGCTGTTGCACTGGGAGCCGCGCGTCCCCCTGGAAGACGGTCTCAAGGAGACGGTCGCGTACTTCCGCCAGCGCCTGGGGCTGGGCGCGGTCAGCGTCGCCGTCGGCGCACGCGTGCCTCGGCCCCCAGGCACCGCGGTGCCCCTGCCGCCGATGCTGGGGCGCCGGGCCGCCTCGCGCGACGAGGGCCTGCGCACCTGAAAGGACGCTCCGGCTCGGGCGGCCCGTGCTCAGAGGCGGGCCTTGCTGCTCGCGCGGTCGCTCGCCTGACGACCCCGGGGCCGGCGGCACGCCGCTTGCCAGCCGGGAAAGCGGGCATGTGACCAATCGACAGGAGCAGTACATGAAACGATTCCGTCCCATGTGGCGAACCCTCGCCCTGGCCGCTTGCACCGCGGCTGCCTTCGGGGCCCATGCACAGCAAGGCAGCGGCATGCGTGCGGGGGGCACGTCGTGGATTCCGTACACGACCAACGGCTACTTCGGTGTGAACGTGGGCCAGTCCGACTACGGTGGACCCTGCACGCCCGGCTTCGACTGCGATCGGCGCGACTGGGCCGGCAAGATCTACGTGGGCGGCATGTTCAGCCCGTACTTCGGGGTCGAAGTCGGCTACGCGTACCTCGGCGAATCCGACCGCCACGGGGGCAGCCTCCGCGCGCAGGGCCTCAATCTGAGCCTGGTGGGCAACGTGCCGGTCGGCCAGGCGGTCGACGTGTTCGGCAAGGTCGGCACCACCTACGGGTGGACGGACAGCAGCGCCGCGTTCGGCACGGGCGTGCGCACCGGCAGCGAGAACGAGTTCGGCCTGAGCTACGGCGCGGGGGTGGCGTTCAACATCACCCGCAACTGGGCCGCCGTGCTGGAGTGGGACCGCACCCGCTATCGGTTCGCCGACGGGCGCGAGAACGTGGACATGTACTCCGCCGGCGTGAGATACCGTTTCTGAGGGGGCCGTCTCACGGTCGTCGGGGCTTGATCGCCGCCCGCCTGGCCGGCCGGGTGCCCGTTCGCCGGCACACACCCGCTACCGCAGGCTGGCGTGGTGCGGACCCGCCTGGAACGCACGCCCCTGGGCGTCACGCCGCGAGGGTGCCGTCCGTCGGTCCCTCGTCGTCCAGGTCCGGGCCGTGCAACATCTGGGCGAACACCGGTTGCCGTTCGGCCAGTTCGTCGGGGGTGCCGACGTCCACCACCCGGCCCCCGGCCATCAGCACCACCTTGTCGAAGTGGGCCAGCAGCCCCATGCGGTGCACGCTCGCGACGACGGCCGCATCGGGGAAGGCCTGTGACAGGCGTTCGTGCACCTGCCGCTCGGTCACCGGGTCGAGCGCGCTGGTGGGCTCGTCCAACAGCAACAGCGAGCTGCCCCGCGCGGCCAGGACGCCACGTGCCAACGCCAGGCGCTGCCGCTGTCCGCCGGAGAGATTGAAGCCGCGCTCCGAGATGGGGGTGTCGAGGCCCAGCGGCATGTGTTCGAGCACGGCGTCGAAGGCACTGACGTGCACGGCCTCGTGGAGGGCCTGGGGCGCCACGGGCTCGCCGAACGTGAGGTTCTCACGCACAGTGGCCTCGAAGACCTCCGCCTCCTGGGGAATGAGCGTCGCCACGCCGCCCAGGTGCTTGAGGCCGAGCGGGGCGACGCCGTCCACCTCGTAGTGCCCCTGCTGCGCGTCGTACAAGCCGGCCAGCACCCGCAACAGCGTGCTCTTGCCCGCGCCGCTCGGCCCGACCAGCGCGATGCGCTCGCCGCGCCCGATGCTGAAGCTCACCTGCTGCAACCCGCCGCGGCGCGCGTCCTCGCCCGCGTGCTGGTAGCTCACGCCGGCCAGCACGATGCGCTGCCATTGCGGGTCGATCGGAGGGCCGGCGTCGGCGCGTTCGGGGGCCTGCCAGATCGGCTCCGCGCTCGCATAGTCGGTCTTGATGCGAGCGAAGTTCTGATAGTTGGCAGCGATCGAGCCGACCACGCCGCCGGCTTGCTGGGCGTACTGGTAAATCATGAACAAGCTGCCGATCAGCAAGGCGCCCCCCGCACTCGTCGTGCGCCAGGCGAAGAAGACCACCAGCCCCCAGGTCAGCGCGAGCGTGAGCAGGTCCACCGCGCACCACTTCCACTCGGTGAGCACGATCATCCGCTTGAGCGGCACGAACACCTGCTGGAGCCGGCCGTCGAGCAGGCGCCGCGACGCCTGCTGCAGCCGCAGGCTCATCAGCGTCGAGACGTTCCCGACGAAATCGAGCAGGCCCGCGGCGTAGCGGCGGCCGGCGTCGTTCTCCTGGGTGGCCAGCCGCATCAGCGAGCGGTCGAAGCGCACGATCACGAACGCGATGACCAGGTAGCCCACCATGGCCGCCGCCCCGGTGCTGCCGGACAGCAGGGTCAAAGCGATCACCGGCCCCAGCAGGTTGACGGCGTTTTGCAGGTAGATGAACTGGTTCTGCGCGAAGTCGAACAGCGCTTGGCTGGCCTGGCCCACCCGGTGCTGCACCTCGCCCGAATGATGCCTGTCGTGCCACGCGAGCGGCGCGCGCATCAGCTTGCCGTACAGGGCATCCGACACGCTGCGCCGCACGCGCACGCCCACCGAGCGTTCGAGCACCCGCCCCGGGCCGTGAAGCGCCCACGCCGCGACATACACACCGATGATCGCCGCGATCCACCATGCGGCTTTCAGGGCGTCTTCGGCCTGCGGTCCGCCGGCCTGCAGGCTGTTGATCGCCTGGGCCGTGAACCACGGCACGCTCAGCTTGAGCAGTTGAGAGACGACGAGCAGCAGCATCGCGCCGGCCCAGCGAAGGCGCACGCCCTGGGCATGGCGCCACACTTCGCGGTACAACGCCGCGACGCCGGCAGGAGGGGTGAGGGGGGTCGAGCTCATGCGCAGGGAGAATCGGACCTGCGCACTGTAGGGACGGCGGTGTTGCCGGGACAGTCGAGCCGCGCTGGAGCGCACGTAGGAATTCGCCTGACAGGTAACATCGTACTCCAGGACTTCCATCACGATGGGCGATCTCTTCGACGACCCCCGGCCCCCCTCGGCGCCTCTGGCCGAGCGCCTGCGGCCACGCACGGTGGACGAGGTGATCGGACAAGCGCACCTGCTCGGCCCCGGCATGCCCCTGCGCGCCGCTTTCGAGTCGGGTGAGCCGCATTCCATGATCCTCTGGGGGCCGCCGGGGGTGGGCAAGACGACGCTCGCCCGGCTGATGGCCGATGCCTTCGAGGCGCAGTTCATCCAGATCTCGGCCGTCCTCGGCGGCGTCAAAGACATCCGGGAGGCCGTCGAGCAGGCTCAGATGGCGCGCGCCCAGGGCCGGCGCACCATCGTCTTCGTCGACGAAGTGCACCGCTTCAACAAGGCACAGCAGGACGCCTTCCTGCCGCACGTCGAATCGGGTCTCTTCACCTTCATCGGCGCGACCACCGAGAACCCGTCGTTCGAGGTCAATTCCGCCTTGCTGTCACGAGCGACGGTTCACGTGCTCAAGGCCCTGGGCGAAGACGACCTGGCCGAACTGCTCGAGCGCGCCCGCGTGCTGCTGGAGGCCCCCCCGCTCGACGAGGGGGCGCGCCGCCGGCTGATCGCCTATGCCGACGGCGACGCGCGCCGGTTGCTCAACACGTACGAGAACCTCGTGCGCATGGCGCGGCGCGCGCAGGCGCCCGTGCTCGACGAGCCGCTGCTCGAACGCTCGCTGGGCGAGCAGCTGCGCCGTTACGACAAGGGGGGCGAGCAGTTCTACGACACGATCTCGGCGCTGCACAAGGCGGTGCGAGGCTCCGACCCGGATGCCGCGCTGTACTGGTTCGTGCGCATGCTCGACGGCGGCGTCGATCCGCGCTATGTCTCGCGCCGACTGATCCGCATGGCCACGGAGGACATCGGGCTCGCCGACCCCCGGGCGCTGCGCCTTGCCCTCGACGCCGCCGAGACCTACGAGCGCCTCGGCTCGCCCGAGGGCGAACTCGCCCTGGCCGAAGCGGTCGTCTATCTGGCCGTCGCGCCGAAGTCCAACGCGGTGTACCAGGCCTACAACGAGGCGCGGGCCTTCGTGAAGAAGGACGGCACGCGCCCGGTGCCGCTGCACCTGCGCAATGCGCCCACCAAGCTCATGAAGGACCTCGACTACGGCCGCGACTACCGCTACGCGCACGACGAGGAAGACGCCTTCGCCGCCGGGGAGCGGTACTTCCCTGAGGGCATGGAGCCACAGCCGCGCTTCTACCACCCCGCGCCCCGGGGGCTCGAAATCCGGATCGGAGAAAAACTCGAAGAGTTGCGTGTAAGAAACGAACAATCGCGCAAAAAACGCTAGTTTTTCGGATGCCTTGTGGGATCTTCGGGTTAAGAAGGGAAAACCCCGAAGATTTCACCACCAGCGGCTTCGCTACAATCCGCGCCACTTTGACGCCGGCCTCCGCAGGGATGGGTACATCCCTCGTGGCCGGCGTGCTTTTAGCAACTAGAGTCGCTGACGCCCCCAACGCGGTCGACCCGCACCGAAGCGGTGCGGCCTGGCTCTTGCTGTGGCGCCGCACTCAACGTTCGTCGGAGACCGCCTGATGGAAATCTTCCTCCAACAGATCATCAATGGTCTGGTGCTCGGGAGCATGTATGCGCTCGTGGCACTGGGCTACACGATGGTCTACGGCATCATCAGCCTGATCAACTTCGCCCACGGCGAGGTGCTGATGGTGGGGGCCATGACCAGCTGGACCGTCGTCACCTTCCTGCAGGAAGTGTCGCCGGGCATGCCGGGCTGGCTGATGATGCTGATCTCGCTCGTCGCCGCCATCGTCGTGTGCGCCGCGCTGAACTACTCGATCGAGAAGATCGCGTATCGACCGCTGCGCAGCGCGCCGCGCCTGGCGCCGCTGATCACCGCGATCGGCATGTCCATCCTGCTCCAGACGCTGGCGATGATCATCTGGAAGCCCAATCCCAAGCCCTATCCGCTGCTGCTGCCCACCGAGGTCATTCCGATCGGCGGCGCGGTCATCACGGTCACGCAGCTGCTGATCCTGGTGAGCACCGCGGTGATCCTGCTGGGCCTGCTGTGGCTGGTGAACAAGACCAAGCTCGGGCGCGCGATGCGCGCCACCGCCGAGAACCCCCGCGTTGCCAGCCTGATGGGCGTGCGCCCCGACATGGTGATCTCCGCCACCTTCGTCATCGGCGCCGCGCTCGCCGCCGTGGCCGGCATCATGTGGGCCGCCAATTACGGCACCGTCCAGCACACCATGGGCTTCCTGCCCGGCCTCAAGGCCTTCACCGCCGCGGTGTTCGGCGGCATCGGCAACCTCACCGGCGCGATGGTGGGCGGCGTGCTGCTCGGCCTGATCGAAGCCATCGGCTCCGGCTACCTCGGCGCGCTGACCGGCGGCGTGCTCGGCAGCCACTACGCCGACATCTTCGCCTTCATCGTCCTGATCCTGGTCCTGACCTTGCGTCCGTCCGGCTTGCTGGGTGAACGCGTGGCCGACCGCGCCTGACGCCGCAGGGAGACACTTCCATGTCGCAGAAAAACAAGCTGCTGCTGTTCGTGCTGATCGGCGTCGTGCTGGCCGTGCTGCCGCACGTGGCGCTGTACTTCGGCCAAGGCTGGGTGCGCATCATCGACCTGGCCCTGCTGTACGTGATGCTGGCCCTGGGCCTGAACATCGTGGTGGGCTACGCCGGCCTGCTGGACTTGGGCTACGTCGCGTTCTACGCGGTGGGCGCCTACATGTTCGCGCTGCTGGCCTCGCCGCACCTGTGGGACAACTTCCAGTGGATCGCGCAGACCTTCCCCAACGGCCTGCACACGCCCATCTGGGTCGTGGTGCCCCTGGCCGCCGGCCTGGCTGCGATCGCCGGCGTGCTGCTCGGCACCCCGGTGCTGCGCCTGCGCGGCGACTACCTGGCCATCGTGACGCTGGGCTTCGGCGAGATCATCCGCGTCTTCATGAACAACATGGAGCACCCGGTCAACATCACCAACGGCCCGCGCGGAATCAGCGGCATCGACTCGATGCGCATCTTCGGCTTCAACTTCGGCGAGGCGTTGACCATCGGCGACTACCGCATTCCGCCGGTGGTGCTGTACTACTACCTGTTCCTGGCGTTGGTGCTGTTCAGCATCGTGATCTGCCACCGCCTGGAGAACTCGCGCATCGGCCGCGCCTGGATGGCGATCCGCGAGGACGACACCGCGGCCAAGGCCATGGGCATCAACGTGCGCAACATGAAGCTGCTCGCCTTCGCGATGGGCGCGACCTTCGGCGGTGTGGCCGGCTCCATGTTCGCGGCGTTCCAGGGCTTCATCTCGCCCGAGTCCTTCAGCCTGATGGAGTCCATCATGATCGTCGCGATGGTCGTGCTGGGCGGCCTGGGCCACCTGCCCGGCGTGGTGCTCGGGGCGCTGCTGCTCGCTGCTTTGCCGGAGGTGCTGCGCTACGTCGCAGGCCCCCTGCAGGCGGCCACCGACGGCCGCCTGGATGCCGCCATCTTGCGTCAGCTGCTGATCGCGCTGGCCATGATCATCGTGATGCTGCTGCGTCCGCGCGGCCTGTGGCCGGCGCCGGAGCATGGCAAGGCTGCGCCGCAGCCGGCCGCCAAGTGAGGGAGACGCATCGACATGAGCACCAGTGACATCATCCTGAAAGTCAGCGGCGTCTCCAAGCGCTTCGGCGGCCTGCAGGCGCTCTCCGACGTCGGCATCGAGATCCGCCGCGGCCAGGTCTACGGCCTGATCGGCCCCAACGGCGCCGGCAAGACGACCTTCTTCAACGTCATCACCGGTTTGTACACGCCCGACTCCGGCAGCTTCGAGCTGGACGGCAAGCCCTACAAGCCGCAGGCCGTGCACGAGGTCGCCAAGGCCGGCATCGCGCGCACGTTCCAGAACATCCGGCTCTTCGCCGACATGACGGCCATCGAGAACGTGATGGTGGGGCGCCACACCCGCACGCAGTCGGGCCTGATGGGTGCGATCTTCCGCACCAAGAAGTTCGTCGAGGAGGAGCGCCAGATCCGCGACCGCGCCCAACAACTGCTCGACTACGTGGGCATCGGCAAGTACGCCGACTACAAGGCCCGCACGCTCAGCTACGGGGACCAGCGCCGCCTGGAGATCGCGCGGGCACTGGCCACCGACCCCAAGCTGATCGCGCTCGACGAGCCGGCCGCGGGCATGAACGCCACCGAAAAGGTGGTGCTGCGCGAGCTGATCGACCGCATCCGCAACGACGGCCGCACGATCTTGCTGATCGAGCACGACGTCAAGCTCGTGATGGGCCTGTGCGACCGCGTCACGGTGCTCGACTACGGCAAGCAGATCGCCGAGGGCACGCCCGCCGACGTGCAGCGCAACGAGAAGGTCATCGAGGCCTACCTGGGCGCGGGCCACAAGCCCCATTGAGGTCAGGCAGCGGAGCAACGACGCAAATGAGCCAAACCATTCTGAAGATCGCCGGCCTGCGCGTGGCCTACGGGGGCATCCAGGCCGTCAAGGGCGTGTCGCTCGAAGTCAAGCAGGGCGAGCTGGTGAGCCTCATCGGCGCCAACGGCGCCGGCAAGACGACCACGCTGAAGGCCATCACCGCCACGCAACCCGTGGCCGACGGCACCGTCGAATACATGGGCGAGTCCACCCGCGGCAAGGGCGCGTGGGAGCTGGTGCAGCGCGGCCTGGTCATGGTGCCGGAAGGGCGGGGCACCTTCACGCGCATGACCATCACCGAGAACCTCCTGATGGGCGCCTACACGCGCAACGACAAGGAGATCGAGGCCGACATCGAGCGCGTGTTCTCGCTCTTCCCGCGTCTGAAGGAGCGGCGCAACCAGCTCGCCGGCACCATGTCGGGCGGCGAACAGCAGATGCTCGCCATGGGCCGCGCGCTGATGGCCCGCCCCAAGCTGCTGCTGCTCGACGAGCCGTCGATGGGTCTGTCGCCCATCATGGTCGACAAGATCTTCGAGGTCGTGAACGACATCCACAAGCAGGGCGTGACCATCCTGCTGGTGGAGCAGAACGCCAGCCGCGCGCTGCAACTGGCCAACCGCGGCTATGTGATGGATTCGGGCGAGATCACGATGACGGGCCCGGCCGACCAGCTGCTCAACGATCCCAAGGTGCGCGCCGCCTACCTCGGCGAGTGACACCCGGCCGCGCCGCACCCAGGCCGGTGCGACGTTCGATCTGAAGAACGCGACCAGTGCAACCGCCCGGTCGCGTTCTTTTTTCGCATTTCAAAGGGTTGTCCCCGATCCCTGGCGTCGCGCGCATTTGTCACAGTCGCGCAGCCTAGAAACATCCGGAGCAACCTTCCATGAAGAGCAGGAGCTTGTGGGTCGCCGCTGCGCTGCTGATGGGCGTGGCGGGCGTGTGGGCGCAGCCCGCCAAGCCGGTGCGCATCGGATTCATCTGCCCCTTCACGGGCGGTTCGGCCGACTTCGGCAACAGCGCCCGGCTCGGGGCGGAGTTGGCGGTCAAGGAGATCAACGAGGTCGGGGGCTACTTGGGCCGCCCGATCGAGCTCGTCGCACGCGACGACAAGGCCACCCCCGACGAAGGGCGCCGCATCTCCGAAGAACTCGTCCTCAAGGAGAAGGTCGACTTCACGATCGGCTTTTGCAACACCGGCGTGGCACTCAAGTCGCTGGACCTCTTCCAGGACAACAAGCACCTGTTGATGGTGCCGGTGGCCACCGGCTCCGCGGTGACGGCGAAGTACCCGCCGGACAAGAGCTACATCTTCCGCATGTCGCCGCGCGACACGCTGCAGGCGGGCTTCCTGGTCGACGAGATCGTCAAGCGCGGCTACAGCCGGGTGGCGATCTTCGCCGACAACACCGGCTACGGCGAGGGCGGCTACAAGGACGTCGAGCGCTTCCTGGCCGAGAAGAACCTCAAGCCGGTGTATGTGGCGCGCTTCGACATCGGCGTCAAGGACCTGACGGCGCAGGTGGAGGCCGCGAAGGCCGCGCGGGCCGACGTCATCGTCGGCTACACCGTCGGGCCGGAACTGGCGGTGCTGGCCACTGCCCGCGCCGAGGCCCAGTTCACCGGGCCGCTCTACGGGCCTTGGCCCCTGTCCTTCCGCACGGTGGCCGAGCGTGCAGGTGCGGCAGCCGAAGGCGCGATGATGGTGCAGTCCATCATCGCCGACACATCCAACGAGCGTCGCATGTCCTTCATCGCGCGCCTCAAGCGCCACGCGGGCTCGCAACCCATCGGCTCGCTCATGGCCGCGGCTCAAACGTACGATGCCGTCCACCTGATGCTGCGCGTGCTCTTCCAGACCAAGGGCAACACCACCGGGGACGCGCTCAAACAAGCCCTCGAGAACCTGGAACGGCCCTATGCCGGCGTGGTCACCACGCACGAGAAGCCGTTCTCGGCGAGCGACCACGACGCGTTCTCGCGCAACATGATCTGGTTGGGTGTGTGGCGCCGCGGCGAGGTGCAGTTCTACTACCCCGAAGACGCCAAGCGCTCGGCCTTCATCCGCCGCAAGTCGGCCACCTGACCCGAGGCGCCGCGCGGGCCCGCGCCCACGCCAAGCCGCACGGCCCGCGCCCGCCCAGGGGCGCGGCCCGAGGCTTCGGGCCGGGCGCGCCAGGCCGAGAGGCGCCCGGCGCCCAGCACCAGGCGGTCAGTCGATCTTCGCGCCCGAGGCCTTGACGACCTTCTCGTATTTCGCCAGCTCGGCCCGGACGAAATCGGCGAACCGGGCCGGGGTGGTGGGGGCCGGCTCTGCCATGAACGCCGAGAAGCGCTGCCGCACGTCGGGGCTTTGCAGCGCCGTGACGAACAGCTGGTTGAGCCGCTGCACCGTCTCGGCCGGCGTGCCGGCCGGGGCGAAGAGGCCGAACCAGGTGTCCACCGCGAAGCCGGAGAGCCCGGACTCGGCGATCGTCGGAAGCTCGGGCATGGCGCTCGCACGCTCCGACGTGGTGACGGCCAGCGCCTTGAGCTTGCCCGCTCGGATGTTGGCTGCGGCCGTCGCGAGGTTGTCGAAGTTCAGATCCACCTGGCCCGACAGCAAACCGAGCTGGGCCGGCGCGCCGCCCGCGTACGGGATGTGCACCATGCTCACCTTGGCCTGGGTCTTGAACATCTCGCCGGCCAGGTGCCCGGCGCTGCCGTTGCCGCCCGAGCCGTAGTTGAGGCGCCCCGGATTCTTGCGCGCGTAGGCGACCAGGTCTTGCACCGTACGGATGCGCAACCGCTCGGCCGTCTCGACGTTCATCACCAGCACGTTGGGCACGCGTGCCACGAGGGTGATCGGGGCGAAGTCCCGGATGGGATCGTAGGGGATGCGCGCGTAGAGCCAGGGGTTGATCGCGTGCGTGGCCACCGCCCCCACGAGGAGCGTCTGCCCGTCCGGCTGCGATTTGGCCACGTAGTCCGCGCCGAGGTTGCCGCCCGCCCCGGCGCGGTTCTCGACGATCACGGTGCCCAGCGCGTCCTTCACCTTCTCGGCCAGCACGCGCGTCATCGCGTCCAGCGGCCCGCCGGCCGGGTAGGGCACCACGATCTTCGTCGGGCGCGCTTGCGCCAGCCCCGGAAAGGGCGCCAGCCCCGCCGCGGCGACGAGGGCCGCCTGCCGCATCCATTCGCGTCGATCCATCGCCTTCTTCCTTCGTGGGCGCCGGCCCTCGCGCTCGAGGCGCGGCGCTGTGGTCCAGACTCAGTGCTTGTCGGCTTCCGAGGTGAAGGAGTCGGCGTAGAACTCCTCCGGCGGCAGCTGGCACTTGGCGACGAAGTCCCGCTGTGCCGACTCCACCATCACCGGGGCGCCGCAGGCATACACCTGGTAGCCCGAGAGGTCGGGCAGGTCTTCCATCACGGCCTGGTGCACGAAGCCGGTGCGGCCGCTCCAGCGGTCGTCGGGCTTGGGCTCGGAGAGCACCGGCACGTAGCGCAGGTTCGGCAGGCGTTGGGCGGCCTGCTCGGCCCACTCGTGCAGGTACAGGTCGGCCCGGCTGCGGCAGCCCCAGTAGAGCACGGCGGGGCGCCGGATGCCCTTGTGCTCCATGTGCTCGATGATGGCCTTGATCGGCGCGAAGCCGGTGCCCGAGGCGAGCAGCACGATCGGCTTGTCGCTGTCCTCGCGCAGGAAGAAGCTGCCGAACGGCCCCTCCAGACGCAGGATCTCCTTTTCCTTCATCGTGCCGAACACGTGGTCGGTGAACTTGCCGCCCGGCATGTGGCGGATGTGCAGTTCGATCCCCGGTTGCTGCTCCTGCGTGTGGGGCGCGTTGGCCATCGAGTAGCTGCGGCGCGAGCCGTCGCGCAGGATGAATTCGACGTACTGCCCGGCGTGGTACTGCAGCCGGTCGTTGGCGGGCAGTTGCAGCCGCAGCACGGCGACGTCCGGCGCCGGCTTGTCGATGCTCGTCACGCGACACGGCATCTTCTTGACCGGGAACATGCCCGCGCCCACGACCTCGCGCGATTCGATCACCAAATCGGTTTGCGGCGTGGCGCAGCACGTCAGCACGAAGCCCGCCTCCTCCTCGGCCGGCGACAGCGCCTTGAGCTGGTGGGCCCCGTGGATCACGCGGCCCTCCAGCAGCCGGCTCTTGCACGAGCCGCAAGCGCCGTCTTTGCAGCCATAAGGCAGGCCCACGCCTTGGCGGATGGCGGCGGCCAGCACGGTCTCATCGCGCTGCACGTCGAAGTTGTGGCCGCTGGGCTGCACGGTCACGGTGAAGGTCATGGCGTGATACTCCTCGCGCGTCTGGGCGTCTTTGCGTCTTGCGGTGTGGCGGCGCCGACCGTGCTGCACCGGCGGCTCTTACACTGGCGGTCTTTGCGGCGTGGCGCTCGGGGTCGATCCTTTCGGTCCGATCCGGCCGGCCGCTCCTCATCCTGCAAAACCCAGCATTTTGCCGGGTTTGTATCACCCTTGTTTCTGATGCGCAGTGCTTCGTCTTGCCTCTTGCGTCGATCGCGGCTGCTCATCGTCGGCTGCGGCGATGTCGGCCAGCGCGTGGCCAGGCTGTTGGGCCGGCGGCTGCACGCCGGGCGGCTGCGCGTCTACGCACTCACCTCGCAGGTCGCGCGCCGCGAGGCGTTGCGCGCCTTGGGGCTCGTGCCGCTGCTCGGCGATCTGGACGAAGGTGCGAGCTTGCATCGACTGGCCGGCCTCGCGGGGCGCGTGCTCCACCTCGCGCCGCCCTCCGGCGAGGGCGAGGTGGACCGGCGCACGCAGCACCTGCTGCAGTCCCTGAGCCGCCGCGGGCTGCCGAGAGCGCTGGTGTACGCCAGCACCACCGGCGTCTATGGCGACGCGCGGGGCGCGCGTTTCGACGAGACGCGCCCGCCCTCTCCGCGCAGCGCCCGGGCCCGACGCCGGGTGGACGCCGAGCAGCGCGTGCGATGGTTCGGCCGCGCCTTCGGCGTGAGTTGCACCGTCCTGCGCGTGCCCGGCATCTACGCCGCTGACCGCGCCGGCGGGCACCCCCGCGAGCGGCTCCTGCGCGGCACGCCGGTGCTGCAGGCCGAGGACGACGTCTACACCAACCACATCCACGCGGACGACCTCGCCCGCGCGTGCCTGAGGGCGCTCTTCCTGGGCCGGCCCCAGCGCGTGCTCCACGCCTGCGACGACACCGAGCTGAAGATGGGCGACTACTTCGACCTGGCGGCCGACCTCTGCGGCCTGCCACGCCCGCCCCGCATCTCGCGCGCCGAGGCCGGCGAGCGACTGCCCCCCACGCTGCTGTCCTTCATGAGCGAGTCGCGCCGGCTGGACAACTCCCGGCTCAAGCGCGAGCTGCGGCTGCGGCTGCGGTATCCGACGGTGAGGGAGGGGTTGATGTCCTGCCCTGGCAGCTCGTAATAGGCCCAGGGCATGTCGATCTCAACCCATGGCTCCAGATAGAAAGCCGTGTCGACTAGGAAGAAGGGCGCTGCCGAATAGTGGACGCCTCTATAAGCACCCTTTCGCCCGATGACCACGTTCGGGTGGGAGCACAGAGCTTCATCTTGCCAGCCAGTTGGGTCAACGGCGGCATCGGCTCGGCGGCCTCTGCCTGCCGCCGCCTCGTGCCCGAGTGATGCACGCATCGCCCAGACAGATGCGCGCGTGCATTTCTATGGACGGCGCTCATAAATATGAGCGGCTCTCCAAAGCTTATGAGCGCGCTCAATTCTTTTGTCCGCGCGCATACCAGGCGCCTTTGCGCGCACCATGGCGCACCAGGCGGCCGTCGTCCACGAGTTTCGACAACAAGCGCGTCGCTTGGTAGGGGCCGATCCGGCACAACTCCGCGGCCTCCCGGCGCGTGATCCGCCCGTGCTTTTCCACGTATTGCAGCACCATCTGCTCCTGCTGTAACGGCTCGAACCCGCGCTGCCGGACGTAGCCCGCCTTGTCGCCCAGCAGGCGATACACGGCGGCGGCCAAGTGCCAGGTGCGGCCCTTCTTCTGCCCGCGCTCTTCGACGAGGCCCGCTTCCACCAGGGTGTGCAACGTGGCGCGGGTTTCCGCTTCTGGCTTCTGCAGCAGGTGTGCGGCATCGCCGGTCGTGAGGCTGCGCTCCTGCCACAAGGCGTTGAGGATCAGCAGCTCGTCCAAGCCCAGGACGCGCCCACTTTGGCCTTCCGTGACGAGCAGACGCACGAAATCGAGATTCGCCTCGCCACCAGGGATGACGATGTTGACCGCCGTCGCATCACTGCGCGCGTAAGACGGCGCCGGGCGGCCGTTGCGCAACTGCTCGTAGAAGATGGTATCGATGCCGCGCGCGGTGCGTTCGACGATGCCGGCGCGCTTGAAGGCATCGGCGAGCAACGGGTTCCTCGGGCGAGGCGCGGTGACGAGCAGGTTGTCGAGGCGCACGCCTTCCGGGAAGCCGCCGGGGTTGCTGATCTCGATCCGGTTCGGGTGCCACTGGAAATGCACCGCCCCCAGTCGCAGATAGTCGCGGTGAATGAGGGCGTTAGCCACCGCCTCGCGCAGGGCACGCTCGGGGTAATCCGGCACCCCGACGCGCAGCAGGCCCACCATCAGCTCCTGCTCGCGGTTGCGGGCGCGTATGCGCGCCTCGATCTCCTCCATGATCCTCAGCAGCGGCCAGCGGAAGAAGTCGTTGACTTCCACGTCGAGCCCGCGCAGCACCTGAAAGGCAGCCTCGTGGGCGGGCGCAAAGCGGCGCAGCGCGTCTTCCTTGCCGAAGAGCAGCAGGGCCGCCAGGCGCACGCCGCGCACGCTGCCGTTGGCCTCGACCACGCCGAGTGCTTTGGCCAGTTCGAGATCCGGCAGATCGAGCAGCCTTTCGTCGCTGCGGCCGCGTCGCTCCCGTACGCTGCGGCGGAAGCGCTCGAACTCCAACGGATCGAGGTCCTGCCAGCGGGCGTCGGCGACGATCTGCGCCGAGGGATCCAGGAGACCGCGGCCTGCTTGCAAGGACTGCACGGCATAGGCATCCATCGGCACGCAAGCGGGTTTGCCGTCGCCGCCTATCGTGCGGCGCAAGAATACGCCGTCTGCGGTGGCCACCGGGTGCTGTTGTGCTGGTATCTCGATCACAAGGACGCAATGGCCACCGAGCTCGACCGATTCGGCCCGCACGGCCACCGACGGGCGGGTCTGGTTGGCGATCAGGGCCGCCAGCTTGTTTCGGTCGGTGGTGTCGCCGTGCCGCGGGCGGCCCCCGTGACGCGGCCGTCGTCTTCGACGCCGATCAAGAGATATCCCGGTTCATGTCCGTTGCGATTGGCCAGGCACACGACGGCCTTCACGAGGTCGCGATCATTGAGAGGTGTGCGTTCCTCACCCTTGAACTCGGCCGCCAGGGTTTCGCCCACGGCGATCATCCGCAAGAGTTCATCGGAGGTCATCTCACTCTCCACGCCGAGGTCACGCGAAGACTGCCGTGTTCAACGCAGCATTGATCAAGGCGACGCTTGGGGGCCATGTTCAACGCAGCGTTCAAAAGCCCAGCGCCCGCAGGTGGGCCTCGATGGCCGCATCGGCGCAGCTTGTCGGGGGCCTTGAACAGCTCGGCTTCGAAGCCGAGGTTGGCACCTTGGCGGCCCGCGCCGTGTCATTCCTTGCCATGCAGGGTCTTAAGGGGTGGTTCTCATCCAATCGTCGCTGCTTTTTTCGCACGTCATAGCAGGGGTCAAAACCGCCGTCCGCCTCGCCCGCCGAAAGGCGGTTGCCCGCGCCAGTAGCGGATCATCAGGAAGCCGCCCAGCATTCCGCCCAGGTGAGCGAAGTGGGCGATGCCCGAGGCGGTGCCCGTCACGCCGAAGAAGAGCTCCAAGCCGCCGTAGATGGCGACGAAGACCTTGGCCTTCATCGGGATGGGCGGAAAGAGCGGCATGATCGTGCGATTCGGGAACAGGATCCCGTAGGCCAGCAGCAGCCCGAACAGGCCGCCCGAGGCGCCGACGGTGGGCACGTTCGAGCCGGTGAGCGACGTGACGATCAGTTGTGCGGCGGCGGCGGTGAGGATGCTGGCGGCATAGAACTGCGCGAAGCGCTTCTCGCCCCACAGCCGCTCCAGCTCGCTGCCGAACATCCACAGGCCCAGCATGTTGAAGAACAGGTGCCCGAGGCTGCCGTGCAGGAACGCGTAGGTGACGATTTGCCAGGGCATGAACAGCCCCGAGTGGACCGGCCACAGCGCCAGCAAGCCCATGAGCCACGGCCCGAGGATGAGGTCGATGCAGAACGCAGCGACGTTGATGAGCAGGAGCGCTTTGGTGATCGGGGGCAGGGGCGGCATCGTCTCTCGCGGCATCAAGGGGCCCGGGGGCCAGGAGCGGGGATGATAGCCGCCAGCCGTGTCGCGGGGGCAGCGAGCCGGTGGAGTGGGCGGGGGAGTGACCGGAGGTCGGTGACCTCTTGCGGGAAAGGGTGGCGGAAGGGATGCGGAAACATCCGCGTTGCCGTGAGTCACCGCGATCGCCGCAGCCGCCGCTGTGCCACTTGGTGCCCAGGGCCGGACTCGAACCGGCACGCCATCGCTGGCGAGGGATTTTGAGTCCCTTGCGTCTACCTATTTCGCCACCTGGGCCGCTGGTGGGATGAGCCCGCGATTATGTCATAGCGCGAGCGGAGGGGGGCTGGGGCGGCCGGGCCGCGCCACCCGCCCGAGCCCCCTCACGGGCGGCACGGAAACCCGCGGCGGCCGCGCGTTGCGGTGAGAGGCTGCGACAATGCACGCAGCGCATTCCTAAGAAACGTGTGTCGACCATGCCTCGCTACCAGACCATCGAAGACGTCATCGGCCGCACCCCGCTCGTGCGCTTGCAGCGCCTGCCGGGCGCCGAGAACGAGCGCCGCGGCAACGTGATCCTCGGCAAGCTGGAGGGCAACAACCCCGCGGGCTCGGTCAAGGACCGTCCTGCGATGAGCATGATCCGGCGCGCCGAGGAGCGCGGGCAGATCAAGCCGGGCGACACGCTCATCGAGGCCACCTCGGGCAACACGGGCATTGCGCTGGCGATGGCGGCCGCCATCCGCGGCTACCGGATGGTGCTGATCATGCCGGAGGACCTTTCCATCGAGCGGGCGCAGACGATGAAGGCGTTCGGCGCCGAGATCATCCTCACGCCCAAGGCCGGTGGCATGGAGTACGCGCGCGACCTGGCCGAGCAGATGCAACGTGACGGCAAGGGCTTGGTGCTCGACCAGTTCGCCAACGCCGACAACCCGCGCATCCACTACGAGACTACGGGCCCTGAGATCTGGCAGGACACCGAGGGACGGATCACGCATTTCGTGAGCGCCATGGGCACCACGGGCACCATCACCGGCGTGTCGCGCTACCTGAAGGAGAAGAACCCAGCGGTGCGCATCATCGGGGCTCAGCCGAGCGAGGGCTCGCGCATTCCCGGCATCCGCAAGTGGCCGCAGGAGTACCTGCCCAAGATCTACGACCCGAGCGCCGTCGACGAGCTCGTCTACGTGACGCAGGCCGACGCGGAGGACATGGCCCGGCGGTTGGCCCGCGAGGAGGGCCTGTTCGGCGGGATCTCGGCGGCTGGAGCGTGCTGGGTGGCCTTGCAGATCGCCAAGCAGGTCGAGAACGCGACGATCGTCTTCGTCGTGTGCGACCGCGGCGACCGCTATCTGTCCACCGGGGTGTTCCCCGCCTGACGCTCGGCGCCGGGCCGGGCCGGCGCACCGGGCAGCTGCGCCTGCAGGCGCCACAGCGTGTGCCCGGACAGCGCGTACTTCCGCTCGAAGGGCGAGATCGGCTCCGTCTCGGGCGCGGCCACGACGCCGAGCGTGGCTGCGTGGCCTGCGACCTGCAACGCGTGGGCGAACTCCTGCGCGTACACGGGCCAGTTGGTGCGCAGCTCCAGCCGCCCGCCCAGACGCAGCAGGTCGGCAAAGCGGGGGTGGCCGTGCCAGCGCCGGCCCAAGTGCTCCGCCTTCGGCCAGGGGTTGGGATAGAGCAGGTAGTGGCACGCCACGCACCAGCCGGCTTCGGCCATGAGGTGCCACAGGTCAGGGGCGTCGGTGCGCAGCAGGATGGCATTGCCGGGCAGGGCGGCGGCCAGCTTGCGCCGCCCGCGCGAGAGGCGCTCCTCGGATCGATCGATGCCGACCACCCAGGCCTCGGGGTGCCGCTGCGCCAGCCGTGCAGTGCTCTCGCCGGTGCCGCACGCGCTGTCCAGGATCCAAGGTCGCCCGTCAGCCCGCTCCACCAGGCGGGCGAAGGCCTCGCGCGCGTGAGCAGCCGGCGGGCGCCGGAAGGGGTGGGCGAGGTGGCGCCGTACCGTGCGTTCGAGTGCCGGGTGCGGGCCGCTCTGGTTGGAATGCACCGGGCGCGAGGCGGTAGGATGCACGGGACGGTCCGACGCGACAAGAGCTGTGACGTACGAGTACAGATTCTGCCCTGCCTGCGCCACACCGCTCGTGCGGGTCCATGACGGCGAGCGCGAACGCCTGCGCTGCGCGGCCTGCGGCTACACCCACTGGAACAACCCCACGCCCGTGCTGGCGGCCATCATCGAACTGGCCGATCGCGGCGGGCAACTGCTGCTCGCGCGCAACGCCGCCTGGTCGGGCCGGATGTTCGCGCTCATCACCGGCTTCATGGAGGCGGGCGAGTCGCCCGAGGACGGCATCCGCCGCGAGATCGCCGAGGAGACCTCGCTGCAGGTCAGCGAGCTGAGCCTGGTCGGTGTGAGCGACTTCCAGCGCATGAACCAGGTCATCATCACTTACCACGCCGTCGCGCACGGGCCGATCGTGCTCTCGCCGGAGCTGGCCGAGTACAAACTGTTCACGCCGCAGACCGTGCGCTGCTGGCGGGCCGGCACCGGCCTCATGCTGGCGCAATGGCTGCGCAGCCGCGGCCACGAGCCGCAGTTCATCGACTTGCCCCGGCCGGACGCGCCGGCGACCTGACGCGGGCCGGAACGGGGCTGGCCCCCCGTCCTTCGCGGGGCAGTGGCGGGCCTCCTACAATCTTCAGGGTTTGAGAGGACTGCCCACCATGGACGTGCACAAGGAACTCGACACCCGCGGCCTGAACTGCCCGCTGCCCATCCTCAAGGCCAAGAAGGCCCTGGCCGAGATGCAAAGCGGCGAGTTGCTGCGGGTGGTCGCCACCGACCCCGGCTCGCTGCGGGACTTCCAGGCGTTCGCCAAACAGACGGGCAACGAGCTCGTCGAGCAGCAGACGCTCGACAAGGAGTTCGTCCACGTGCTGCGGCGGCGCTGACGAATGAAGAAAGGGCGCCCGCCGGGCGTCCCCCCACGGGGGTCACGGCCCGGCGCCGGCCGGCCGAGCGCCGCGCCTCAGCAGATGTCCAGCCCGCGCAGGTACTCGCGGAAGCCCGGGCCCAACTGCGGGTGACCCAGCGCCAGCTCGACGGTGGCCTGCAAGAAACCCTCCTTGCTGCCGCAGTCGTAGCGCACGCCTTCGTAGCGGTAGGCGAACACCTTCTCGCGGCGCAACAGGCCGGCGATGCCGTCGGTGAGCTGGATCTCGCCTCCCACCCCGCGCGGCTGGCGGCGGATCTCGTCGAAGATGCCCGACGTGAGGATGTAGCGGCCCGCCACGCCCAGGCGCGAGGGCGCATTCTCGGGGCTGGGTTTCTCGACGATCTGCTGCACATCGACCAGGCGGTCGTTGACCGGCGTGCCGGCGACGATGCCGTAGCGGCGCGTCTGCTCTTCGGGCACTTCCTGCACGGCGATGATGGTCGCTTTCCAGTCGTTGAACTGCTCGACCATCTGCTTCATCACGGGGGGCTCGCCGACCATCAGGTCGTCGGCGAGCAGGACCGCGAACGGGTGCCCGTTGACCAGACGCTCCGCGCACAGCACCGCGTGGCCGAGGCCCAGCATCTTGGGTTGGCGCACGAACACGCACTCCATGTCGTCCGGCTTGATGGACTGGACGATCTTCAGCAGCTCGTGCTTGCCCGCGGCCTCGAGCTCGGTCTCGAGCTCGTAGGCCATGTCGAAGTGGTCTTCGATCGGCCGCTTGGTGCGGCCGGTGACGAAGATCATTTCCCGGATGCCGGCCGCGTAGGCTTCTTCCACCGCGTACTGGATCAGCGGCTTGTCCACCACCGGCAGCATCTCCTTGGGCTGCGCCTTGGTGGCGGGCAAGAACCGGGTGCCGAGGCCGGCCACGGGGAACACGGCTTTGGTGACGAGCATGTTTTCCTCCTGTTGGTCGACAGCCCGCCGCCAGGGGCGCCTTACCCCAGCCGGGCCATCTGCTCTCGCAAGCGAGCTAGGGTAGCCCCGAATTCTTGCAGACGCTGACGCTCCTGTTCCACGACGTTAGCGGGGGCTCGGGACACAAAACTTTCGTTACCGAGCTTCGCCTCGGCCTTCGCCACCTCGCCTTCGAGCCGCTTGATCTCCTTGGCAAGGCGTTCGCGCTCGGCAGCCACGTCGACCTCGACGTGCAAAGCCAGGCGCAGATCGCCCAGCACCGCCACCGGCGCCAGGCGCGTCGCCTCGCCGAAGGAGCGCTCGTCTGCGAACGGGCGCACCTCGCTCAGCTTGGCAAGGGCCTGGATGACCGGGGCGGCGTCGTGCAGCACATTGTCCTGCCCGAAAACGTAGAGCGGCACCCTCTGGGCAGGGGAGAGGTTCATTTCGCCGCGCAGGTTGCGGCAGGCGCCCACCAGGGCCTTCAGCCGCTCCATCCAGGCATCGGCGTTGGGGTCGACGCGGTCGAGCTGCGCCTTCGGGTAGGGCGCGTGGACGATGGATTCGTCCGAGTCGGCCCGCTTGCGCCCGGCCACCGGCGCCACCTTCTGCCACAGCTCCTCGGTGATGAAGGGCGTGACGGGGTGCAGCAGACGCAGCACCGTCTCCAGCACGCGGATGAGCGTGCGCCGCGTGGCGCGTTGCCGGGCCTCGTTGCCGTGGGCGATCTGAACCTTGGCGATCTCCAGATACCAGTCGCAGTACTGGTCCCAGACGAATTGGTAGATCGCGTTGGCGACGTTGTCGAGCCGGTACTCCGCAAAGCCCTGTTCGACCGCCGCCTCCACGCGCTGCAGTTCACCGGTGATCCAGCGGTCGGCCATCGAGAACTCGAGGTAGCCGCCCGCCGCGCAGGCATCGGCCCCATGCTCGGCCAGGCCACAGTCCTGGCCCTCGCAGTTCATCAGCACGAAGCGCGTGGCATTCCAGAGCTTGTTGCAGAAGTTGCGGTAGCCCTCGCAGCGCTTGCTGTCGAAGTTGATGTTGCGGCCCAGGCTGGCGAGCGCGGCGAAGGTGAAGCGCAACGCGTCGGCGCCGTAGCCGGGGATGCCCTCGGGGAACTCCTTCTTCGTCGCCTCGCGGATCTTGGGCGCCGTCTCGGGGCGGCGCAGGCCGGTGGTGCGCTTGTCGAGCAGGGGCTGGAGCGCGATGCCATCGATGAGGTCCACCGGGTCGAGCACGTTGCCCTCGGACTTGCTCATCTTCTTGCCGTGCGCATCGCGCACCAGGCCGTGGATGTAGACATCGCGGAAGGGCACCTTGCCGGTGAAGTGCACCGTCATCATGATCATCCGCGCGACCCAGAAGAAGATGATGTCGAAGCCGGTGACGAGCACGCTGGAGGGCAGGAAGAGCTGCAGCTCCTTCGTCTCGTTGGGCCAGCCCAGCGACGAGAAGGGCACGAGCGCCGAGGAGTACCAGGTGTCCAGCACGTCCTCGTCGCGGGCGAGCGGCCCCTCGTAGCCGGCGGCCTTCGCCTTGGCGCGGGCCTCCTCCTCGCTGCGCGCGACGAAGAGCTCGCCGCCCGTGCCGTACCAGGCCGGGATCTGATGGCCCCACCACAGCTGGCGCGAGATGCACCAGTCCTGGATGTTCTTCATCCACTGGTTGTAAGTGTTGACCCACTGCTCCGGCACGAAGCGCACGCGGCCGTCCTGCACCACCTCGATCGCCTTCTCGGCGATGGACTTGCCGTCCGGGCCCGGCTTGGTCACGGCGACGAACCACTGGTCGGTGAGCATGGGCTCGACGATCTGGCCCGTGCGCGCGCAGCGCGGCACCATCAAGCGGTGCTTCTTGACCTCGATCAGCAGCCCTTGCGCCTCGAGGTCGGCCACCACCTTCTTGCGCGCCTCGAAGCGGTCCAGCCCGCGATAGGGCTCGGGCACCGCGTCGTTGGTGCGGGCCTCGAGCGTGAAGATGTTGAGGACGGGCAGCCCGTGGCGCTGGCTCACGGCATAGTCGTTGAAGTCGTGCGCCGGGGTGACCTTGACGACGCCGGTGCCGAACTCGCGGTCCACGTAGGCGTCGGTGATGACCGGGATGCGGCGGCCGGTGAGCGGCAGCAGCACCTCCTTGCCGTGGAACGCCGTGTAGCGCTCGTCTTGCGGATGCACCATGACGGCGGTGTCGCCGAGCATGGTCTCGGGCCGGGTGGTGGCCACCACCAGCGAGCCCGAGCCGTCGGCGAGCGGGTAGCGGATGTGCCACAGAGAACCGTCCTCTTCCTCGCTTTCGACCTCCAGGTCCGAGACGGCGGACTTGAGCACCGGGTCCCAGTTCACCAGGCGCTTGCCGCGGTAGATGAGCCCCTGCTCATAGAGCTGCACGAAGGTCTCGGTCACGACCTTCGACAGCTTCTCGTCCATCGTGAAGTACTCGTGCTCCCACGAGACGGACGCGCCCATGCGCCGCATCTGCTGCGTGATGGTGGAGCCGGACTGCTCCTTCCACTCCCAGACCTTGGCGACGAAATTCTCGCGGCCCAGGTCGTGGCGGGACTGGCCCTTGGCCTGCAGTTGGCGCTCCACCACGATCTGCGTGGCGATGCCCGCGTGGTCGGTGCCCGGCACCCACAGCGTGTTGTGGCCGCGCATGCGGTGGTAGCGGGTCAGCGCGTCCATGATGGTCTGGTTGAACGCGTGGCCCATGTGCAGCGTGCCGGTGACGTTGGGTGGCGGCAGCTGGATGCAGAACGACGGGCGGCTCTCGTCCAGCGTGGGGGCGTACAGGCGCCGGCGCTCCCACTCGGGGCCCCATTTGGCCTCGATGGACTTGGGTTCGAAGGACTTGGCGAGTTCGGACATGCCGTGGACCTTGGAAACGAAGGCGGCACGGCCCGGAAGCCCTGCCCGCAGGCCGGCCGCCCAGGGCGGGACGACCGGCCCCGGGGCGCGCCCCGGAGGGTGCCGCCAAACTGGGAAAACCTGGATGAACGCCAGGATTCTAGGCGCGGGGAGGAGATCGCCCCCCGCGCGTGCCCGCCTCACATCAGCAGGTGCTCGGCCGCGTTGTTGCCGCCCAGGATGACGTAGTTGACCTTGCGGATGTCGGCCAGCACACGGCCGCCGGCGTAAGAGATGGAGCTTTGCAGGTCTTCCTGCATCTCGCGCAGGGTGTCCGCGAGCTTGCCCTTGACGGGCTCGAGGATGCGCTTGCCTTCGACGTGCTTGTACTCGCCCTTGTTGAAATCCGAGGCCGAGCCGTAGTACTCCTTGTAGAGCCTGCCGTCGACTTCCACCGTGCGGCCCGGCGACTCCTCGAGGCCGGCGAAGAGCGAGCCGATCATCACCATGGTCGCGCCGAAGCGCACGCTCTTGGCGATGTCGCCGTGCTCGCGGATGCCGCCGTCGGCGACGATGGGCTTGGTGGCCACGCGCGCGCACCACTTGAGCGCCGAGAGCTGCCAGCCGCCGGTGCCGAAGCCCGTCTTGAGCCGCGTGATGCAGACCTTGCCCGGGCCGACGCCGACCTTGGTGGCGTCGGCGCCCCAGTTCTCGAGGTCGATCACCGCCTCGGGCGTGCCGACGTTGCCCGCGATCACGAAGGACTGAGGCAGCTTCTGCTTGATGTGGGCGATCATGCGCTGCACGGTCTCGGCATGGCCGTGGGCGATGTCGATGGTGATGTAGTCGGCACCGAGGCCCTCGGCAGCGAGGCGGTCCACCACCTCGTAGTCGGCCTGTTTGACGCCCACGCTGATCGAGACGAACAGGCCGCGATCGCGCATGCGACGAGCGAACGCCAGGTTGTCGATCTCGAAGCGGTGCATGACGTAGAAGTACCCGTTGGAGGCCAGGTACTCGGCGATCGGCTCGTCGAGCACCGTCTTCATGTTGGCGGGCACGACGGGCAGCTTGAAGCGGCGGGGGCCGAATTCGACCGAGGTGTCGCATTCGCTGCGGCTTTGCACGCGGCACTTGCGCGGCAACAGCAGGATGTTGTCGTAGTCGAAGATTTCCATGGAGTTCGCTCCGGAGTCGAAGGCAGCGCGTTGAACGCAGTGCGCCGCCGAGGGCTGCGAGCGCTTGACTTGGGAGCCGGTGTTTCCGAAGGCCGCCGGCCGTGGGCGGTGGAAACAAAAAAACCGGACAGCCAAAATTTGGGCCCGGTGATTGATTCTACCCGGGAGCACGGCCTGCTGCACGCAGGGGCTTCGGGCGCGCCTCCTAGAATTCGCGGATGACCGCTTCCTCTGCCCTGCTTGCCCACCTGAACCACGAACAACTGGCGGCCGTGACGCTGCCTGCGGCGCACGCGCTCATCCTGGCGGGCGCCGGCTCGGGCAAGACGCGGGTGCTGACCACGCGCATCGCGTGGCTGATCCACACGGGGCAGGTCTCGCCGGCCGGCGTGATGGCGGTCACCTTCACCAACAAGGCGGCCAAGGAGATGCTCACGCGCCTCGGTGCGATGCTGCCCATCCCCGTGCGGGGCATGTGGATCGGCACTTTCCACGGGCTGTGCAACCGGTTCCTGCGCGCGCACTGGAAGCTCGCGGGCCTGCCGCAGAGCTTCCAGATCCTGGACGCGCAGGACCAGCTCTCGGCCGTCAAGCGCGTCATCAAGGCGATGAACCTCGACGAGGAGCGCTTCGTGCCGAAGCAGGTCGCGTGGTTCATCGCCGGCAGCAAGGAGGAGGGCCTGCGCCCGAAGGACGTGGACGTGCGCGACGAGCACGGCCGCAAGCTGGTGGAGATCTACCAGGCCTACGAGGACCAGTGCCAGCGCGAGGGCGTGGTGGACTTCGCCGAACTGCTGCTGCGCACCTACGAGTTGATGCGCGACAACGCGGCGCTGCGCGAGCACTACCAGCATCGCTTTCGCCACATCCTCGTGGACGAGTTCCAGGACACCAACCGGCTCCAGTACGCCTGGTTGAAGATGTTCACCGGGGCGCACAACAGCCTGTTCGCGGTGGGCGACGACGACCAGAGCATCTACGCCTTCCGCGGTGCGCAGGTCGGCAACATGGCGGACTTCGAGCGCGAGTTCCGCGTGCCGCACGTGATCAAGCTGGAGCGCAACTACCGCAGCTTCGGCAACATCCTCGATGCGGCCAATGCGCTCATCTCTCACAACACGCGGCGGCTGGGCAAGAACCTGCGCACCGAGGCAGGGCCCGGCGAGCCGGTGCGCGTCTACGAGGCCACCAGCGACTACGCCGAGGCCCAGTGGCTGCTGGAGGAAGCGCAGCAGCTGCACCGCGACGGCACGCCGCGCTCGGAGATCGCCGTGCTGTACCGCTCGAACGCGCAGTCGCGGGTGATCGAAAGCGCGCTCTTCAACGCCGGCATTCCCTACCGCGTGTATGGCGGCCTGCGCTTCTTCGAGCGCGCCGAGATCAAGCACGCGCTCGCCTACCTGCGGCTCATCGAGAACCCGAACGACGACACCTCCTACCTGCGCGTGGTGAACTTCCCGACGCGCGGCATCGGAGCGCGCACGCTCGAGCAGTTGCAAGACGCAGCGCGCGTCTCCGGGCGCAGCCTCTACCAGAGCGTGGGTGCGGTCACCGGCAAGGGCGGCGCGAACCTCGCCGCCTTCAACGCGCTCGTCGATGCCATGCGCGAGAACACGCGGGGCCTGACGCTGCGCGAGATCATCGAGCACGTGGTCGAGGCGTCGGGCCTGGCGGATCACTACCGCAACGAGAAGGAAGGCCGCGAGCGGCTGGAGAACCTGGACGAGCTGGTCAACGCGGCCGAGGCGTTCGTGACGCAGGAGGGCTTCGGCAAGGACGCGGTGGCGCTGCCGGTGGACGAACAGGGCGTGGTCGCCGGCCTGGTGCCGGGCGCGCTGGCCGCCGGCGATCCCCCCGCACCGGCGCCCGTGGAGGTGGCCCCCGATGCGGAGACGGGCGAGATCGTTTCGCCGCTGGCCGCCTTCCTGACGCATGCGGCGCTGGAGGCGGGCGACAACCAGGCGCAGGCCGGGCAGGACGCCATCCAGTTGATGACGGTGCATGCCGCCAAGGGCCTCGAGTTCGACTGCGTGTTCATCACCGGGCTGGAGGAGGGGCTCTTCCCGCACGAGAACTCGCTGTCCGACTACGACGGCCTGGAAGAGGAGCGCCGGTTGATGTACGTGGCGATCACCCGCGCGCGCAAGCGGCTGTACCTGAGCTTCAGCCAGACGCGGCTGCTGCACGGACAGACGCGCTACAACGTCAAGAGCCGCTTCCTGGACGAACTGCCCGAGGGGGCCCTGAAGTGGATCACCCCGCGGGTGCAAGGCTTCGGTTCGGGCTTCGCGCGCGACTACCAGGCGGCGTGGGCGAGCGGCTCGGGCCTGGGGTCCATCGTGGGGGCGGGGCGTCTGCCCGCGGCGAGCGCACCGGTGACGACCGCCGACGGGGTCGCGCTGCGTGTCGGGCAGTCGGTCTTCCACACCAAGTTCGGCGAGGGTGTGATCGTGACCCTCGAGGGCCAGGGCACCGATGCGCGTGCGCAGATCAACTTCGGCCGGCACGGCACGAAGTGGCTGGCCCTCTCGGTGGCCAAGCTCACCCCGGTGGACTGAGCGCGCCTTGCTCTCGCGGAGCCTCCTGCCTGCGCAGCGGCCATTGAAGACGGCCGCGCGCAGGGCAGGCCGGCTCAGAGCGGGTGCGCTCTCACGCCTCGTCGGTGAGCAGCGACAAGCCCAGTTGCGCACGACGGCGCAGCCACGGGCTGGGGCGGTAGCGCGGGTCGCCCGTCGACGCCTGGAGTTCCTCGAGCACTTGCAACACGGTGGCGGCGCCCAGCTGGTCTCCCCAGGCCAGGGGGCCGTGCGGGTAGCCGAGGCCGAGCGTGACGGCGCGGTCGATGTCGGCCGGCGCCGCGATGCGCTGCTGCGCGATCTCGCTCGCGATGTTCACGATGGTGGCGACCACGCGCGCTGCCACCAGTCCCGTGCTGTCACGGATGACCGACACGGGCGTGCCGTCGCTTGCGAGCAAGCCGTGGGCTTCGGCGCGTGCTGCGGGCGACGTCGCCGGGCTCGTGGCGACAACCCGCCGGCGCCGGGTGTCGAACAGCACGTCCAGTCCGACGGTGCGAGCCGGGTCGAGTCCTTGCCGCACGCAGCAGGTGGTCACATCCAGACCCAGCGGCGTGACGATGCACAGGCTGTCGCCGGCGGGGCGATCGCCTTCGTCGAGGGTGGCGCCCAGCGCCCGCAACAAGGCCACCGCCCGTTCGTGCCCGGCGGGCCACGCCTGGCTGACCCACACGCGCGCGGGGCGAGCCGCGGGCGCTGCCGGCTCGTCGAACGATTCCTGCTTGCCGTCGGCGTAGCGGTAGAACCCGCGGCCCGCCTTGCGGCCGACGAGGCCGGCGGCGAGCATCTGGCGCGTGAGCGGCTGCGGGCGGAAGCGCGGCTCTTCGTAGTACTGGTGATAGATGGACTCCATCACCGGATGCGAGACGTCGAGCGCGGTGAGGTCCAGCAACTCGAAGGGGCCGAGCTTGAAGCCGGCGGTGTCGCGCAGGATGCGGTCGATCTGGTGGAACTCGGCCACGCCCTCGGCCAGCAGGCGCAAAGCCTCGGTGCCGTAGCCGCGCCCGGCGTGGTTGACGATGAAGCCCGGGGTGTCCTTCGCCCGCACGGCGGTGTGGCCGCAGCGCCGGCCCAAGGCGAGCAGGAACTCGGTCACCGCGGGATCGGTCAGCAGACCGTCCACCGCCTCGACGATCTTCATCAAGGGCACGGGGTTGAAGAAGTGGAACCCCGCGACGCGCTGCGGCCTTTGAAGGCCGGCGGCGATGGCCGTGACCGACAGCGAAGAGGTGTTGGTGGCGAGCACGCAGTCGGGGCGCACGAGGCTTTCCAGTTCCCGGAAGAGCGCGCGCTTGGCGTCGAGGTTCTCGACGATGGCCTCGACCACGACGTCGCAGTCCTTCAGGTCGGCCAGGGCCTGCACCGCGCTCAGGCGGGCACGGGCCGCCTGGGCGGCCTCCTGCGTGAGCTTGCCTTTGGCGGCAAGCGCCTCGAGGGTCTGCCCGAGGCGCTCGACGGCCTGGGCCGCGGCGCCATCGCGGGCGTCGTGCAGCAGCACGTCCACCCCGGCGAGCGCGGCGATCTGTGCGATACCGCTGCCCATGACGCCGGAGCCGACGACGGCGAGGCGCAAGGCCCCCCCCGCGCGCGCCGGGAGCGACGACAAGTCGGAAGATTGGTTCTGCATGGTGGAATATTGCATGGGGACGGAACGTGCGCGATCATCCGCGGCTGCGAGAGTGTCGTCAATGGATGAACGCGCGCGGCAGGCCGCGCCAAGAGTGAACACCCGTTCTGCGGTGCGGTATTCGGACAGGACCTCGATTCGACCATGCCCGATTCGCTAGATTCAGGGTCCCGCGCGTCAGGCCGGCGCCGGCGCCGCGACACGGCCACGGGCCTGGCGGGCGCGGCTGTGCCCGCGCCGGACGAGGACCGTCATTTCGTCACGGCGCTGGCCCGCGGGCTGGATGTCCTCAGCTGCTTTCGCTCGCGCGACAAGCTGCTGGGCAACCAGGAGCTGGCGCGCCGTTGCGGTCTGCCCAAGTCCACGGTCTCCCGGCTGACCTACACGCTCACCCGGCTCGGTTACCTCGACTACGACGAGGAGACCGGGCGCTACCGCTTGGGCACCGCGACGCTGGCTCTGGGCAGCACCATGCTGGCGCGCATGGACGTGCGTGAGCAGGCGCGCCCCTTGATGCAGGAGCTGGCGAACTACTCGCAGGGGATGGTCTCGCTCGGCACGCGAGACCGCCTGAGCATGATCTACGTGGAGAACTGCCGCAGCCCCTCGGCCCTCACCTTGAGCCTGGACGTGGGTTCGCGCATTCCGCTGGCCACGACCGCGATGGGTCGTGCCTACCTGGCCTTGTGCCCGCCGGCCGAGCGGCGGGAACTGCTCGAGCGGCTGCGCGAACAGGACGCGGCCCATTGGCCGCGGGTGCGCGACGGCATCGAGGCGGCCCTCGCACAGCACCGCGAGCTGGGGGTGTGCTGCTCCTTCGGCGACTGGCAGCGGGACGTGAACGCGATCGCGATCGCATTCCATGCCGGCCGCGACGGCCGGCTCATGGCGATCAACTGCGGCGGCCCGGCCTTCCTGCTGGACAAGGACTTCCTGCTCAGCGAGGTGCGCCCGCGGCTCATCGCCCTTGGCGCGCGGCTCGAGCGAGGCGCGCGCGAGGGGTAGGCGCCCCGGCCGTGCCGGGGCGCGGCCGGACTCTCAGGTGCCGACGACCCCGCCGTCTTCCTTCCAGATCACGACGGTGGCCGACCGGGGCCGCACGCCGGCATCGGGCCATTGGCAGAAGGCGAGGGGATCGGCCTTCGGATCCACCGAGGGCTTGCGGGGGTGGTTGCCGTACTCGCCCGGGTGCTGGATGTTCACGAACATGTACTTCTGGTCCGGCGTCCAGGTGATGCCGGTGACTTCGCAGCCGGAGGGGCCGACGAGGAAGCGCCGGATCTCCTTGGTCGTCGGGTCGGCCACCAGCATCTGGTTGTTACCCATGCCGGCGAAGTTGCCGGTGTTGGAGAAGTTGCCGTCCGTCTGGATCCACAGACGCCCCTGGGCGTCGAAGGCCAGGCCGTCCGGGCTGTTGAACAGGTTGTCCGCGTTCACGTTGTCCGAGCCCGCGTTCAGCGTCCCGGTGTGCGCGGAGACCGTGGGGTTGCCGGCCAGCACGAACAGGTCCCACTCGAAGGTCGTCGCCGCGGCGTCACCGCCCGTTTCCCGCCAGCGCAGGATCTGCCCGTAGACGTTGTTGGTGCGGGGGTTGGCTTCGTCGGCGGTGGCGCGGCCGCTGTTGTTGGTCATCGTGATGTAGACCTCCCCGGTCTTCGGATGCACGGTGACCCACTCCGGACGATCCATCTTGGTCGCGCCCACCGCATCGGCGGCGAGGCGGGTGTGGACCAGCAGCTCGCCCATGTCGGCGAAGAGGTCGCCGAGCGTGCCGCCGCCCACCTTCGGCGTGTCGAGGGCGAGCGCCACCCATTCGCCGGTGCCCATCATGTCGCCGCTGGTCGCGCCGGCGCCGAAGCGGGCGACGTACAGCGTTCCGCTGTCCAGCAGGTTGCGGTTGGCGGCGTCGTTGCCGGCGCTGTACGTGCCGGCCGAGACGAACTTGTAGACGTAGTCGTTGGCCTGATCGTCGCCCATGTAGACGACGACGCGGTTGTTCGCCGACAGCGTCATCGCGCAGTTCTCGTGCTTGAAGCGGCCCAGCGCGGTGCGCTTCTTGGGCAGCGAGGTCGGGTCGAACGGGTCGATCTCGACGATCCACCCGAACCGGTTGGGCTCGTTGCGCTCTTGCGAGTAGTCGAAGCGTGCATCGAAGGCCTCCCAGCGGTAGTTCGAGGCGCCCGCGGGCAGGCCGTACCGGCTTTCGTTGGGATTGCGGGCGACACCGGCGACGTTGCCGAAGTAGCCGTTGAAGTTCTCCTCGCAGGTGAGGTAGGTGCCCCACAGCGTGTAGCCGTTGCCGCAGTTGTTGAGCGTGCCGAGCACGATCTCGCCATTGGGGTCGGCCGAGGTCTGGACGAGGGCGTGCCCGCGCACGGGCCCGGTGATCTGCATCGGGGTGGTGGCGTGGATGCGGCGGTTGTACGGCGAGTCCAGCACGACTCGCCACTGGCCGTTCTGGAGCTTGACGTGGACCACGGAGACGCCGTGCGCGTACTGCCCCTTGCGCACCTGCTCCAGCGACCACCCGCTGCCGCCGGGCGTGACGTCGGCCGGGTAGAAGTACTCGTCGTTCAGGTACTCGTGGTTCATCACGAGCAGCCCTTCGGTGCTGTTGCCTTCGGTGAGCGGGAAGAAGTGCATCCCGTCGTGGTTGTCGCCGATCTGCAGGGCCTGCGCGGCGGCCGAGTGGGTGACGTCGGCCTTCCACTCGGGGCTGGAGGGGAAGATCGGGTCGCCCCAGCGGCAGAACACTGCGTGCCTGTAACCCGTCGGCACGACGACCGCATCGCCGGTGCTCGCCGCCACCGCGGTGAAGCCGAGCATGAGCGGCTCGGCCCGGTCACCGGAATCGGCACCGGAGCCGCCGTGGCCGCCGTCCCCGCCCCCGCATGCCGCGAGGCTGCCGCCGAGGAAAGTGACGGCACCCATCGCGAGGCCGGCCTTGAGGAAGCCGCGGCGCGAGCGCACGGCGTCCACGATGTCGTTGAGGTGCGGGTTCTTCGAGAGGTTGGAGGGGATGTCGTCGGAGTCGTAGGCGCTCATCGCGGTTCCTGCGCTGTGGGGTGGGAGGGACCGCACCGAACGGCCGGTGCGGCTTGCCCGCGATGATGGACAGGGGATATGACGAGTTCGTGAACGGCCGGTGCGCCTTCGGAAGCGCGGCCGCTACTCGCGATTGTCCGCCGCGACGGACGCCGGCTCGAAGCAGTCGACGAAGGTGAAGTACAGCGAGACGTAGAACACCGTCGAGAACATGAGCGCGGCCGGGAAAGCCGCGAGCGAGACGAGCTGCGGTGCCGACAGCAGCGAGAAGAACAGCGTCGCCACCACGCCGAAGAGCCCCACGATCACCGACCAGGTGAGGGCATAGACCAGGAAGGCCCACTTGTTGCGCCAGCAGGCGACGGCGCTGAAGAAGACCGCCTTGGCCGGTGTCGCGCCGCCCCAGTGGATGAGCGCCGGCGCGTGCCAGAACAGCAGGCTCAGTGGCACCGTCAGCACGAGCCTGAGCATCAGGCCGGACTGCACGCGCGGGTCGTCCATCATCTCGCGGGTGGCTTCAGCGCGTGCCATGGACTCTTGCAGGGCCGAGACGCTGCCGCCGTCCAGCCAGTCGGCGAGCGACATGACGGCCAGCGACGCAAGGGCATAGGCCACCCCCAGGATCAGCAGCGAGCGCGTGTGCTCGCGCCCGTGCCGGAAGGGGGCGATGAAGACCCCCGGCAGCGGAAACCGCCCGAGCAGCGACTCGCGGGTGGCGATCATGAAGCCCAGCGTGACGACGGGCAGCATGGCCAGCATCGCCAGGCCGCCGACCCACGGCAGCGTGACCACCACGAACGCCGCGAACATGAACAGGAAGAACAGTGCGGTGAAGGCCAAGGGCTGGCGGAAGAACACCCGGAAACCCTGGCGCACCCACAAGGCCCCCCGCGAGGCGCCGACCAGTCGCAGCTTCATCGCGGCCTCTTCAACGGCTGTAGTGCCAGGGCTCGGCCACCCGGTGGCGCAGGATGCGCTCGAAGTGGCCCGGGTCATGGGCCTTCAGCATCTGCGCGTCGCGCGGCAGGTGCAAGTCCCACAGGCGCGACAGCCAGAAGCGGAAGGCCCCCGCGCGCAGCAGTGCCGGCATCAGCCTGGACTCGTCGTGCGTGATCTCGCGTTCGCGGTCGTACGCGGCCATGAAGGCCTGTGCGCGGTCCTCGTCGAGACGGCCCGAGTCGAGGTCCACGCACCAGTCGTTCAAGCACACGGCGATGTCGAAGAGCCAGGTGTCGACGCCCGCGAAATAGAAGTCGAAGAATCCGGTCAGCCGGTCGCCCTCGAACATGACGTTGTCACGGAAGAGGTCGGCGTGGATGGGCCCGCGCGGCAGTGCCGCGTAGGCCGGCGAGGCCGCCAGCTGCTTCTGGAACTCGAGCTCCGACTCGATCAAGTCCGCTTGGGCGGGGGTGAGGTAAGGCTTGACGACCGGCACCGTGTCGATCCACCAGGCCAGCCCCCGCAGGTTGGGCTGGTGCCGCTCGTAGCTGCGGCCGGCGAGGTGCATGCGCGCCAGCATCCCGCCCACCTGCTCGCAATGCCGGGTCGAGGGGGCGAGCTGATTGGCGCCGCGCAGCCTGTCGACCACGGCCGCGGGCTTGCCGGCCAGCGCGTGCAGGATCTCGCCTCGCTCGTCGGCCTGCGGCTCGGGCACGGGGATGCCGTGCTGCGCCAGGTGCTTCATCAGGTGCAGGTAGAACGGGAGCTGCTCGAACCCCAGCCGCTCGAACAGCGTGAGCACGAACTCGCCCCGTTCGGTGGTGGCGAAGTAGTTCGTGTTCTCGATACCGGAGACGATGCCCTTCAGGTCGAGCAGGGCGCCGAGGCCGAGACGGCGGACCAGGGCGGCGGCGTCGTCGAAAGCTACGGGCGTGAAGACGGCCATGGATGGGGAAGCGGCGGGACGAGGCGGGATCAGAAGTTGATGACGTTCCAGACGCGCCGCCCGGCACTGCCGCGCTGGGCGTCCTGGCTCATGTCGCGGTGCCCTTCGGCCGGCACCACCTCGTAGGTGGGGGCGCCCTTCTTGGGGTGCACGACGAGCCGCTGGTTCTGTCCGCGCACGCGAAGCTCCTCGATGCGCACGCCCTCGCCCTCGATGTGCGTCTGCTGCACGGCGGGCTCCGGCACCGCCGGGGCGGGCGAGGCACCCGCCACCTGGGCGCGCGCCGCGGCGGCGATGACGAGGAGGGCAAGAGGGGCGAGGCGGATCATGTGCCGCATTGTAGGTGGCGACCGGCGCCGCGGCCGTGGTGCGCCGCCTGCTGGAAAATGGGACCATGAGCGACAACCTCCTGCTGCTGGTCGACGGCTCCAGCTACCTCTACCGTGCCTTTCACGCCCTGCCGGACCTGCGCAGCCCGGACGGCCGGCCCACCGGTGCGATCTACGGGATGGTCGGTATGTTGCGCAAGCTGCGCACGCAGTTTCCGGCCCGGTACGCGGCGTGCGTGTTCGATGCGAAGGGCGAGACATTTCGCAACCAGTGGTATGCGGATTACAAGGCCCATCGTCCGCCCATGCCGCCGGCCCTGGCCGAGCAGATCGCCCCGATCCATGAAGTGGTGCGCCTGCTGGGCTGGCCCGTGCTGGAGGTGCCGGGCGTGGAGGCCGATGACGTGATCGGCACGCTGGCGCGCCTGGTGCGCGAGCAAGGCGGCCGCGTGATCGTCTCCACCGGCGACAAGGACCTGGCGCAGCTGGTGAGCGAGCAGGTCATGCTCATCAACACGATGAGCAACGAGTCGCTCGATGTCGAAGGCGTGAAGGCCAAGTTCGGCGTGCCGCCCGAACTCATCGTCGACTACCTCACCCTGGTGGGCGATGCGGTGGACAACATCCCCGGCGTCGACAAGGTGGGGCCCAAGACGGCGGCCAAGTGGATCCAGGAATACGGCTCACTGGAGGGCGTGATCGCCGCGGCCGACAAGATCAAGGGCGTGGCGGGCGAGAACCTGCGGCGCGCGCTGGATTGGCTGCCCCAGGGGCGCCGCCTGGTGACGGTGGCGTGCGATTGCGACCTGTCCGGGCACATTCCGGGCTGGCCCTCGCTGGAGGCCCTGGCGCTGCAGGACGTGGACAAGCCCGGCCTGCTCGCCTTCTACGAACGGCACGGTTTCAAGACCTGGCGCAGGGAACTGGAGCAGGAGCTGGCCCAGAAGGCGGGTGAGGGAGCGGGGGAGGGGGCGCTGCGCGGCGTGCCGCCGGGCGCAAGCGCCGACCTGTTCGGCGTGGCGGCGGCCACGCCGGCGGCGCCCAGCGAGCGGCGCTACGACACGGTGCTGGACTTCGACACGCTGGAGCGCTGGATCGCACGGCTGAAGGCGGCGCCGATCGCCGCGCTGGACACCGAGACGGACTCGCTCGATGCCATGCGGGCGCGGCTCGTCGGCATTTCGTTCAGTGTCGAGCCGGGCGAGGCCGCCTATGTGCCGCTCGCGCACGGCTACGCGGGGGCTCCGGCTCAGCTGCCGCTGGACGAGGTGTTGCAGCGGCTGCGGCCTTGGCTGGAGGACGAGCGCTATCCCAAGCTCGGCCAGCACGTGAAGTACGACCTGCACGTGTTCGCCAACCACGGCATCCGGGTGAAGGGCTACGTGCACGACACGATGCTGCAGAGCTACGTGCTCGAGGCGCATCGCCCGCACAACCTCGACAGCCTCGCGCAGCGCCACCTGGACCGGCGCGGCATCACCTACGAGGACGTGTGCGGCAAGGGTGCGGCGCAGATTCCGTTCGCGCAGGTGGACGTCGCCAAGGCGGCCCATTACTCCTGCGAGGACAGCGAGATGGCGCTCGAACTGCACCGCAAGCTGTGGCCCCGGATCGAGGCCGAGGCCGGGCTGCGCTTCGTGTACGAGCGCATCGAGATGCCGGTGTCGGCGCTGCTGCAGCGCATCGAGCGGCATGGCGTGCTGATCGACGCCGAGCGCCTGCAGCGCCAGAGCCAGGAGCTGGGGCAACGCATCCTGGCGCTCGAAGCCGAGGCGCATGAGCTGGCCGGCCAGCCGTTCAACCTCGGCAGCCCCAAGCAGATCTGCGAGGTGCTTTTCACCAAGCTGCAACTGCCGGTGCTCAAGAAGACGCCGAGCGGCACGCCGTCCACCGACGAGGAGGTGCTGGAGAAGCTGGCGCAGGACTATCCCCTGCCGGCCAAGATCCTCGAGCACCGCGGGCTGTCCAAGCTGAAGGGCACTTACACCGACAAACTGCCCCAGATGATCAACCCGGCGACCGGTCGTGTGCACACCACGTATGCGCAGGCGGTGGCGGTGACGGGTCGCTTGTCCAGCAACGAACCCAATCTGCAGAACATCCCGATCCGCACGCCCGAAGGGCGGCGCATCCGCGAGGCGTTCGTCGCGCCGCCGGGGCATTTCATGGTCTCGGCCGACTACTCGCAGATCGAGCTGCGCATCATGGCGCACATCTCGGGTGACGCGAACCTGATGCGCGCCTTCACCGAGGGGCTGGACGTGCACCGGGCGACGGCCGCCGAGATCTTCAACGTGTTGCCGCAGCAGGTCACCAGCGAGCAGCGCCGCTACGCCAAGGTGATCAACTTCGGCCTCATCTACGGCATGAGCGCCTTCGGCTTGGCGAGCAATCTCGGCATCGAGCAGAAGGCCGCGCGCGACTACATCGATCGCTATTTCCAGCGCTATCCGGACGTCAAACGCTACATGGACGAGACGCGCGCACAAGCCAAGGAGCGCGGGTATGTGGAGACCGTCTTCGGCCGGCGGCTGTGGTTGCCGGAGATCAACAGCCCCAACGGGCCGAGGCGCAGCGCCGCGGAGCGCGCGGCGATCAACGCGCCCATGCAGGGAACGGCGGCCGACCTGATCAAGCTGTCGATGATCGCGGTGCAGGAGGCGCTCGACGCCCAGGGCATGGCCACGCGCATGGTGATGCAGGTGCACGACGAACTCGTGTTCGAGGTGCCGCAAGCGGAGCTGGAGTGGGTGCGCCGCGAGGTGCCGCGCATCATGGCGGGTGTGGCGACGCTCAAGGTGCCGCTTGTGGCCGAAGTGGGCGTCGGCGCCAACTGGGACGAGGCGCACTAGAGCCGTCCTCGGCCGAGGCGCGGCCGCCCTCCTGGCACGCCTGGTGCCCGGGGTGGGTGGTGGCGCCCCGGCCGTGGCGGGTGGCCGCGCGGGAGACCGGGCGGCCTGCGGGCAGTGGCGCGGCGGCGCCGAGCCGGAGTGGGCGTGGATGAAGGTCTGGACGCAGCGCATCGAGCGATGGAAGCTCCGCGGTTGGGAGTGGTTGCCGGCGCCGGCGCGCCGGCCGCTGCGCGTGGGTTGGCGGGCCGTGCGACTGTGGCTGGACGAAGGCGGCCCCCAGTTGGGTGCATCGATCGCGTTCTACTCGGTGTTCGCTCTGGCGCCGCTGCTGGTCGTCGCGATCACGGTCGCGGGCGCGGTCTTCGGGCCGGAAGCGGCCCGCGGCCAGATCGTGGGCCAGATCCAGGACCTGGTCGGCCCGATGGGCGCCCGGGCGATCGAGATGATGATCGCATCGTCCTGGCAAGGGCCGCGGCGCGGGTTGGCCGGCGTGCTCGGTCTCGTCACGCTGCTGCTCGGTGCGAGCGGCGTCTTCATCGCGATGAACAAGGCGCTCAACCGCATGGGCCGGGTGCCGCCCCATGCCTCGGCGCTCGGCGGGTTCGTCAAGGCGCGCATGACGGCGTTCGCCCTGGTGCTCGGCTTCGGCTTTCTGGCCATCGTCTCGTTGCTGGCCAGTGCAGTCCTGGCAGCCTTAGGCGCCTACCTCGAAGGGCGCTTCCCGGCGCTGGCCGTCACGATCACGGTGCTCGACCTCGTCGTCTCCAGTGCGGTGCTGTCGGTCGGTTTCGCGTCCTTGCTGCGGTGGTTGCCGGACGAGCCGCCTCGCTGGCGCGCGGTGTGGGCCGGGGCCATCACGACGGCCGTCCTCTTCGCGGTGGGCAAGCACGTGATCGGCCTGTATCTCGGGCGCGCGAGCGTCGCCTCGAGCTACGGCGCGGCCGGCTCCGTGGTGGTGGTGATGCTGTGGGTGTACTACTCCTCGCAGATCCTGCTGCTCGGAGCGGCCCTGGCCTGGGTGCTGGACGGGCGCGTGTTCCACCGCACGCCGCCCGCACCGCCGGCCGGGTGAGCGCGCAAGGGGACGCCGCGGCGCGGCGAGCAGCCGCGCGAGCGGCGCACCGCGGGGCGTCACTGCGTCGGCGGACGCACGATGATGTCGTTGCGCACGCTGCGCACGCCGGACACGGAGCGCGCCAGTTCGCCAGCGCGGGTCCGCTCGGCCTCGCTGCGTGCGAAGCCGGAGAGCTGGACCACGCCGTTGAGCGTTTCGACCTGGATGCGCATGGCGCTCACCGTCTCGTCCTGCGCGAAGCGGGTCTTCACGCGCGCCGAGATGGTCTTGTCGTCGATGTAGTCACCGACGGAGCTCTGGCCGCTGGTGACGGCGCAGCCGGCGAGGGAGCCGAGGGTCGCGAGTGCCAGGAAAGTGGCGTGCAGCAGGCGTTTCGTCTTCTTCATGTGATCTCCTTGAAGTGCACGAGGTGCGCCCACGCTGCCGCAAGCGGCGTGCCCGGCGCAGGACGAGCCGCGTTCAGGCAGCCGCCGGTTTGCCGCCCGCGCGAGCACTGCCGCCGCGTCGGCTCCTCTCCATGGGTGCCGCCTCCTCGGCCTCGGCCGGCGTCGCCCCCGCCCTTGCGGCGGGTGCGACGGCCCGCAGCGGCGTCGGCGTCGGCGTCGCGCGGTGCGCGAGGCGGGTGAGCAGATCGGCGGTCTGAGCGATGGTGCGCGACAGGCAGAAGTGCTCGACGGCGCGCGCGCGGGCTCGCTGGCCCATGAGGCGCATGGCCTCGGGCTGCGCCAGCAGCTTCGCGATCTGCGCGCCCACGCCGTCGAAATCCCCTGGCGAGACGAGCGCACCGGTGAGTCCGTGCTGCACCATGTCCGGCACCCCGCCCACACGGGTGGCGACGATGGGAAGGCCGCAGGCCATGGCCTCCATCAATGCCAGCGGCATGGCCTCGCTGTGCGATGTGGAGACGACGAGGTCCAGCTCGCTGAAGACGGCGGGCATGTCGTGCTGCAAACCCGCCAAGTGGGCGTAGTCGCCCATCCCGAACTGCTCGATGAAGTGGGCGCACTGGCCCATCATCGGTCCGTCGCCGACGAGGACGAAGTGCGCATGCGGCTGCGCGCGGTGGGCCACCAGCGCCGCCCGCAGGAAGCTTTCCGGGCCTTTCTCCCAGGAGAGCCGGCCGACGAAGCCGACCAACGGTGCGTCCTCGGGGATGCCGAAACGCCGCCGCAGGGGGCCGTCGCGCACGCGGCGCGGCGTGAACACCTCGGTGTCGGCCCCGTTGGGGATGAAGTGCAGGCGCTCGGCGTCCACGCCCAGCACGAGGGCCTGGAGGTGGGCTGGACGGCACACCACGCACAGCTGCGTGCCGGCGAGGCGGTGCGCTTCCAGGTCGCCGATGGTCAGCTCGCGCCCGTGCACGGTGGCGAGCACCGGGGTGTCGGTCAACCGGCCGACCAACGCCCCCATCAGATGGGCGTTGGTCAGATGGCAGTGGATGAGGTCGATGTGCCGCGTGCGCACCAGGCTGGCCGCAAAGACGATCGACGACCAGCAGGGCTCGTCGGGGATCGGCGTGACGAGCACCTCGACGCCGAGTTGCCGCAAGGCCTCGCTGTGGCGGCTCTCCCAGGGGCACAGCACCGCCACTTCGAACCGCTCGCGCGGCAGCCGCTCCAGAAGGCGTTGCACGTAGGTTTCCATGCCGCCGACGATCGCGTTGCCGACGATCTGCAGCAGCTTCACGCGGGGGGAGTCGCAGCCTGCGCTCATGCGTCACCACCCTCGCGGCTCAACAACAGAGGGGCCTCCAGCGGCCGCCCTGACCCCACAGTGCATACGGGGCCGACGTGCCGCCGTCCTCCGGTGCACGGTGAGCCGCACGCCTGGGGGCGTGCACCGACGCGTCGGGGATGTCATCGCGGCCGTGCTCCACCGTGCCTGTGCCCTTTCCGGGCCGCGGCGTGTCGTTCGCGGTCAGGCCGCCAGGCCGCGGCCGTGCCCGCCCAGATGCGCTCGCGCCCTCTGGCATCGACGTGCAGTTCGTCCAGCAGGTGCTCCACCCAACCCTTGCGCTCGGCGATGTGGGTTCCCGAGCAGGGCAGGAAGCAGTCGCTGCCGAACTGAAGCAGATCGGGTCCCAACACGTCCAGTGCCTTGGACAACACCTCCCCGCGGTAGGCGGGCGGGGGGCCGAACGAAATGTCGAAGCGGAACATCACCCGGTCCGGTGCGACGCCGTGGATCAGCTCGATGAGGCCGACCGCGATGGCTTCGTCGCACCAGGGCCAGCCGAGGTGGGCGAGCGTGACTTTCAGGCCCGGGTACTCGCGCAGGGCCTCGAAGAAGGTCGGGCGGCAAAAGCGTCCCGAGCGCCCGTCGATGAAGATCCCGCTGTGAAAGAGCAGCGGCAGCCCGAGTTCGTGCGCAGTGGCGAAGAGCGGCTGCACCGCCTCGTCGTAGGGATACCACCCGGTGGGCACCATCTTCACCCCGCGCAGGCCCGAGTCCACGGCGCGGCGCAGGTCGATGGAGGACTCGGGCCGGCGGGGGTCGACCACCGCGAAGCCGATGAGGCGGTCCTCGTGCCCCCGCACCAGCCGCGCCAGGTGCTCGTTGCCACGCCGCAGCGAAGCCGGGTCGTGGAGGGAATACCCCTCGCTCAGGAAGGGCGCCAGCAGCACGGCCATGTCGATGCCGGCCTCGTCCAGCGAGCGCAGCACGTCGTCCGCGCGCTCCTGGCCGGTGCAGTGGAGGTGGGCGTCGATGATCATGGCACTCTCAGGCCCCCGCGGCCTGCGCGAGCGCGGCCTGGGCGGCGCCAGGCCCGCTCTGAGCGAGGGCGGCTTCGGCCGCGCGCTTGCCGGCCAGGAAGGCGTGGTCGGAGTTGTAGTACTCCCACTCCGCATAGCGGCCGGCCAGGATCACGCGGTGGCCGGCCAGCCACTGCCGGATGCAGGCCACGTGCGCCGCGCGGGCATGGTCGTAGACGACGTAGGCGCCGGGCATGTCCACCTGGTGCGCGCACAGGATGCGGTCGTCCTCGCGCAGCATGCCGACTTTGCGGCAGTCGTCGATCACGCGGGCGATGAGCGCCTCCCCCTCGCACGGCAAGGGCTTGGAGGCCGAGTAGGTGATCTCGCAGGTCAGCCCGAAGCCGCCGGGCGGGTTGCAGTAGGGGCTGGCGTTGCCCTGCACGAAGATGCGGTGGAAGACGGTGTCTTCAGGGTAGTAGATCCAGTGCTTGTCGGTGATGTTCGCGCGCGCGATGCCGAGGTTGACGCAGCGCACCGAGGTGCTACGGAGCCCGCGCGCGGCGGCCCGCACATCGTCCGGTGCTTCCTCGCCGCAGGCGGCCACGAACTGCGGCAATGCCATCGTCGAGATGAGCGTGTCGTAGCGCAGGGTGCGGCCGTCGTCCAGCCGCACGGTGCGCTTGGACGGCGAGACGGACACGACGCGCGTGTTGAGCGCGACCTCGCACCGCAGGTGGGGCAGGAAGGCATCCATCAGCGCCTGGAAGCCGCCGCGCAGCGGGTAACCGAAGCGCGCGTTCGGACCCATGGGCTTCGGGGCGGGTTCGAGGGCCCCTTCGATCATCTGCTCCAAATCGGGCAGGGGCACCCGCCCGCCGAGCCAGGAGGTTTCCATCTCGCGCAGGGGCACGGCCCAGAGCTTCTCGTTGTAGGGCACCGCGAAGTGCTTGGCGATGCCCCAGCCCCAGACGCGGTGGATGAACTCCTCGAAATTCGCAGGAGGCTGCGGCGTGCCTGCGACGGCGGACGGGTCGCCCTTGAGGGGGCCGAAGCGGGCCTCGATCGCTCCGATCAGGCACTCCTTCAGCACCTGGGCGGGCAGCCCGTACAGCGAGCCCTGGAAGGGATAGCGGGTGTAGACGCCCTTGCTGTAGATCCACGCCTCGCGGTCTTGCCAGTGCACGTTGTCGCCCAGCAACTTGTCGTACAGCGCGAGCACGTACGGGTCGCTGGAGAACATGATGTGGCCGGCGTGGTCGAAGGTGAAGCCACGGTCCACCACCGAGCGGCACCAGCCGCCGACGCGGCTCTCGCGCTCGACGAGCAGCGCATCGGCGCCCAAATGGTACGCGGCCGACAGGCCCGTCGGGCCGGCGCCGATGATGAGGTGCCGAACCTCTCGCACTGCCGGCGCGGTGCCCGGCACGTCGGCCGGGGGCGCCAGCGGCACGGCAGGCGCCGGGTCGGCTGCGCCCGGCTCCATGCCCCCGCCCTGGCGGCGGCGTTCGACCGCCTCGCCGATCAGCGAATGCACGGTGCGCGCCGTCTCGTCCCACGACAGCCGCATCACGCATCCCAGCATCTCGGCCACACGCTGCGTGCGCTGCTGCGGCGGCTCGGTGAGGGCCAGGCGGCAGGCCTGTATGAAGCCGGCCACGTCGTGCCCGATGTGCACCACATCGCCGTACATGCCGATCACGTCGCGGATCGGGGTACTGACGATGGGCTTCTCCGCGGCCATGTACTCCAGGGTCTTGGTGGGGCTGATGTACTGCGTGGCCTCGTTCTGTGCGAAGGGCAGCAGGCACACGTCCCATCCCGCCACCAGGCCGGGCAGCACCTCGTAGGGCTGCATGTCCAGGTAGTGGAGGTTGGGCCGGGTGGGCAGGCTGGCCCGGTCGATCTTCACCACAGGCCCTACCATGACGATCTGCCATTGCGGATCGGCGTCGGCCAGAGCGGCCAGCAACGCCCTGTCCATGCGCTCGTCGATGACGCCGAAGTAGCCGAGCCGCGGCCCGGGGATGTGCGTCTGCAGGCTCTCGGCCCGCCGCCACGCGGGCGAGGAGCGTGAGGAGCGATCGGCGCGCGAGGGCGAGAAGTGCTGCGCATCCACACCGCTCGGAAAGCAGTGCACATGAGGATTCGCGTCGCGCTTGGCCTCGAAGAGGCTCGGGCCGCCGGTGAGCACCAGGTCCGCCGTCTTCAACAATGCCGACTCGCGCTGCCTCATCTGCCGGGGAGCGCCCATGAAGTTGGCGAGTTCGTCCATGCAGTCGTACACCACTGCGCGGGGCTTCATCCCGGTGAGCAGCGGCAGGGCCATCGGCGTGTAGAACCACACCACATGGTCGTTCACGCCTTCGGCGCGCAGGTACTCGTCCAGCAACGGCTTGAGCAACGGGAGCTGGTCGTCGTGAAAGCCCGGAGCCTCGACGGCGGTGTGCGGCCGCAGCACAGTGACGTTCTCCTGCGGTCGTCGCACTTCCAGGCGGGCGGGACCTTCGTCTCGCACCGGCTCCTCGATGAAGTAGATGCGCCAGTCGCGCGCCAGGCGCGACATCAGCTGCTGCGGGCGCTGGAACACGAAATCCCAGCGCAGGTGGGAGAAGACGATGAGGCAAGACGGTGTCATGGACACTCCGGTCGTTCCAGGTAGGCGCCGCTGCCAGCGGCGCAGGGTGCGCGCATAGGGCAGGCACAGCCGCCGTCCGGGCGGGGCTCCCGGGGCCACAGGCGTGCCGGGGGCGGCCGCATCCCACAGACCGCTGTGGTGCCAGTGCGTGAGGTCGTTCCAGTCGTGGCGGTCCACGATGGGGTAGAGCGTCAGCCCCTCCACCGGCACGCCCGCACGGCGGGCGCGCTCCACTTCGCCGGCGATCTCCTGCAACCACCGCGCGCGACCCGCGCCGACGTGGCTGGTTTCGGCCACGATCATCGGCAGGCGGTAGCGTTCCCAGGCCTCGGACAGCAGCGCGGCGAAGGGCCGTCGCCGCGGATCGTTCAGGTGCCAGTGCAGGCGTTGCTCGGTTTCCACCTCCCACTGCCCGTTGTGGTAGTGGTTGACGCCGAGCACGTCCAGCCATTGCGGCGCACCGCCCAGCTCCGCGGCCTGGCGGCCAGCGAGCATGTCCCACGCCTGCCACTGGTAGCTGCGCACTTGCTCGGCGAGGGGAGCGAGCTCGGGGCGCCCCGCCGGCGCCACCACGTGCACCAGCGGTTCGACGTGCAGGAAGCGGGCCCGTGGCAGGACGTCACGCATCGCCTTCATGGCCGCGAGGCTCGCGCGCACCAGGTGGCGCTTGATCTCGTAGCCGCTGGCGCGCGAGTCGCCTGCCCGCGGCCGACGAGCCGGACCGACCAGGCAGCCCTCGGACAGCGCCCAGGCCAGAAAGCCGATCTCGTTGACCGGGGTGATGACCGGGGCTTCTTCGCCGAGACGGCGCAACTCCTCGGCCACGGCGGCGGCGAAGTCCGTGAAGCGGGGCACCCAGCCGCCTTGGCGCAGGTCCACGTCGTCCGGGGCGCCGTAGTGCATCAGCGTCCACAGCACCTGCAGGCCGTGCCTGCGAGCGGCCGCGGCCATCAGGCGCAAACGCTGGAAGTCGTAGCGGCCGGCCGCGATTTCGGCCAAGCGCCATCCGATGCTCTCACGCACCGTGCGCACGCCCAGCCGCGTCACTCGCGCGTAGTCCCCGTCCAGCCGGGCGAGATGGCCGGTGCTGCGCACCATGTCGAGGGCGATGCCATGCTCGTTTCGATGGTCGGCCCCCTCGAAACCCGCGATCCAGAACGACCGCGGATTCGAAGGGGGCCGCTCGCACGATACGGCCGGGGTGCGCGTGGCGGGGTTCAAGCCGGTGTCAGCGTTGTTGCGTCTTCATCGCATCGCCGCCCCTTCCGCCGGCGGGCAGCGGCGGGCTCTCCTCCTGCTCCTCGGCCGTCTCGGTGGATTCGGCTTCCATGCCTTCCTCTTCCTCCTCGGAGAGACCGAGCTCACGCTCGAGCTGCACCCGCCGTTCCATCATGTCCTCCAGCACGGCCTGCCAGTCCACCTTGGAGCGGCCGAGCTGCTCGAACATCTCGCCTTCCTCTTCCTTGATGTGGTGCTTGACGTACTCGCCGAGCACGGTGAACGTGGCCTTGTACTTGGGATCGTCCGGCGAGAGGTCGCGCACCTGGGCGATCAGTTGCTTGGCGCTGTCGTGCTCCACCTCGGCCTCCTCGACGAGGTCCTGCTCCTTGAGGGCCTGGCGCACGGCGGGGTAGAAGAGCTCCTCCTCCAACATCGCATGCAGCTCGAGCTCTGCGCAGGTTTGCTCCACCAGCTGCTGAGCGGTCTCGGGGTCGCTCTCGACGTCGATCTTCTCGAAGTCCCGGAAGGCCTTCTTCACGCGCTTGTGATCGTCCTTGAGCATCTGGAGGATCTCGTTGCGCGCGCTGGTGTTGTTGCGGCTGGCCATGGTGTGCTCCTTTGATGGGTAGTGGTCGTGGCGTGGGGCGGGCGCGGCCGGTGTGCCGTTCGCGCCATGCCTGCCGGGCGGCAATCGGCGTGCCGAGGCGCGCCGGCGCTGCTCGGGGCGCTGGGAACGGCCCTTGCACCGCAGGGCAGACGACAGGAGCCGCCTCATGAGCCTCAAACCGTCCCGCCCCCATCGCCCGCGCGAGCGCGTCTCGCGCGAGGCACCTCACCCCGGCGCGCGCCGCGCCACCGGCCAGACCACGGTGGATCAGGCGCAAAAGCGTGTGCCTCGGCTGCCGCACGAACGCGACGAATCCGCCGACAGCCAGACCCTCATGGAGCCCGAGCAGAGCGAAGTGATGCGTCAGGCGCAGCAAGACGTGGAGCGCGGTCTGCAGGACACGAGCAAGGGCGAAGCCACGGATGCGGTGTACCGGCGCAACTTCCGCAAGGAGTGAGGGCGATGGAGCACGGGTGGTGGCGGGCCTGGGGCCGCTGGTGGCCGGGCGGGTGCGTGTCCGAGCGGCGCCCGCTGGAGACGATCGTCATGCCGCTCGCCAGCGCGCAGGGCGGCCTGCCGGTGGAGTTCTGGCCCCTGCACGGCCGGCCCTTGCTGTGGCATGCGTTGCGCGAAGCAGGGGAAGCCGGGGGCCGGCGGGTCATCCTCGTCGCAGACGAAAGCGTGCTTCGGTGGCGAGCGCTGCTGCGCGAGCTGACCACGCAAGCCGGGCCTGAGCTGCAGGTGCGCATCGTGCGTGCGGCGCGGCCCGGCTGGCTCGGGGCCCTGGTCGCCGCAAGACCGCACCTGCGCAGACAGCCCTTCGCCGTGCTGGTGCCCTCGCTCGCCGCGCCGCAGCCGCAGGCCCCGCTCGTGCGGCTGGCCGAGCAGTTCCGCCGGTTGCGATCCAGCATCCTGTGCGTGCCCGCGCACGACCGCGGCGGTGTGTGCGTGGAGCTCGCCTCGCCCGATGCACCGTTGTGTCGGGTGCGAGCAGCCTATCCCGATCCACCTCACGGTCTCGGTCACGGTCCCAGGGTGCGTGCGGAGCGCGCAATCTTCACCCCGGCGATCTGGGACGCTCTCGATCGCGCGTCGCTGCCGCATCGCACGCTGCACGAGACGGGAGAAGCAGACCTGGTCTCGGCCTTGTTGCAGCAGGAACTGGTGTTCGCCTTCCGGCTCACGCAGCCTCTCTACGACGTGCGCGATGCGGCGCAGTGGGTCGAACTCCAATCGCTGGGCCTCGCGATAGAGAGAAGGGCGGCGTCGCATTTCTTGCCGCAAACCGCGCCCCGCCTCTGTGGCGAGGCACCGCCCGAGCGTCAGGCCGTGGGCGGCGCTCCCATCGTCCCCGCGGGCACCCGCGGCCGCGCTCGCCTCATCCTCGTGCACTCGCGCCGCTGAAAGGGCCCCGGCGGGATGCCGTCCCACGCGGTGGCGCCTTTGCGCACGCAGTTATCACATCGCGCAAGCGCGGATGCCTCCGGTAACGCGGGGCACATGGGGACACGACCTTTTCAGACCGCTGGCACACACGTTGCTCTCTTGAGGCGCGATCGCGGTCATGCTCTCGATTCAGCGTTTCGCCGCCAGCCGTCCCGGACTCGCGGCCCGCGTTCGCGCAGCCCCATGCGGCTCTCAATCGTCGGCCGGCGCCCTGGGGGCGTCGGTCCTTGTATCGCGCAGGCGCCCGACCCAAGCGGGCGGCGCTCGCCAGGGAGGACACATGAATTCACCGGTCATTCGACTCGAACACCGGCAACATCAGACCCTCACGCCCCGACTGCAACAGGCGGTGCGCCTGCTGCAGCTGTCGTCACTCGACTTCGCTCAGGAGATCCAGCAAGCCGTCGGCAGCAATCCTTTCCTGGAGGAAGACCCGGACGCGCACGTGGCGGCTGAAGGGGAAGGGCCCGCGCCGGTCGAGCCGGTGCCGAGTTGGGCGGAAGTGGCCCCCAGCGCCGCCCCCGTGAGCGAGGCCACGTGGGACCGCGAGAGCTGGGGGCCTGCCGGCGGGGGCTCCACCCGCAACCACAGCGGTGACGGTGAGTTGGATCTGGTCGAGATGGTCGCGGCGGAGGTGCCCCTGCGGCACCACCTGCACGGGCAGATCAATGTCCTGCCGCTGTCGGAGCGCGACCGAGCGCTGGCGGCCACCATCATCGAGGCGCTCGACGACGACGGCTACCTGCGCTTGACGCTGGAGGAACTGCGAGGCCTTGCGGAATGCTCCCCGGCGCCGGACGAGACTGAGATGAACGTGGCCCTCAAGCTCGTGCAGTCGCTCGAGCCGGCGGGCATTGCCGCGCGCGACGTGCGCGAGTGCCTGCTGCTGCAACTCAAGGAGATCGAGCCCGCCCAGGACCGCGATCTGGCCTGTCGCATCGTGAGCAACCACCTCGAGAAGCTGGCGATGCGCGACATCAACGGCTTGGCCAAGCTGGTGGGCGCCACGCCGGCGCAGGTGGAGGCGGTGTGCGAGCGCATCCGTCATCTCGATCCGCGCCCGGGCTGGCGGTTCGGCCCGTCCAACACGCAGTTCGTGACCCCGGACGTCATCGTGCGCAAAGTGCGCGGCGTCTGGACGGCCACGCTCAACCCCGACGTGGTGCCCAAGGTGCGGCTCAACCAGGTGTACGCCGAGCTGTTCCAGCGGCACCGCGACTCCAAGCACTCGGAACTCGCCGCCCACCTGCAAGAGGCGCGCTGGACGGTGCGCAACGTCGAGCAGCGCTTCGCCACGATCCTCAACGTCGCGCAAGCCATCGTGAAGCGGCAGCGCCACTTCCTCGAGTACGGCGCGCTCGCGATGAAGCCGCTCGGCCTGCGCGAGATCGCCGAGGAACTGGGTCTGCACGAGTCCACCGTCTCGCGCGTGACGAACAACAAGTACATGGCGACGCCGCTGGGCGTGTTCGAGCTCAAGTACTTCTTCTCGCGCGCCCTGCCCACGGTCAGCGGCGGGGCCTGCTCGGCCACCGCGATCCGCGGCCTCATCAAGGACATGATCGAGGCGGAGGACCCTTCCAACCCCTTGTCGGACGCGCAGATCGCCCGCCAGCTGGCACGCCAGGGACTGGCGGTGGCCCGCCGCACGGTGACCAAGTACCGCCAGATGCTGAAGCTGCCGTCGGTGGAGAAGCGTCGGCGCCACAGCTGAGACGGGGGACGCCAGGGCCGGTGGCGGCCGGCCCCCCGGCCGGCACCGCTCACTGGTGCGAAAAGGCCGCGCCCCGGGCGCGGCCTTCGTGCTTCAGGTGGGCGCGTTCACTTCGACGCCTTGCCGGAGCCGGCGGACGAGCCGCTCGACCCGGGGCTCGACCCCTTGGCGCCGGGCTCCGAACCGGTGGCCGACCCGCTGCTGCCCGTCACGCCGGGCGACCCGGACGAGGCGCCCAGGACGTCGCTGCCCGAGGAGGAGCCGCTGGGAAGCCCGGTCGAGGTGGAGCCCACCGTGTTGCCGCTGCTGGCCGAGCCGGCCGCCGACGAGGTGCCGAGCCCCGAGGAGGCCGTGGCGCCGCCCGCAGGGCTCGACCCGGCCCCCGTGTCGCCGCTGGACTGGCCGGCCGCCTGGCCCTGAGACCCCGTGCGCCGGCTGCGACGCCACTCGTCGAACTCGGTCGAGAACTTCTTGTAGCGCTCCTGCCGCCACTGCTGATAGTCCTCGTCGAGCGCGCGCATCTGCTCATTGCGCCATTGCCAGTAGTCCGGATCGACGTGCTCGCGGCCCTGGTGGCTGTAGCCGTGGAAGTCGCCGCTGCCCCCGTAGTTGAGGCCATACGTGCCGCGCGAGCGTTCGTCATAGGACTGCCCGCCATAACCTCCGCTGCCGTAGCCGGCGTGCGCCGCAGGGCCGCCGCCGTAGCCCGTGCCCTGACCGCTGCCGTAACCGCCATACATGCTCGCGTAGCGGCCTTCCTCGTGACGCCCCGCCGGGGACCCCTGGTAGCCGCCTCGATAGCCGCCTCCTTCGTAGCCGCCTTGCGAACCTCCTTGGTAACCCCCTTGGTAACCCCCGTACGGCCCGCCCTGGCCGGCGCCTTGCGCGCCGCTGCGGCGGTAGCCGCCGAAGTCCTGTGAGCCGCGTTCGTGGGCCTGTTGGCCGCCGTACTGCCCGTACTGCGGCGCGCCCCAGTAGTCGCCCTGAGGGCCGTTGAAGTCGGCCTGCGAACCGCCCATGCGGCCCGCGCCATAGAGGCCTTCGCCGCCGCTGCGAGCGCCCTCCCAGCCTTCCGAGCCGCGTGAGCCGTAGCCGTAGCCCCCGCTGCCATACTGCGTGCCTCGCTGCCCGCCGGTGTAGTAGTCGCCCATCCCACCGCCTTGAGGGCCGCCGGGGCCGTCACCCTGATAGCCCCCGCCTCCCTGGTATCCGCCCTGGTAGCCCCCGTAGCCGCTCGCGCCTTGCCACGACCCCGACTCGCGGGCCGACTCGTAGTCCCGGCCGCCCGAGCGGCCCTGCTGCCAGCGGTCGCCGTGACGCTCGTCGCTGCGCGACTGAGGGTCCTCGCGACCTTCGTCGCGCGATCGATCTCCATAGCTTCGCTGATACATCGTCGTTCCTTTCGTGGTGCGTCTGCTGTCGGCTGCGTGGCGGCACTGCCGCACCGTCTCGGGCCCGGTGCAACTGGGCCCTTCGGCAGCCCGCTGAAAAGCGAGCAACGCCTGTACCCAGCGCGCCCCCCTGGCGCGACCGTCGGGCCCGAGGTGGAGCACAATCGCGTGCGTTGCAGTTGCAGACTCCATCCATGTCGCAAACCGTCCTGATCGTGCTGGCCGTCGTGGCGGCCTATCTGCTCGGCTCCCTGTCGTTCGCCGTCATCGTCAGCCGCCTGATGGGGCTGAGCGACCCACGCACCTACGGCTCCAAGAATCCCGGCGCCACCAACGTGCTGCGCTCGGGCAACAAGGCCGCCGCGGTATCGACGCTCGCGCTGGACGCGCTCAAGGGTTACGTGCCGGTGCTGCTGGTGGTGCTCTTCGGCGAGCCTTACGGACTGGGCGAGGCCAGCGCCGCCCTGGTGGGGCTCGCGGCCTTCGTCGGCCATCTGTTTCCGGTGTTCTTCCGCTTCCAAGGCGGCAAGGGCGTGGCGACCGCCGCCGGCGTGCTGCTGGCGCTCAACCCCTGGCTGGGACTGGCCACCTTGCTCACCTGGATCATCATTGCCGGCTTCTTTCGCTATTCGTCGCTGGCGTCCATCATCGCGGCGGTGTTCGCACCCTTCTATCAGTTGCTCATCTGGGGGCCCGGGCCGGTGGCCGGCCTCATCCTGGTCATGAGCCTTCTGTTGATCTGGCGCCATGCGGGCAACATCCGCAAACTGATCGAAGGCAAGGAAAGCAAGATCGGGCAGAAGGCCCCCGGCGCCGCTGCCGAGAAAGGAAAGTGACGATGGTTCAGCGTTTCGATGTGGGGCCTCGGCTCTCGGAGATGGCCATCCACAAGGGAGTGGTGTACCTGGCGGGCCAGGTGCCCGACGATGCGAGCCAGGACATCCGCGGCCAGACGGCGCAGGTGCTGGGCATGATCGACCGGCTGCTCGAACGCGCGGGCACCGACAAGCGCCACCTGCTGATGGTGCAGATCTTCCTCGCGGATCTGGCCGACTTCGACGGCATGAACGAGGTCTGGGACGCATGGGTGCCTGCGGGGCATGCCCCTGCGCGCGCCACGGTGCAGGCGCGGCTCGCCCGGCCCGAGTGGCGCATCGAGGTCGTCGCCACGGCCGCCTTGCCCGACTGAGCGGGAGCAGCGTCCCCATGCCGAGGCTGCGGGAGGTGGTGTCGCTGGCGCTCATCGCGGCGGTGGTCCTGGGCGGCGCCAGCGTCGCGAGCCACTACCATGAGCAACGCCTGGCACAGCGCATGGCGGCTGCCCAGCCGGGCGACATCGTCATGTTCTCCACGACCGAGTGCCCCTACTGCGCGAAGGCCCGCGTGTGGCTGGACGAGCACCGGGTGAACTTCACCGAATGCAACCTGAGCGTCAGCCAGGCGTGCCGTCAGGCCTTCGAGCGCCTGGGCGGGCGCGGTGTGCCCACCTTCGTCGTGCAGGGGCAGGTGCGCAGCGGCTTCGATCCGGCGTGGATCGCAGGCGCACTGGGGCGCTGACGGCGCCCCGCGCTGCGAGGCCCTTCACTCGTAGAGGCCGAGGCGGGCGGGGTCTCCCCGTCCGCGGCGCACCAGCCGCGGCTCCTCGCCGACCAAGTCCACCACGGTGGTCGGCTCCATGGGGCAGGCACCGGCATCCACGACCGCCTGGATCTGCTTTTGGAACCGCACGCGAATCTCTTGCGGATCGTTCATCGCGTCGGACTCGCCGGGCGGGATCAGCGTGGTGCCGAGCAGCGGTTGGCCATAGACCGCGAGCAGCTCCTGCGTCACGCGATGGTCGGGCACGCGCAGCCCGATGGTGCGACGGGAGGGGTGCGACACGCGCCGCGGCACCTCTTTCGTCGCTTCCAGAATGAAGGTGTAGGGGCCGGGGGTGGCGTTCTTGAGCAGCCGATACTGGCGGTTGTCGACCTTGGCGTAGTTCGCGAGCTCCGAGAGGTCGCGGCACAGCAGCGTGAGGTGATGCTTGTCGTCGACCTGACGCACGCGCCGCAGCGCATCGGCCGCGTTCCTGTCGTCCAGGCGGCAGACGAGCGCGTAGCTCGAGTCGGTCGGGACGGCCACGATGCCGCCTGCCTCGAGGATCTGCGCCGCCTGCTTCAACAGCCGCTGTTGCGGGTTGTCGGGATGCACTTCGAAGTACTGAGCCATGGTGCAGTGGAGGTCAGTCGCCGAGGACGTCCATCGCGACGGGTGACACCCCGGGCCGCTCATGAGGGGCTTGCGCCGCGCCGGCCGCAGCCGCGGTGGGCGCGGGCGACCGCTGCTGCGCCTCGCGCACGTTGAGCCAGACCGAGGCCGCACCGCCGAGGGCGATCACCGCCATCCCCGCCATCGCGATCCCATCCGGCACGTGGCCGAAGACCGAGGCCCCCGCGAGGGTGGCGAACACGAGCGCGCTGTAGGTGAAGGGCATGAGCGTGGAGGCAGGCGCCATGCCGAGGGCGAGGATGAGCAGGAGGTGCCCGACGGTCCCCATGGCGCCCACCAGCAGCAGCACGCTCCACTGGAGGGCCGAGGCGCCGCTGAGCGCATCGACGAGGCGCAACGGGCTGATCGCGACGATGGCCGAGAGCGCCACAGCCCCGACCAGGCCGGTATAGAAGTGCGTGATGTAAGGGTCTTCGAGCGCGGCGTACCGGCTGGTGAGCACCTGGAAGGCGCCATAGGCGACCGTGAGCGCGAGCGGAAAGACGGCCGCCCAGCCGACGACGCCCGTGCCGGGCCGGATCACCAGCAGCGCCCCGGCCAGGCCGAGCGCCACGAGCGCCCAGCGCAGCCCGGATACATGCTCCTTGAGCACGGTGGCCGCCAGCACCGTCACCACCACCGGCGTGAGCATCGCGATTGCGGTGAACTCGGCCACCGGCATGTGCTGCACGCCGTAGAACGACAGCCCGCTGGTGGACAGGAGCAACGCGCCGCGCAGCACCTGGAAGCCCGGCCGAGCCGCACAAAACGCCCCGGGCCCCGCCCCGCGCAGCCCCCGGCCCGCAAGCCACAGGGTCATCGCCACCGCCTGGAAGACGTAGCGCCCCCACAGGATGAGCAACACCGGCACCGTGGCGCCCAGGTACTTGACCGCCGTGTCGAGCGTAGCGAAGCACGCCGCCATCAGCAGGATCAGCGCGATCCCCCACATCGGGTGCCGCCCGTTCACGGCCATGCCCTCCTGTCGCTGCGCGACGTCCTCCCCGGGTAAGGGTGAGCGCCGCCTGCGGGCGGCCGGGCCGCGCCGCTCACGGCCGCAGCACGCGCTCTTGCAGCGCTGTCCACACCGGCTGGACCTCGCCGGGCAGGTAGGGCAGGGCGCCGAGGTCGGTGTGGCTTTCCTCGGGCGAGTGGAAGTCGGAGCCCCGCGAGGCGAGCAAGCCGAACTCGCGCGCCATCGAGGCGTACTTCACGTAGTCCTGCGCAGTGTGGCTGCCGGTGACCACTTCCACCGCCCGGCCACCGTGCTCCTTGAAATCCGAGAACAGCGCGTACTCCTGGTTCGGCGTGAGCTTGTAGCGGCCGGGATGTGCGATGACAGCGATGCCGCCGGCCTCCACGATCCATCGCACCGCGTCGCCCAGGGCGGCCCACCGATGGGGCACATAGCCCGGCTTGCCTTCGGTGAGGTACCGCCGGAACACCTCCTGCGTATCTCTGCACGCGCCGATCTCCACCAGGTACCGCGCGAAATGCGTGCGCGAGATAAGGTCCGGGTTGCCCACGTACTTGAGTGCGCCTTCGAAAGCTCCCTTGATGCCGACGCGCGCCAGGTCCTCAGCCATTTCACGGGCGCGCAGCTCCCGCCCGCCGCGGGTGCGTGCCAGCCCTTCGGCCAGGCGCGTGTCGTCCGGATCGAAGCCGAGGCCGACGATGTGCACCGTCTCGCCGGCGAAGGTCACGGACACTTCGGTGCCGGTGAGGTAGGGCAGGCCCAAGGCCGCAGCCGCGGCCCGCGCGCGATGCTGCCCCCGCAGTTCGTCATGGTCGGTCAGCGCCCACAACTCCACTCCGTTGGCTTTCGCGCGGGCAGCCAGCACTTCGGGAGCGAGCGTCCCGTCGGAGATGCTGGAATGGCAGTGGAGGTCGGCGTTGAGCGTATGCACCGGCCCATTGTAGGGAGGCGCAGCCGCCCCCGGGGCGCGTGCGCGTGAAGCCCCTGCGGGCCCGGAAGGCCTCTTTTCAGACGCTTTTCAGCTCATCGGCCAGCGCCCCCGCATGCGGGCCGAAGGCATAGGCATCCATGCCCAGGACCCCGTACTGCACCCCTTCGTGGAGGCGACGCGCGGGGTTCGCCTCGCCCGCCGCGCCGGCCGGCGGGTAGAAGGGCAGCCAATGCTCGTCGGTGGGGTGCATGGAGGCGGCGTGCGGCGCGCGGCGGCGGTAGTCGAGCAGGGCCGGCCAATCCCCCGACTCGGCGTGCTCCCGCACCCAGCCCCGAAAGGCCGCGCACGCCGGGTCCTCCGGCGCGTCCTCCCCCCAGGGCCGGGCAAAGGCCAGTCGCAGGTTGTGGGTGAGGCTGCCCGTGCCGAGGATGAGCACACCCTCGTCGGCGAGCGGCGCGACGGCGCGGCCGAGCGCCCACAGCCGCGCTGGAGGCTCGGCAGGCGGGAAGGCGAGCGGCACCACCGGCACATCCGCCGCGGGCCACATGTGCATCAGCACCGTCCAGATGCCGTGGTCCAATCCGCCGCGCTCGGAGATCCTCGGCTCGCACCCCGCGGCGCGCAGCAAAGACGCTGCTCGCTGCGCCACCGCCGGCTCGCCCGGTGCGTCGTATCGCAACTCGTACAGCGCCGCGGGAAAGCCCGAGAAGTCGTGTACGGCCTGGTGCCTTTGGGCGGCGAGCAACACCGGGCGGTCGGCCAGCGTGTGGGCAGAGCACGCCAACACGGCCCGCGGTCGACCGAAGCGGCGCTCGATGGCACGCGCCAGGCGTGCGAAGAAGGCCCCCGTGGCACCCGGCTCGAGGGCCATCATCGGCGAACCGTGAGACACGAACAGCGGCGGCATCGGCCGCGCCGGTCGGTCGCAGGGGGCCGCAGGCGAGCTCGGCTCGACCGCCATAGGCTCGGAAGGAACGCGGGAAGAAGTCATGCGGGTCATTGCACCAGAGCCGCGTGCACGCGCGGTTGAGCGCGGTTGAACGCATCGTTCAAGCCTTCGTTCGGCACGCCCGTGCACCGGCGCGAATGCCCCTCGGGTCCCGCAACGGCGGCATTTGCGCTACCGTCGCAGCGCGGGCGAGAGCCCGCTTTCGTGCGCAGGTGCGCAGTGGGTATGCGATGACAGTTCACCAGACCGATCTACGTCCGGCGGGCGAGCGCCCGGGGGACGGGCCAGCCCTCGCCGCGGGCGGCCGGGCCGCAGGGCTGCGGGTTCTCGGCCTGGCGTGGCGCCAGACCTTGCGCGACCTGCGCAGCGGTGAGCTGCGGCTCCTCGTGGTCGCGGTGATGCTGGCCGTCACCGCATTGAGCGCCGTCGCTTTCTTTGCCGACCGCCTGGAAGCGGGCCTTGCGCGCGATGCGGCCCAGCTGCTGGGCGGCGACGCCGTGGTGGCCAGCGATCAGCCCGCGCCCACCGCCTTGCACGAGGAGGCGCGCCGCCGGGGACTACTCACCGCGCGATCGGCCTCGTTTCCGAGCATGGCCCGAGCCCCGGACGACCGGGGTGGCGCCACCCGGCTTGCGTCGGTGAAAGCCGTGTCCGACGGCTACCCCCTGCGCGGGGAGTTGCGCGTTGCCGGGCCCGACGGCGCGCCGCGTGCGGTGCAGGCGCCCCCCTCACCGGGCACGGTGTGGGTGGATGCCGCCTTGCTCGAAGCCTTGCAACTGCACCTGGGCGACCGCTTGCTGCTGGGCGATGCGGCGCTGCGCATCGACGCGGTGATCCTGATGGAGCCGGATCGCGGGGCCGGGTTCATGAACTTCGCTCCGCGGGTGCTGTTACACGAGGCCGACCTCGAGGCGACCGGGCTCATCCAGCCGGCCAGCCGGGTCACTTACCGGCTCGCGGTGGCCGCGCCGGAAGGGGCCCCGCGCAGGGCGGTGGCCCACTACGTGCGTTGGGCCGAAGCCTCCATCGAGCAGGAACAGTGGCGAGGCATGCGAGTCGAGTCGCTCGAATCGGGCCGCCCCGAGATGCGCCAGACGCTGGACCGCGCCGAGCGCTTTCTCAACCTCGTGGCCTTGCTTGCGGCCTTGCTCGCGGCGGTCGCTGTCGCCATCGCCGCGCGCGACTTCGCCAACCGGCATCTGGACGACTGCGCGATGCTGCGCGTGCTCGGCCAGCCTCAATCGACCATCGCGTGGAGCTACGCGCTCGAGTTCTCGCTCGTGGCGCTCGCGGCCAGCGGTGCCGGGCTGCTCGTCGGCTTCGCCGTGCATCACGTCTTCGTGTGGCTGCTGGCCGGTCTGCTGGAGGCGAGCTTGCCGCCGCCCGGCGCGTGGCCCGCCGTGTTCGGTTTGGGCGTGGGGCTGACCCTGCTCGCCGGCTTCGGGCTGCCGCCGGTGCTGCAGTTGGCCCGGGTGCCGCCCTTGCGCGTGATCCGTCGCGACCTCGGGCCGGTGCGCGGCTCGTCGGCCGTCGCCTTGGCCGCCGGCCTCTGCGGCTTCGTCGCGCTGCTGCTCGCCACCGCGTCCGACCGCACGCTGGGGCTGATCGCCGTGGGCGGTTTCGCGGGTGCCTTGCTCGCCTTCGCGCTGATGGGCTGGCTCGCAGTGGTGGTGCTGCGCCGTGCCGTGCCCGAGGCGCATGCGCCCCGCTGGCTGGTGCTCGCCACGCGGCAGGTCGCCGCAAGGCCCGCCTACGCGGTGCTCCAGGTGTCGGCGTTGTCTGTGGGCCTGCTTGCGCTGGTGCTGCTCGTGCTGCTGCGCACCGACCTGATCTCGAGTTGGCGAGCCGCCACACCTCCCGATGCGCCGAACCGCTTCGTCATCAACATCCAGCCCGAGCAGGGCACGGCCTTCCGCGCCCACCTGGAGCGTGCGGGCGTCGTGCGCTACGACTGGTACCCCATGATCCGCGGGCGGCTGGTGGAGGTGAACGGCCGTCCGGTCCATCTGGACGACTACGCGAGCGACCGCGCCCGCCGGCTCGTGGACCGGGAGTTCAACCTCAGCCACGCCGCCCACCCGCCGGCGCACAACGCATTGATCGCCGGTCGATGGCAGCGGGACGACCCTGAAGCCCTGAGCGTGGAGGAAGGGCTGGCGCAAACGCTCGGCCTTCGCCTCGGAGACCGCCTGGCCTTCGACATCGCGGGCACCCGCGTGGAAGGCCGCATCGCCAACCTGCGCAAGGTGGACTGGGCCTCGATGCGGGTCAACTTCTTCGTGATGTTCCAGCGCGAGCAGATGAGCGAGCTGCCCACCACCTACATCGCGGCCTTTCGGGCGCCCGCCACGCCGGGCTTCGACAACGCGCTGGCGCGCGAATTCCCGAACATCACCAACGTGGACGTCTCGGCGTCCATCGCGCAGGTGCAACGGGTCCTCGATCAAGTGGTGCGCGCCGTCGAGTTCCTGTTCGGATTCACGCTGGCGGCGGGGCTCGTCGTGCTGCTCGCGGCTGTCGTCGCCACGCGCGAACAGCGCGAACGCGAGTACGCGATCATGCGCGCCATGGGGGCCGGAGCGGGGCTCCTCGCCAAGGTGCAACGCACCGAGTTGCTCGGCGTGGGCGCGCTGGCGGGGATGCTCGCCTCGTGGGCGGCGCTCGCCGTCGGCTGGGCTTTGGCCCACTTCGTCTTCGAGTTCGCGTGGAGCGCTCCCTGGGGGGTGCCGGTCGCCGGCGCCCTGCTCGGCGCCCTGCTGGCCTGGGCCGCGGGCTGGTGGGGCCTGCGCGGCGTGCTGCGCCGCCCCGTCGTCGAGACGCTGCGGCGAGCGGCCGTGTGATGTCACGAGGGCCCGTCGAGCAGCGGGCCCGGTGCACCGCCCCGGCCCCATCGGTTGCACGCCGTTGCAGCGATGGGCATACGGCTTGCCGTCCTTCCCGTTGCCGAGTCCGGATGCGGACCCCCGCCCGGTCGCGGGCAACTGTCTTTCATTCATTCACTCGCAACGGGAGATTCAAGATGAGCACTTCCCTCAAGAGCATCGCGGTGGCTGTGGCGACGCTGATGGCCGTGGGCGTTGCGGCGGCCCAGTCGGCTGGCACGGGCGCGGGCGGCACCACCGGCGGTGCTGCCGGAACCACCGGCTCGACCAGCAGCAGCGGCCCCACGGGCGCGAGCGGCAGCAGCACGGACGTCCAGCCGGGCACCGGCGCCGGCACCGGCAGCTCGACGATGGGCACGAGCGGTGCGACCTCGGGCACCACGGGTTCGACCACCGGCACGTCGGGGGCGACCTCGGGCACCACCAGCGGCTCGATGGGCACGAGCGGATCGACCAGCTCCTCGACGATGGGCGGCACCTCCGGCATGGACCCGGGGACCACCCGCACGCCGCGCGCCGACCGCAACTGAGCCCCTGGATGGAGCGCGCCGGAGCGGGCGCGCTGCATGGGGTGCGCTCGCCGCCGGGGCCTTCGGGCCCCGGCACCCTTTCACGAACCCGGGCGCTGCTCCTGTGACCGTGCTGCGTGCTTGGCCGGCGAGGAGCGCACGCCGAAGAACTGCTGCCAGGGCTGGGTCTCCGGCAGCACGTACACCACCGCGCGCCGCCCGAACAGCGGCTTGAGCGCCCCATCGTAGAACGAGGCGGGCAGGTTCACGCACCCGTAGGAGATGCGGTTGTCGCCCGGGCCCGGGGAGGCGAGCCGTTCCAGACGACGCTCCCGCACGTTGTTGGCCCGCACCCGGTGGATCGACACGGCGGCATCGTAGTCCAACCAGTAGATGTCCTCGCCCTTGTGGTTGCGCCCGGGCTCCACCAGGAAGCGCCCCGCAGGTGTCGTGCGCTCCTCGGGTCGGATCTCGGCGATCGGACGGTCGCCGATCCCCGGCACGCTGTGGTCGCCCCGGGCCGAGCCGAGCAGCACCGCGGTGGCGCCTCGCGGCTTGCCGTCGGGGCCGAAGAGATACAGGGCCGCCCGGTTCTTGTCGAGCACGCCGAACGGCAGGCGCTCGTGATCGCCGGTGCGCACGGCCCACCGGGCCAGTTCGCGCACCGCCGCAGCCGCCGGCGGCGGCGCGGCAGCAGGCAGCGGGGTGCCCGCACGTGGTGGTGATGCGGCAGCAGGGGCGGCCGACGCCAGAGCAGGCCGCGACACCGCGGGTGGGGCCGAGGCGGTGGCGGCCGGCGGCCGCGCCGCCACGAAGCTGCAGCCGGCAAGGCTCGCCGCCGCCAGGGCGGCCGCGAGCTGGCCGGGAAGGCGCCGGACCAGGCCGGGAAAGAGACGTTTCTCGTTCATCGCAGGCGCTTCCAGCAAGTGCCGCGCCCGGTCACAAAAAAGGCCTACAGTCGCGCCGCGACGTGCCGATAAGGCTTCGTAAGCGCTCGGATGGCCGGTCTTATCGCGGCACCGGGCCCTGCCACGCCGCTGCTAGACTGCCCCCCGTCCAACCCCTGGCCCCGTTGTGGACTCGCTCACGGCATCCCCGCCCGCCCTGCGCCGCCTGAAGCTCGATCAGGCCCTGGCCCTGCTGAAACAGGCAGGCTATCCCCTGCCGGCCACGCGCGAGCTGGGGCTGGAAACCCTGCAGGCCATCATCGACGGATTGTGCGACCTGTCGCTGCGCGACGCCCTGACGGGCCTGGCGAACCGCCGGCACTTCCGCGCGGCGCTCGAGCGCGAGCTCGACCGCGTGGCGCGCACCGGCGAATCCGCGCTGTTGCTGGTGCTGGACATCGACCACTTCAAGCGTGTGAACGACACCCTCGGCCACGAGGCGGGCGACCGCGTCATCACGACGGTGGCGCAGCGGCTGACCGATTGCGTGCGTCCGATGGACGTCGTGGCGCGTTATGGCGGGGAGGAGTTCGCCATCTTGCTGCCGAACTGCCAACCGACCTTCGGGCCGCTGGTGGCCGAGCGGGTGCGTCGTTCGGTGGAGAGCGAGCCGGTGCAGCTCGCCCACGGGCAGGAGGTCCGCGTGACGGTCAGCGTGGGAGGGGCTTACGCGCCGCAATGGGTGCGATCGTCCGCCTCGCTGTGGATGGAGCGGGCGGACTTGCAGCTCTACTGCGCAAAGACCGAAGGACGCAACCGCGTCTGTCTGGAGCCCACGCCCGTGAGCAGTGTCAGCTCCGAGGAGAAAAGCATGCTCTTTGGCGTCAGCAGCTTCGCGGAGCTGCGGGAGCTGGGCGATGAATGATCGTGCCTTGTCGCCGTTCGACCACGTGCATCGCGCGTGGGTGATCGCCGTGACCAGCGGCAAGGGCGGTGTCGGCAAGACCTTCGTCTCGGCCAATCTGGCAGCGGCTCTGGCCAAGCGCGGCCACCGGGTCCTCGTGCTCGACGCCGACCTCGGGCTGGCCAACCTCGACGTGGTCTTGAATCTTTATCCGAAGATCACGCTGCACGACGTGTTCAGCGGCACGGCGTCGCTGGAGGAGGCGGTGCTGCAGGCGCCCGGCGGCTTCTCGGTGGTGCTGGCGGGCTCGGGCCTGGTCGAGTACTCGCGGCTCACGCCCGAGGTGCGCGAGAAGTTCCACTCCGTCGTCGCCACGCTCGTGCCGCGCTACGACTACGTCCTGCTCGACACGGGCGCCGGCATCTCCGATGTCGTGCTGTATGCCGTCTCGCTGGCCGACGACGTGCTCGTCGTGGCCACTCCGGAGCCGACCTCGCTCACCGACGCCTATGCGACGATGAAAGTGCTCGCCACCCAGCAGCGGCGCCGCCTCTTGCACCTGGTGATCAATCAGGTGCGCCGCAGCGGCGACGGCAAGCTGGTGTCCCAGCAACTGCAGCAGGTGATCGACCGCTTCGTCGTCCCCCAGGCGGGCGAGCCGGTTCGGCTCGTGCACGTGGGCGACGTGCCGAGCGATGCCGCCGTGCAGGATGCGGTGCGCCGACGGCATCTGCTGCTCGAGGCCTTGCCGGGCAGCGCCGCCGCCCAGGGCATCCGCGGCATCGCCGCGCGCATCGAGGAGAGCGTCTCCACGCCGGCCTAAGGCCCGGCGCCCGGCCGCCCGAAGCCGGGCCGCCACCCCCGCGGGGGGTGGGGCGCAAGCCCCGGGGGCAAACGGATAGGCCCGGCGCCCGGCCGCCCGAAGCCGGGCCGCCACCCCCGCGGGGGGTGGGGCGCAAGCCCCGGGGGCAAAGATATCGGGCCCGGCGCCCGGCCGCCCGAAGCCGGGCCGTGACCCCCGCGGGGGGTGGGGCGCAAGCCCCGGGGGGCAAAGATAGAGGCCCGGCGCCCGGCCGCCCGAAGCCGGGCCGCCACCCCCGCGGGGGGTGGGGCGCAAGCCCCGGGGGCAAACGGATAGGCCCGGCGCCCGGCCGCCCGAAGCCGGGCCGCCACGCCCGCGGGGGGTGGGGCGCAAGCCCCGGGGGCGCTATCCTATGCGGTCGACCCGTTGCGCCAACGTTCCCACGGATTTGCGGTGAGCGAAACCTCCTCATCTTCGACCCCCGCCCAGCGCCCGGCTTCCGCCTTCGAATGGATCGGCGGCGAGGCCCGCGTGCGCGAGCTCGTGGACCGCTTCTACGATCTGATGGATCTGGAGCCGGCCTACCGCGAGCTGCGGGCCTTGCATCCGACGCACCTGGACGGCTCGCGCGACAAGCTGTTCTGGTTCCTGTGCGGCTGGCTCGGCGGGCCGCAGTATTTCGTCGAGCGCTTCGGCCATCCGCGGCTGCGCGCCCGTCACCTGCCGTTTCCCATCGGCATCCGCGAGCGCGACCAATGGCTCGCCTGCATGGACCAGGCCATGCAGGAAATCGGCTTGCCGCCCGAACTGGTGGAGCGGCTGCGCGAGTCCTTCTTCGGCACCGCCGACTGGATGCGCAACAAGGGTGCGTGAGCCGGGGGGCCGTCAGCCCGCGGGACGCAGCAGCACCACCAGCGCGCCCGCTCCCCCCTCGGCGGGCCGCGCCTGCGTGAAAGCGATCACCTCGTCCTTTTGCACCAGCCAGCTCTTCACCTTGGCCTTGAGCACCGGCTCCCGGCCGGGCGATCCGTTGCCCTTGCCGTGGACCACGCGCACGCACCGCAGGCCGGCCTTGACCGCCTCGCGCAAGAACTCCGCCAGCTGCTCGCGCGCCTCGTCGCGCCGCAGGCCGTGCAGGTCGATCTGCCGCTGGATGACCCACTCGCCCCGCCGCAGCCGGCGCACGACGTCCGGGCCCACCCCGGGGCGGCGAAATGACAGCGACTCGTCGGTGTCCAGCAGCGTTTCGACATCGAACTCGTCGGAGATCGACTCTCGCAACACGAGGCGTTCGTCCAGTTGGCGCTGCGCGGGCACCGGTTGCGGGCGCGGCTTGTCGAGCTGCGCGAGTCTGCGGTCCTTCAGCGGCTGCACGGGGCCGACGGCCCGCGCGAAAAGCTCCCGCTCCCGCGCGGCGCGCTGCTGCGCCTCGCGTCGCTGCGCCTCCAGTCGGGCCGCTTCCCGCGCGCGGGCTTGCAGCTCCTTCTTGAGGGCGCCCAGCTCGGCCAGACTGCGCGCCTTGACGACCCCCTCGGCGTGATCCCGGCTCTTGTCGAGACCCTTGACCTTCACAGCAACCCCCGCTCGGCAAACGACACCACGTCCCGGTGGCCCACCACGAAGTGATCCAGCACCTGTACGTCCACCAGCGCCAGGGCCGACTTGAGCGTGTGCGTCAGGTACTCGTCGGCCTTGGAAGGCTCGGCCAGACCGGACGGATGGTTGTGGGCGAGCATCACGGCCGCCGAGTTGTGCGCCAAGGCCCGCTTGACCACCTCGCGCGGATAAACGCTGGTTTGGGTCAGCGTGCCGCGGAACAGTTCCTCCATGGCGAGCAGTCGGTTCTGCGCATCGAGAAAAAGCACCGCAAATACCTCGTGCGGCTTGCTCGCCAGATGCAGCCGCAGGTAATCCTTCACCTGCGCGGGCGCCTCGAACACCGGGCGGGCCTGCAACTCGGCGGCCAGCGCCCGGCGCGCCAGCTCCAGCACTGCCGCCAGCTCGGCCCGCTTGGCCGGCCCCAGTCCTTTCACGCCGGCCAGCTCCTCCACGGGCGCACGCAGGAGTCCCGCGATCCCGCTGAAGCGATCCAGCAGTTCCTGCGCCCAAGCGAGCACCGAGCGGCCCTTGAGCCCCGTGCGCAGCAGCAGCGCCAGCAGCTCGGCATCGGCCAGGGCCTGCGGCCCCAAGTTCAGCAACTTCTCGCGCGGGCGCGCGTCAACGGGCAGGTCTTTGAGCAGCATCGCATGGGGGCCCAGGGCCGGCTCCTACAATCCGGGGGAGTCTACACAACCGAAAGGGCCGCCCATGGCTGCCGTTCAGTCGGGATCCTTCCTCACCCTGCACTACCGCTTGAGCGGCCCCGATGGGGCCGAGATCATCAACACGTTCGGAGGCACGCCGGCCACCTTGTCGCTCGGGGCGGGCGAGCTCGCCCCCGCGATCGAGCGTCGGCTCGTCGGGCTGGAGGAGGGGGCGCATGCCCGCTTCGAGATCCCGGCCGGCGAGGCCTTCGGCGAGCGCAATCCGGAGCTGCTGCAGCGGGTCAAGCGCAGCCTGCTCGACCAGCTCGGCGACCCGGACGAAACCTATCACGTGGGCGACGTGGTGCAGTTCCCGACCCCGGACGGCGCCGCGCAGTACGCCGGCGTCGTGCGCGAAGTGGCCGACGACTGGGTGCTGTTCGACTTCAACCATCCGCTGGCCGGCCAGCCGGTGACCTTCGAGGTCCAGGTCATCGGGGTGCTGTGATGGAAGGCCGCGAGATCCTGCTCGCCGAGCCGCGCGGCTTCTGCGCCGGGGTGGACCGGGCCATCGAGATCGTCGAGCGCGCGCTGCGCAAGTTCGGCGCCCCCATCTACGTGCGCCACGAGATCGTCCACAACACCTACGTCGTCAACGACCTCAAGGCCAAGGGCGCGATCTTCATCGAGGACCTGGCCGACGTGCCGCCCGGCGCGACGCTCGTCTTCAGCGCGCACGGCGTGAGCCAGGCCGTGCGCCGCGAAGCCGCGCAGCGGGGCTTCCAGGTCTTCGACGCGACCTGCCCGCTGGTCACCAAGGTGCATGTGGAGGTGGCCAAGCTCCACAAGGAAGGCTACGAGTTCATCATGATCGGCCACAAGGGCCACCCCGAGGTCGAAGGCACGATGGGCCAGCTCACCGACGGCATCTATCTGGTGGAAGACGTGGCCGACGTCGAGCGCGTGCGACTGCGCAACCCCGAGAAGGTCGCGGTCGTCACGCAGACGACGCTGAGCGTGGACGACGCCGCCGAGATCCTGGCGGCGGTGAAACGGCGCTTTCCGCAGGTGCGCGAGCCCAAGAAGCAGGACATCTGCTACGCCACGCAGAACCGCCAGGACGCCGTCAAGCTCTTGGCCCGCGAGGTGGACGTGGTCATCGTCGTCGGCAGCCCCACCAGCTCCAACAGCAACCGGCTGCGCGAGGTGGCCGCGCGCCTGGGCACGCCCGCATACATGGTGGACGGCCCGCAGGACCTGCGCGCCGAATGGCTGGACGGCCGCCAGCGCGTCGGGCTCACCGCCGGCGCCTCGGCGCCGGACGTGCTCGTGCAGCAAGTCATCGCGCGCCTCAAGGAGTTGGGTGCCGTCGCCGTGCGCCGCATGCAGGGGGTGCAGGAGACGGTGCACTTCCCGCTGCCCAAGGGGCTGGGCGACAAGTCCATGAACGAAGCCGCCGCTGAAGGGCGTTTCGCTCCCTAAAATCGCTCCCCCACCCGGTCACGCCATCCGGTAAGCACATGCTAGACATCACCCTCCTGCGCAAGGACCTCGGCCACGTCGTCGAGCGCCTCGCCACGCGCAAGTCGCCCCAACCCTTCCTGGACGTCGAGCGTTTCCAGGCGCTCGAGGCCGAGCGCAAGACGCTGCAGACCCGCACCGAGGAACTGCAAGCCCGGCGCAACAGCCTGTCCAAGCAGATCGGCCAGCGCAAGGCCAAGGGCGAGGACGCCGCCGACCTGATGGCCGAAGTGGGCGGCATCGGCGACGAACTCAAGGCCTCGGCCGAGCGGCTCGAAAGCCTTCAGGCCGAGTTGCAGGACCTGCTGCTGCAACTGCCCAACCTGCCGCACGAGAGCGTGCCGGTGGGCGCCGACGAGCGGGGCAACGTCGAGGTGCGCCGCTGGGGCACCCCGCGGCAGTTCGACTTTCCGGTGAAGGACCACGTGGACCTGGGCGCACCGCTGGGGCTGGACTTCGACACCGGCGCCAAGCTCTCGGGCGCCCGCTTCACGTTCATGCGCGGCGCCATCGCTCGCCTGCACCGCGCGCTCGCGCAGTTCATGCTCGACGTCCACACCCGCGAGCACGGCTACATCGAGTGCTACACCCCGTACATCGTCAATGCCGACGTGCTCGTGGGCACCGGGCAGCTGCCCAAGTTCAAGGAAGACATGTTCTGGGTCTACCGGGGCCGGGGCCCCGGCGAGGCCGGTGCAGGCAGCGGCGACGAAGCCGGCGCGGTCCAGTACCTCATCTCCACCTCGGAGATCTCGCTCACGAACTCGGTGCGCGAGCAGATCCTGGCGGCCGACCAGCTGCCGATCAAGCTCACCGCGCACAGCCCCTGTTTTCGGTCCGAAGCGGGCAGCTACGGCAAGGACACCCGCGGCATGATCCGCCAGCACCAGTTCGACAAAGTCGAGATGGTGCAGATCGTCCATCCCGACCGAAGCTACGAAGCCCTGGAGGAGATGGTCGGTCATGCAGAGGCCATCCTCCAACGCCTGGGCCTGCCGTACCGCGTCATCACCCTGTGCACCGGCGACATGGGCTTCAGCGCCGCCAAGACGTACGACCTCGAGGTGTGGCTGCCCGCGCAGAACACCTACCGCGAGATCAGCTCCTGCTCCAACTGCGAAGCCTTCCAGGCGCGCCGCATGCAGGCGCGCTTCAAGAACGCACAGGGCAAGCCGGAGCTCGTGCACACCCTCAACGGCTCGGGCCTGGCGGTGGGCCGCACGCTGGTCGCCGTGCTCGAGAACTACCAGAACGCCGACGGCAGCATCACCGTGCCCGAGGCGTTGCGTCCTTACCTCGGGGGGCTCGCCGAACTGCGCGCCTGACACGCTATAATTGCAGGCTTCGCTTGGCGGCTGACCACCCGTCAAGCCAGCGTTTCAGGAAAGGTGGCAGAGTGGTCGAATGCGCCGGACTCGAAATCCGGTATACGGGTTTCCCGTATCGAGGGTTCGAATCCCTCCCTTTCCGCCAGTGCCTGTCAACGGGCGATCACCACGCGCTGCGGTGATCGCCCGTTTTTCTTTGGCCGTGCTGCGCGCCGGTTGTCTCGCGCGCCTGCGGCGGGCGAGAGGTGTCTTCCGGCGCGCCTGCTGCCTGAATCCACCGGCGTGCGCGGCGCTCGGTGGGAACCCGAAGCGGGAAAATACCCCCATCCGACGCCTTCTCCAACCGGAGGGTAGCGACCATACTCCCGGGAAAGTCGCCTTACTGGCGAGTAAGCACCGGAGGGTCTCTTGCGGTCGCCGTGGGTCAAGTCGCGAAACCGGGACGAGGAACGCGAGCTCAAGCGCGAGGCCGTCTTGCGAACGGCGGCGCGCCTGTTCAGCGAGCAGGGCTTCCATGCCACCTCGCTCGACGAGGTGGCCGAGCAACTCCAGGTGACCAAGCCCACGCTCTACTACTACATCAAGAGCAAGGACGAGATCCTGTTCGAGTGCGTGCGCATCGGCCTCGAAATGGTGACCGACAGCCTCGCACGGGCCACCGCCTCCGGTGGCAGCGCCGTGGACCAGTTGGTGGAATGCATGAGGGCCTATGGGCGCGTGGTGACGATGGATTACGGGCGCTGCGTGATCCGCGTCGGCGAAGACCCGCTGCCACCCGACAGCCGACGCAAATTGCGTGCGTTGAAGGCCCGCATCGACCGCGTGTTCCGGGACTTGGTGAGGCAAGGGGTGGCCGAGGGTTCGCTCGCGCCGTGCGACCCGAAGCTCACCGCCTTCACGTTGGCCGGCGCGTTGAGCTGGATCGGCCGGTGGTATCAGCCCCAAGGGGCGCTCGCGCCCGAGGAGGTCATCGAGCCGTGCATCCGCACGCTGCTCGCGGGGTTGCTCAGGCGCCCCGAGGAGCCCGTGCCTCGCCGAGCGGCAGCTCCGGCGCGCCGCGATGCGAGCAGGTCCAGACGCAGGAGTGTGACATGAGCGTTGCTCCAGACATGGCAGGGCAGCCGCCCGAAGGTGCAGCTGCGGGCGAGCCGCTGATCGTTCAGCGGCACGAGGGTTGGGTGCACGTGCGGTTCAACCGGCCCGAGGCGCTCAACGCCTTGGACGTGGCCACCGCGCGCGCCTTCCTTGGCGTGGTGGAGTCGCTGGCGAACGACGACGGCGTGCGCGCCGTGCTGCTGAGCGGGGCCGGGCGGGCCTTCATGGCCGGCGGCGATCTGGCACAACTGAGGGCGGCGCCGGTGGAGACGGCCCATGCGCTCATCGGGCCGCTGCATCAGGCGCTGCGGCTCCTCACCTCGATGCGAGCGCCGGTGGTGGCGGCGCTGCACGGGGCGGTCGCGGGCGCGGGACTGAGCCTGGCACTCGCGGCCGACGTGGCGATCGCCGCCGCCGGTGCTCGCTTCAACCTCGCTTACACCCGCATCGGCACGAGCTGCGACCTGGGCGCGACCTGGTCGTTGCCCCGGATCGTCGGGCTGCGCCGCGCCTTGCAGATCGCGCTCTTGAGCGAGGACCTCGACGCGGAACGGGCCGAAGCCTGGGGCCTGGTGGCGCGCGTGGTGCCCGCCGAGCGACTGGTCGAAGAAGCGCAGGCGCTGACCCGCCGCCTGGCACAAGGGCCGACGCGGGCCTACGGACACATCAAGCGCCTGATGCGCAACTCGTCCGGCCAGCCGCTCGATCGGCAGCTCGACGACGAACAGCAGGCCTTTGCGGATTGCGCCGCCGGCGAGGACTTCGTCGAAGGCCTGGCCGCCTTCTTCGACAAACGCGCGCCCCGCTTCGTGGGCCGGTGACCCTGAGGAGACACCCATGGCCGAACCCGTGATCCTCGAAGCCGTGCGCACGGCCTTCGGGCGCCGGCAAGGCGCCTTGCGCGAGACGCGCCCGGACAGCCTCCTGGCGTTTGCGCTGCAGGGGCTGCTGGAACGCAGCCGCGTGGCGCCGGAGGCGATCGACGACGTGATCGCCGGCTGCGTGAGCCAGGCGGGCGAGCAGGGCGCCAACATCGGCCGCCTGGCCGTGCTGGTGGGCGGCCTGCCGACACGCGTGCCCGGCGTCTCGCTCAACCGCATGTGCGGTTCGAGCCAGCAGGCCGTGCACTTCGCGGCGCAGGCCGTCGCAGCCGGGGACGCGCGCTACGTCGTGGCCGGCGGCGTCGAGAACATGAGCCGCGTGCCGATGTTTCTCGACGTGAGCCTCGGGCGCTTCGAGTTCAAGGGCTTCGACGTGCTGAACCCGGAGTTGCTGGCCCGCCATGCCCTGGTGCACCAAGGCGAAAGCGCCGAGCGCATCGCCGAGCAGTGGGGCATCACGCGCGTGCAATGCGACGCTTACGCGAAGGAAAGCCACCGCCGCGCCCATGCCGCGGCCGAGGCGGGCTGGCACCGCGAGATCCTGCCCACCCCGGGCGTCGATGCACAGGGGCAGCCGCTGACGCTGGCCCGCGACGAAGGGGTGCGAGCTTCGATCGACGATGCGCGCATGGCCTCGCTGGCCCTCGCATTCCGCCCGCCCGGCGAGGGCGTCGTGACCGCGGGCAACGCGAGTCAGATCTCCGACGGCGCCTCGGCGGTGTTGATCGGCGACGCACAGGCGGCCCGCGCCGACGGCCTGCGCCCCCGGGCACGGTTCCGTGCGCGCGTGGTGGTGGGCTCCGACCCGGTGATGCAGCTCACGGGCGTGATTCCCGCCACGCACGAGGCGTTGCGGCGCGCGGGGGTGTCGATCCGCGACCTCGACTGGATCGAGATCAACGAGGCCTTCGCCACCGTGGTGCTCGCCTGGGCGCGCGAGTTCGACGCCGACATGGATCGCGTCAACCCGTGGGGAGGCGCCATCGCCCACGGACACCCGCTGGGCGCCACCGGCGCAGCCCTGATGGCCAAGATGCTCGCGGGTCTGGAGGCCCGAGGCGGCACCCTCGGCTTGCAGGTCATGTGCATCGGCCACGGCATGGCCACGGCCACCGTGATCGAGCGCGTCTGAGGCGGGCAAGGAGGGCAGCCGTGCCGCACGTCGAACAGGCCCCGTTGCTCGAGATCGAAGGGCTGACGCTCGCCTTCGGCGGCGTCAAGGCCCTCAACGGCATCACGATGAGCGTCGCCCCGGGCTCGATCACTTCCGTCATCGGCCCCAACGGCGCGGGCAAGACGTCGCTCTTCAACACGATCTCCGGCTTCTACCGCCCTCAAAGCGGGTCGCTGCGCTTCGACGGCGAGGACATCACGCGGCTGCCGGCCCCGGAGCGGGCGCGCCGCGGACTGGCGCGCAGCTTCCAGAACATCGCGCTCTTTCGCGGCATGACGGTGCTGGACAACATCAAGCTCGGCCGCCACTGCCACCTGCGCACGAACATCTTCGACGCGTTGCTCTACTTCGGCCGCGCCCGGCGCGAAGAGGTCGCGCTGCGCGCCGAGATCGAGGAGCGCATCATCGATCTGCTGGAGATCGACCACATCCGCCATGCGCCGGTCGCGGCCTTGCCCTACGGGCTGCAAAAACGCGTCGAGATGGCCCGCGCGCTGGCGATGCGGCCCAAGATCCTGATGCTCGACGAGCCGGTGGCGGGCATGAACCGCGAAGAGACGGAGGACATGGCGCGCTTCATCCTCGACGTGCGGGCCGAGTGGGGCGTGACGGTGCTGATGGTCGAGCACGACATGGGCATGGTGATGGACATCTCGGACCACGTGGTCGTCCTCAACTTCGGCCAGAAGATCGCCGAGGGCCGGCCTGAGGACGTGCAGAACGACCCCGAGGTCATTCGCGCGTACCTCGGTTCGAGCCGCGCGACCGAGGCGCCGGGAGCCACGCCCGCCGCCATGGGAGCCGCGGCATGAACGGGTTCGACTGGCTCTACTTCTTCGAGGTTTCGCTGGCCGGCATCGGCGCCGGTGGGCTGTATGCGCTCACGGGGCTCGCCTTCGTCATCATCTACAAGGCCACCCGGGTGGTGAACCTGGCCATCGGCGAGATGCTGATGCTCTCGGCCTACATCTTCTTTGCCTTCACGGCCGGCATGCAGCTGCCTGCGTGGGCTGCGATCGCGCTGACCGTCGCGGCCAGTGCGCTCCTCGGGGCGGGCTTCGAGCGCCTGTTGATCCGCCCGATGCTGGGCGAGTCCCCGATATCCACCTTCATGGTCACGGTGGGGCTGGCATCGATCCTCGTCGGTGTGGTCGAGCTCGTCTGGACGGCCGACCCGCGCCGGTTGCCGGAGTTCATGCCCGGCGGTGCGGTGATGATCGGCCAGGCCTTCGTCGCGCCGAAGGTGTTCTATGCCTTCCTCGTCACCGCGGTGCTGATCGCGCTGGTGCTCGGGGTGTTCCGCTTCTGGCGAGGCGGGGTGGCTCTGCGCGCGACGGCCTCCGACCAGGCCGCCGCGTACTCCATGGGCATCGACGTGCCGAAGGTCTTTTCGTTGTCGTGGACGCTGGCCGCGGCCATCGCGGCGGTGGCGGGCATCCTGGTGGGAGCCATCGGCGGCATCTCGTCGTCGATGGGTGTGTTCGGGCTGTCGGTGCTGGTGGTGGTGATCGTGGGCGGCCTGGACAGCATCGTCGGCGCGCTGGTGGGGGGCCTCTTGATCGGACTCATCGAGTCGTGGGCCGCGGCCTACCTCGGTGGCGAGTACAAGCTGCTGGCCACCTTCTGCGTGCTGGTGCTGATCCTGCTGGTGCGGCCCTACGGCCTTTTCGGCACGCACGAGATCGAGAGGCTCTGAGATGAGGATCGGATCGGCCAAGGACAGCTACGCCGCCGACCAGGCGCTCTTCGACAGCCGCACCCAGTGGGCCTGGGTCGGCGTGCTCACGGTCTCGCTGGTGGTGTTTCCCTTCGTCGCGGGCGACTACTGGCTCTATCTCGCCTGCCTGGTGGCCATCAACATCGCCAGCGCCTGCGGCCTGAACATCCTGACCGGCTACACCGGGCTCGTGAGCCTGGGCCAGGCGGCGTTCATGGGCCTGGGGGCCTACACCGTGGCGGTGCTGGAGAACCGCCTCGGCACGCCCTTCCTGCTGAACCTGCTCGCGGGCGGCGGGGTCGCCATGCTCGGCGGCGTGCTGGTGGGGCTGCCTTCGTTGCGCGTCAAGGGCCTGTATCTGGCCATCGCCACCATTGCGGCGTCGGTGCTCGCGCACTTCCTCTTCGCCAATCTCACGATCACCGGCGGGGCGGCCGGCCTGAGCGTGCCGCCGGCCGAGTTCTTCGGTGTCGCGCTCGACACGTCGTTCCGGCTGTACTGGCTCATCGTGCCGGTGACGGCCTTGCTGCTCATCGGTGCGGCGAACCTGTTCCGCACGCGCATCGGCCGCGCCTTCATCGCCATTCGCGACCGCGACATCTCGGCCGAGGTGCTGGGGATTCCCCTGCTGCGCTACAAGCTGCTGTCGTTTGCCGTTTCGTCGTTCTACGCGGGGCTCGCGGGCGGCATGTGGGCGTACTTCTTCCGGGTGGTCACGCCCGAGAGCTTCCCGCTCATCATGAGCATCTTCTTCCTCGCGGCGATCATCGTCGGCGGCATGGGCACCATCCTCGGCTCGATCCTCGGGGCGGTGTTCATGACGCTGGTGCCCGAGGTGCTCAAGCTCGTCGTCGGCTGGCTGCCCCTGGCCAATGCGACCCTGGTGCTGTCCCCGGTGCGCACGATCGTCTTCGGGGCGCTGATCGTCGGATTCCTCCTCTTCGAGCCTCACGGGTTGGCCGAGGTGTGGCGCCGCACGCGCCGCTTCTTCCACCTGTGGCCCTTCAGGACTTGAACACGCCTTCTTTCCCTGCACCACCACGAAGGAGACACGCAATGAAACGCAGGCAGTTCGTCACATGGGCCGGTACGCTGGCCGCCACGGGGACGCTGGGCGTCACCGCCCGCGCGCAGGCGCAGGAGGAGATCGTGCTGGGCGGATCGATCCCGATGACGGGGGTGTTCGCCTTCGCCGGCATCGGCATCCACGCCGGCATCGAGGACTATGTCAAGATCGTCAACGACTCCGGCGGCATCCGCGGCCGCAAGCTGCGCTACGTGCCGGAGGACACCGGCTACAAGGTCGACGCTTCCGTCGCCGCGTTCAAGAAGATCACCAGCCAGAACAAGGTCAACCTCTACTACGGTGACTCCACCGGTTTTGCCAAGACGATCAACCCTGAACTGGAGCGCAACGGCAACATCTTGATGGCCGGTGCGTCGTTCGCCTCCGAGATCAACGATCCCCAGAAGTACCCGTATCAGTTCCTCGTGGGCCCCGACTACACCGAGATGTTCGGCATCCTGCTGCGTCACATCGCGAGCACCAAGCCGGGCGCCCGCGTGGCCTTCGTCTACTCTGACACCGAGTTCGGCCGCGATCCGATCGAAAAGAGCCGTGCGGCGGCGCAGCGGCTGGGCCTCACGGTGGCCGGTGAGATCATGACGCCCCCGGGCAGCGTGGATGTCTCCACCGAAGTCATCAAGCTGCGGCGCGCCAACCCGGACTTCACCATCTTCCACGGCTACGTGCTGGCGCCGATCCCGGAGTTCATCACGCAGGCGCGCGACATGGGCATGAAGTCGGCCTTCATGGGCACCTTCTGGTCCATGGACCACTCCATGGTGATGAAGATGGGCGACGCGGCCGACGGCTTCCTGGGGGTGATGCCGTTCCGCTACTACTACGACACCGAAGGCCGCGCACCGATGCTCGAAAAGATCCGCCAGATGCGGCCCGAGTACCAGAGCAACGCCTACATGCAGGGGTTCCTCACCGCGATGCTGATGACCGAGGCCGTCAAGCGCACGCTCGACGCCCGGCAGCCCCTGACCGGCAAGAACATGAAGGCCGCGCTCAACTCGATCCGCAACTTCGACACGGGCGGCATCATCGGCGTGCCGATCAGCATTCCCGGCAATTCGATCCCCGTGGGCCGCATCTACCGCGCGGACATGAAGCAGAAGAAGATGATCCCGGCGTCCGACTGGATCACGCTGACCTGAACCCGCGGCGCCCGGCGCCCACGGCCCGGGGCCTTGGGGCGCGCCCTCTCACCGGTGTACGGAGCCGTCCATGGATGCGAGCCCGATCCTGCAGATCAACAACATCGAGGTGATCTACAACAAGGCCGTGCAGGTGCTGCGCGGCCTGTCGCTCGCGGTGCCGCGCGGGCGCATCGTGGCATTGCTGGGCAGCAATGGGGCCGGCAAGACCACGACGTTGAAGGCCGTCTCGCGGTTGCTGGACCTCGAGGATGGCGAGATGCCCAAGGGCGAGGTCCGGTTCGACGGACGGGATGTGCGGCACCTCGCGGCGCACGAGCTCGTGCGCTCGGGGCTGTCGCACGTGATGGAAGGCCGGCACGTGTTCGAGGACCTCACGGTGGAAGAAAACCTCGTCGCGGCCACCTACGCGCTCACCGGGCGCAAGGCCGTCAAGGCCGACTTCGACCTGGTGTACGGCTACTTTCCGCGGCTGCACGAGCGCCGGCGGGGCTTGGCCGGTTACCTCTCGGGGGGCGAGCAGCAGATGCTGGCCATCGGCCGGGCGCTGCTGGCGCGGCCCAAGCTGATGCTGCTCGACGAACCGTCGCTCGGCTTGTCCCCCGTCCTCGTCGACAGCATCTTCGACATCATCGCGCGCATCAACGCGGAGCAGGGGGTGTCCATGCTGCTGGTCGAGCAGAACGCCTCGGTCGCGCTCTCCGTGGCCCACTATGGCTACATCATGGAGATGGGCAAGGTCGTGATCGATGGCACCTCCCAGCGCCTGAAGGCCGATGCCGACGTGCGGGAGTTCTATCTGGGCATCGGGGGAGCGGGCACGCACAAGAGCTTCCGCGACCTCAAGCACTACAAGCGTCGCAAGCGCTGGTTGTCATGAGCGAAGGCGCACCGATGGACGAGCTGCCTGTGAAGACCGTGCCGCAGATGTGGCGCGAGCATGCCCAGCGCCGGCCCGACGCCGTGGCGCTGCGCCAGAAGGACTACGGCATCTGGCGCCCCTGGACCTGGAGCGAGTGTTACCGTCGCGCCCGCCATGTGGGCCTGGGCCTGCGCTCGCTGGGGCTCGATGTCGGGGGCCATGTCGGCGTGGTCTCCGAGAACCGCCTCGAATGGGTGCTCGCGCAGCTCGGCGCGGGCCTGGTGGGCGGCGTCACCGTCGGGGTGTATCCCACCAGCCCCACTCCGGAGGTGGCCTATGTCCTGGAGCATGCCGACGTCGAGATCGTCGTGTGCGAGGACCAGGAACAAAGCGACAAGGTGCTCGAAGCCCTGCCGCAGCTGCCCCGCCTGCGCCACGTGGTGGTGATCGAGAAGAAGGGTCTGCGCGACACGCTGCGCGCGCAAGGAGGCCGTGTGCTCTCGTTCGAGGAACTCGAGCAGCGGGGCGCGCAGGCCGAGGCCCGTGAGGGCGGATTCATCGACGAAGTGCTGCGGGCCCAGCAGCTGTGCGATCTGGCACTGATGATCTACACCTCCGGATCGACCGGCCGCCCGAAAGGCGCGATGATCACCTACGCCAACATCCGCGCCGTGGTGCCCGGCATCGTCGAGCGGGTGGGGCTGGACGAGCACACCTCGCACTTGTCGTATCTGCCGCTGTGCCACGTGGCCGAGCAGATGCTCACCGTGTTCTGTCCCGCCTACCTCGGCTCGACGGTGAGCTTCGGCGAGTCGATACGCACGGTGCAGGAGGACCTGCGGGAGCTGGCGCCGAACGTGTTCCTCGGCGTGCCGCGGATCTGGGAAAAGCTGCACGCTTCGATCAACATCAAGATGCAGGAGACGGGCCGCCTGCGGCGCGGGCTGTTCGAGTGGGCGATGCGGCTTTGCGAACCCTTCGCAGAGAAGGCACCGGCCCAGCGCACGGTGCGGGAGCAGTGGCTGTTCGGGCTGTGCTACCTGCTGGTCTTTCGCGCGCTGCAGAACTTCATCGGGCTGCGCCGCGTGCGGCGCGCGCTCACCGGGGCGGCGCCCATACCGCCAGCCATCGTGCGCTTCTTCCGCACCCTCGGTGTGCCCCTCGTGGAGGTCTACGGCCTGACCGAATCGACCGGCATGATCACCGGCCAGCGTCCCGACCGCGTGCGCATCGGGACGGTGGGCGAGCCCACCCTGGGCGTCGAGTACCGGTTGTCCGAGCAGGGCGAACTCCTGGTGCGCGGCGGCATGGTCTTCGCCGGGTACTACAAGAACCCGCAGGCGACGGCAGAAGCCATCCGGGACGGATGGCTGCATACCGGCGATGTCGTGCGGGAGGAGGACGGTCAGCTGCGCATCGTGGACCGCCTGAAGGACATCATGATCACCGCGGGCGGCAAGAACCTCACGCCCAGCGAGATCGAGAACACGATGAAGGCGAGCCCCTACATCAAGGAGTGCATCGTCATTGCCGACGCGCGGCCGTACGTGACGGCGCTCATCCAGATCGACGCGGAGACCGTCGGCAAGTGGGCGGAGTCCCGGCGCATCGCGTTCACGCACTTCCGCTCGCTGGTCGAGCATGACGAGGTGCGCCGGCTGATCGAGGGGGAGGTCGAGCGCGGCAACAGCCAGCTTGCGCAGGTGGCTCGCATCCGCAAGTTCCACCTGCTCACCAAGGAGCTCGACCACGACGACGGCGAGGTCACGGCCACGATGAAGGTGCGGCGCAAGGCCATCTACGCCGCCTACGCGCGCGAGATCGAGTCGCTTTACGCCTCGGGCCGCTCCGAAGCCGCCGACCGCGCAGCGGCCTGAGCATACCGGGCGTGCTGCCGCTCCTCGTGCGCCACCGCGTGCGGCGCATCGAAGGGGTAGGCATCGAGCACCGACTCGGCGAACGAGCGCGCCGAAGGCGTGGCCCGGCTGTCCGCGCGCACCCGGGCGGCGATCTCCAGCAGGCGCCGCCAGGCGTCTTCGTAAGGACTTTGCATGGTCAACCTCCCTGTTCTTTCAGGCATCTTCAGGCGAAACCGAGTGTTCTGCTTCTGGCAGGGTTGACAGTGCCGGCCCGTAAGCCGGCCCGCGCCGCCCGTTCGCTTCACAGTTCTTTACCCCCGCACCACGGGGCCTTCACGCTTCGCGCTCACCATCAGCACCGTGGGCTTCGCCCCCATTGCTCAAGGAGTTGAAGATGTCGCGTTTCCCCGCTTTGCATCGGGTGTCCCCCCGCCGGACCCTTTCGCTCGCCGCTGCCGTGGCGGTCTCCCTCGCCGCTCTGACGGCCAGCCCCGCCTGGGCGCACGGCCCGCGCCACGGTGACCCCGGCATGGGCGCGCAGGGCATGTTCATGGCCGGCCCCGAGCGCGTCCAGCGCATGGTCGATCACTGGCTGCGCGATCTGAATGCCACCCCCGAGCAGCGCCAGCAGATCGTGCAGATCGCCGAGAGCGCCGCCAAGGACCTGGGAGCGCTGCGCGACTCTCGCAAGGCTCTGCGCGAAGAAGGGCTGCGGCTCTTCACCCAGCCCACGGTCGATGCGAACGCGGTCGAGTCCCTGCGTCAACGTCAGCTCGCTTTGCACGACCAGACCTCCCGACGGATGAGCCAGGCGATGCTCGAGGTGAGCCGCGTCCTCACCCCTGAGCAGCGGCAGACACTGGCCGAGCGCATGAAGCAACGTGCCCAGCGCTGGGAAGAACACCGCCGCGGCCAACCGGGCTCGCCCGGCCGCTGAAGTCCGACGGGCCGGTCGGCTGCGTGACGGCGCGCGGGCTCCGGGGCGGGGCCGCTGCAGCGGCCCCGCGCCGCAAGGGCAGCGGCCTGCGCGTATGCTTCGTGCGTTCCGGAGCACCTGCATGTCTGCCCGCATCCTCCTCACCGACGATGACCTGCGTTTGACAGGCCTGGTCGGCGACTATCTCCGTCAGGCCGGCTTCTTCGTCGAGACGGCGCCCACCCTGCAATCGGCCCGGGAGGCGCTCGGGCGCCGGGACGCGGCGTACGACGCGCTCGTGCTGGACCTCATGCTGCCCGACGGCGACGGCCTCGAGCTGTGCCGGGAGCTGCGGGCCGAAGCCCGCCACCGCCATCTGCCGATCCTGATGCTCACGGCCCGCGGCGAGCCGATGGACCGAGTCGTCGGGCTGGAGCTGGGCGCGGACGACTACCTGCCCAAGCCGTTCGAACCCCGCGAACTGCTCGCCCGGCTGCGTGCGGTGCTGCGCCGCAGTGTGGCCGCGCCGGCACCTGACGACGGCGATGTGCTGCGCTTCGGCCGCCTGGACATCGACCTCGGTGCGCGCGTGGCGCGGGTCGACGGCCGCGAGCGCGATCTCACCGGTTATCAGTTCCAGCTGCTGGTCGTTCTCGCCCGCCATGCCGGGCGGGTGATGTCGCGCGACCAGATCATGGATGCGCTGAAGGGCCACGCGTTGGAAGCGTTCGATCGCTCCATCGACGTGCACATCTCCCGCATCCGTGCCGCGATCGAGGACGACCCCAAGAACCCGCGGCGCATCCTCACCGTGCGCGGGACCGGCTATGTCTTCGCGCGCAAGCAGGATGCCGACCCGGCCTGAAGCCCCCATTCACCGTGAAGAGCCTGTACCTGCGCATCTATCTCACCGTCGTCGCGGTGCTGCTGCTGTTCGCGCTCCTGGCCGGCTGGTTGTTCCAGCGCAACATCGAGCACGCGCGCGAGCAGGACCGGGTGGTCTGGGGAGACCGTCTCGCCGCTTGGGGCGAGCTCGCGCAGCACGCATTGCCGGACGCTGACGCTCCCCGCGCGGAGCAGGCCGACGCGCTGGAGGAGTGGTCGCAGCGGCTGCGCGTGCCGCTCGCACTCGACGATGCCTCGGGTCGGCGCATTGCGAGCAGCGCCCTGTACGAGCGCATCGAGCGCGAGGGCGCGAGACGGCGGCTGCGGCTGCCGCTCGGCGACGGCCGGGTGCTGTGGGTGCTGCGGCCGCAGCGCCTCGGGCCGCTCGCCGAGGGGCCCCCGGGCCGCGGCCCCGAGGCACGACACCATCCGCCGCCGGCCCTCGTGGAGCCCCCGTGGTTCCTGCGCGGGGGCGGCCTGGTTGCGGCGCTGGTCGTGTTGTTCATCGCCGTATCGGCCGGAGCGTACCCGGTGGTGCGCCGGCTCACGAGGCAGCTCGAGGCGCTCAAACGCGGCGTCGAGACGTTCGGCTCCGGCGAACTGAGCCATCGCGTGGCGGTGTCCGGCCGGGACGAAGTGGCCGCCGTGGCGGCGAGTTTCAACCAGGCGGCCGAGCGCATCGAGGCGCTCGTGAGGTCTCACCAGTCGCTGCTGGCCAATGCCTCGCATGAGCTGCGTTCGCCGCTGGCGCGTTTGAAGATGGCCCTGTCCCTGCTGGAGACTGCCGAGCCGCAAGCACGCGCCCGCTTGCAGCAGGAGATCGCGCACAACATCCGGGAACTCGACACCCTGGTCGAAGAAGTGCTCTTCGCCAGTCGGCTCGACGCCATGCCCTCACTGGAGCGCGGGCCGGTCGACCTGCTCGGGCTGGCTGCGGAGGAAGGCGTGCGGTTCGGCGCCGAGCTGGAAGGCGAGCCATTGGTCGTCGCCGCGGACGAGCGGCTCGTGCGGCGGGTATTGCGCAACCTGCTCGAGAACGCCCGCCGCTATGCGCCGCAGACGCCGCCGATGGTCCAGGTGCGCCGGGGCCCAGGCTGCGCCGAGCTGAGGGTGTGCGATCGCGGTTCGGGGGTGCCCGCCGACCAGCGCGAGCGCATCTTCGAGCCGTTCTATCGCCTGCGCGGCCATGCCGAGCACGCCGGGGGCGTGGGCCTGGGGCTGAGCCTCGTGCGCCAGATCGCGAGGCGGCACGGCGGCGACGCTCGCTGCGAGGCGCGCGAGGGCGGGGGCAGCTGCTTCGTCGTGACGTTGCCGCTCGGCTGAGCCGTTCAGCGCCGTCTCACGCGGCGCCCGATCCCTGCGCCCGGGCCGCCCCGGTGCTGTCGCCCGGCCGGCCGTGATCGTTCGCCGCCTCGCGGGCCCGCTCCGCATAACGGTTGAAGCGCCAGGCCGTGCCTTGCATCGTGATGCGTCGCCACACGCAGCGCTTCTGCGCGGGCGTCATCTCGGGCCAGAACTGCACTTCGTCGAAGCTGCGGCCGCAGCCCTTGCAGATCTCGTCGCCCTGGCTCGTGGAGCAGATGGCGATGCAAGGCGTGTCGGGCGTCGAGCGGTACCACTCGAGCCAAGCCTCCTTGGCCTTGCGCGGCATGGTGTCCTCGTCGCATTCCTGCTCGCGGTAGTACACCATCAGCGCATACACCTCGGCCAGGGCTCGCACCGGCGCACAGGCGGTGATGCCGTCGGGCGAGGGCTCGCGCTCGCGCCACCAGTTGATCGCTGCCTCGATGTCGGTGATGTGGATGCCGGCCATGCTGCACCTTCGGGGCCGTCACTCCTGGGCGGCCGCCAGGGCGTCCAGGGCAGCCGCGACCTGCTCGGGAGAGACCTCGGCGCCCCGCTCGACCGGGGCGCCGGCCAGGGCCGCCGAGCCCTCGGTCTTGAGGCGCTTGACCCAGGCCCCGGCCTCCCGTCCTTCCGCAAAGCCGGTACTTTGCAGCAGCACGCTGCCGTCGTGCGCCGTGAGCTTGAAGTAGAAGCGCCCGTCGGCCTCCCGGTATTGCTTGAAGACAGGCAGTGCCGCGTGCGCGGCCCCCGCCGCACGGCCGCCCGCGGCGGTCTTGGGTTGCGCCAGCGGCTTGAGGGGCCGCAGCCCCACAGCCTCGCGCAGTTCGGCCAGCAGCGGGCGCGCCACCGCCCGGGCCTTGCGCGCGCCTTCCTGCAGGATCTCCTCGATGCGCTCCGGATGGGCCATCAGCTCCTCGTACCGCGGACGCATCGGGCCGATGTGCGCCTCGATCAGGTCCACCAGCCGCTGCTTGGCCTCGCCCCAGGCCAAGCCGGCGCGCAGGTCGGCACGGAACTGTTGCCGCTGCGGCGGGGTGGCAAACGCGTCCCAGATGGTGACGAGGTGCGAGGCGTCCGGGTCCTTCGGCTCGCCGGGCAGGCGCGAATCGGTCACGATGCGGGCCACCGCCTCCTTCAAGCCCCTGGCGCCGCCCTCGAAGAGGGGGATGGTGTTGTCATAGCTCTTGGACATCTTGCGACCGTCCAGGCCCGGCAGGGTGGCCAGTTCCTCGTCGATCTGCGCCTGCGGCAGCACCAAGAGCTCGCGGCCCTGACCGTAGAGGTGGTTGAAGCGCTGCGCCACGTCGCGCGCCATCTCGATGTGCTGCACCTGGTCGCGCCCGACCGGCACGCGGTGCGCCTTGAACATGAGGATGTCGGCCGCCATCAGGATGGGGTAGCAGTACAGCCCCATCGTCACTCCTGCGTCCGGGTCCTCGCCGGCTGCGACGTTGGCGTCGGTGGCCGCCTTGTAGGCATGGGCGCGGTTCATCTGGCCCTTGGCCGTCACGCAGGTAAGCAGCCACGTGAGCTCCGTGATCTCCGGAATGTCGCTTTGGCGGTAGAAGGTCACGCGCTCGGGGTCCAGCCCGGCGGCCAGCCACGTGGCGGCGATCTCCAGGCGCGAGCGTTCGATGCGCGCCGGGTCGTCGCACTTGATGAGTGCGTGGAAGTCGGCCAGGAAGAAGAAGCTCTCCACCCCTTCGGCCCGGCTCGCCTCGATGGACGGCCGGATGGCGCCCACATAGTTGCCGAGGTGAGGGGTGCCGGTGGTGGTGATGCCGGTCAGTACGCGTTCGGTCATGTCGGTCGGGAGGTGAAACGGGCGCAGCCGCCCCGCGGCCGGCGCGCTGCCACGGCGCCAAAGGCAGGGGCACGACAGCAGGCGCGGCCGGCGCCACGCGGCGGGAATGGCGCATTGTAGGGACGCGGGCCTTGGCGCGCCGCCCGTTACACTGCCGGCCCATGAAGCGCATCGTGATCCTGATTTCCGGCCGAGGCTCCAATATGGAAGCGGTCGTGCGCGCGTGCCATGCCGAGGGATGGCCGGCGCAGGTGGCCGCCGTCATCAGCAACCGGCCGCAGGCCGCGGGCCTGCAGTTCGCCGCTTCGCACGGCATCGCGACCGGCGTGGTCGATCACACGCGCTATGCGAGCCGCGAGGCCTTCGACGAGGCGCTGGCACAGGAGATCGACCGCCATCGCCCGGACCTCGTCGTGCTTGCGGGCTTCATGCGCATCCTCACACCGGCCTTCGTGTCGCGCTACGCGGGGCGGTTGCTCAACATCCACCCCTCGCTGTTGCCGGCCTTTCCGGGCCTGCACACGCACCGCCGGGCCATCGAGGCCGGCTGCAAGATCGCCGGGGCGACGGTCCACTTCGTCACGGCCGAACTCGACCACGGCCCCATCGTCATCCAGGCGGCGGTGCCGGTGCTCCCCGGCGACGACGAGGCCGCCCTGGCAGCGCGCGTGCTCGCCAAGGAGCATGTGATCTACCCCCGCGCGGTGCGATGGTTCGTGGAAGACGCCCTGCAAGTCGACGGCCTGCAGGTGCGTCACCGCACGGGCGAGCCGCAGCTCGTGCTGTAGCGGGGCGGGGATAATCGCGGGAATGCATCCGAATGCACTCCTCGATCTCGCCACCGAACTGCTCAAACAGGTCCTCGAGTTCGACGCGCCGGCCGACGGCGTCGTCTCGAGCTTCTTCCGTCGCCACCGCACGCTCGGCCCTCGCGAGCGGCATACCCTGGCCGAAACCATCTATGCGGTGCTGCGGCGGCGGTTGCTCTACCAGCACTTGGCTCAGTCCGGCTCGGGGCCGCTGGAACGGCGACTGGCCATCCTCGGCTGGCAGGGCAACGACTCGTTCCTGCGCGCCGCTTTGGCCTCGCACGAGCAGACGTGGTGGGAGCAGGCCCGGGCGGTGGACATCTCCACCTTGCCCGAGAAGCTGCGCCACAACCTGCCGGACTGGCTGGCCGGCGCCTTGAAGTCGGCGCTGGGCGAGGAGTTTTGGCCACTGGCCGAGAGCCTGCACGAACCCGCGCCGCTGGACCTGCGCGTCAACGTGCTCAAGGCCAAACGCGAGGCGGTGATGGCCGAGCTGGCCGCCGCGGGCGTCCAGGCCACGCCCACGCCGTACTCACCCTGGGGTCTGCGCGTGCAAGGCAAGCCCGCCTTGCAGAAGATGGAGATCTACCTGCGCGGCGACGTCGAGGTGCAAGACGAAGGCAGCCAGTTGCTGGCCCTGCTCGTGGGGCCCAAGCGCGGCGAGATGGTGGTGGACTTCTGCGCGGGCGCGGGAGGCAAGACGCTGGCCTTGGGCGCTGCCATGCGCAACACGGGCCGGCTGTACGCCCTCGACGTCTCCGCCCACCGCCTGGAGCAGCTCAAGCCCCGTCTGGCCCGCAGCGGCCTGTCCAACGTCTATCCGTCCCAGATCGCCCACGAGCGCGACGAGCGTGTGAAGCGCCTGGCGGGCAAGGTCGACCGCGTGCTCGTGGATGCACCGTGCTCGGGCCTGGGCACGCTGCGTCGCAACCCCGACCTCAAGTGGAGGCAGTCGCCGAAGGCGATCGAGGAGCTACGCGCCAAGCAGGATGCGATCCTCGCCAGCGCCGCGCGACTCCTCAAGCCAGGGGGGCGCCTGGTGTATGCCACTTGCAGCATCCTGCCCGAGGAGAACCAGGCCGTGGCCGCCGCCTTCTCCGACCAGCACCGTGATTTCGTACCGGTTTCGGCGGCCGAGATCCTCGAGCAGGCGAAAGTGCCGGACGCGCAATCGTTGGTCGACGATGCTTACTTACGATTGTGGCCTCACCGTCACGCCACCGACGGTTTTTTTGCGGCCGTGTGGGAACGCCGCTAGCGCCAGCGGCTCCAACCCTGCGCGACCGGGCCTCGCGCGCCCGTTACGCGGTGCGGGGAGCAGGCGCGCTATTTGATACAGCTCAAATGCACAGGCCCTGTCCGGGCGATACCCGGTGAAACTCGGGTGTATTCCTGCGGGGCCCTGAGCGCCTGCTGACTTAAAATCCGCGCACTTCTCTGTAGGGTTTCGTTAGATGTCTGAATTCTCGATCGTGTGGGACAGCCTGGTCGACTGGCTCGCCAACGGCATGGCCGACGCTGCCTGGTGGCAGATCGTCCTGTACACCTTGGCACTCACCCACATCACCATTGCCTCCGTCACGATCTTCCTGCACCGTTCGCAGGCTCACCGTGCGCTCGACTTGCACCCCGCGGTCGCGCACTTCTTCCGTTTCTGGCTGTGGATGACCACCGGCATGGTCACCAAGGAATGGGTCGCGATCCACCGCAAGCACCATGCCAAGTGCGAGCGCGAGGAAGACCCGCACAGCCCCCAGGTCTTCGGCATCCGCAAGGTGCTGCTGGAAGGCTCCGAGCTCTATCGCACCGAGGCCAAGAACCAGGAAACGCTCGCCAAGTACGGCCACAACACGCCGGACGACTGGATCGAGCGCCACCTGTACAGCCGCTACACCTGGCAGGGTGTCGGCCTCATGCTCATCATCAACCTGGCGCTGTTCGGTGCGGTGGGCCTGACGGTGTGGGCGGTGCAGATGCTGTGGATCCCCGTGACGGCGGCCGGCATCATCAACGGCATTGGTCACTACTGGGGGTACCGCAACTTCGAGGCGGCCGATGCCAGCACCAACATCTTCCCCTGGGGCATCGTGATCGGCGGCGAAGAGCTGCACAACAACCACCACACCTACCCGACGTCGGCCAAGCTCTCCGTCAAGAAGTACGAGTTCGACATCGGGTGGCTGTACATCCGCACGCTGGAACTGCTGGGGCTGGCCAAGGTCCGCAAGGTGCCGCCCATGCTCAAGCTGGGCGAGGTGCGGCCGGTGCCCGACGCCCACACGCTGGAAGCCATCGTCGCGCACCGCTACGAGCTGATGGCCCGTTACGGCCGGGCGCTCAAGGCGGCGTGCCGCGACGAGCTGCGCGCCCTCAAGGACGCCGGCGCGGAGAACACCGCCAAGTGGCGCCAACTGCGACTGGCCAAGCGCTGGCTGCACCGCGACGAGGACCGCATCCCGTCTCACCTGCGAGAGCAGATCGCCCATGCCTGCGCCCACTCGCCGGCCTTGGCCAAGCTCGTGGCCATGCGGGCCGAGCTGCGCCAACTCTGGACGCGCACGAACGTCTCGGCCGAGCAACTGGTGGCAGACCTGCAAGCATGGTGCAAGCGCGCCGAGGAAAGCGGCATCGCGGCCTTGCAGGACTTCGCCCTCAAAATCAAGGCGGCGCAGCCGGTACGGGCCTGAGCCCGGCCCTGCGCCGGACAGCTCACAGCACAGAGGCGCCCCCGGGCGCCTCTTTCTTGTGCCTGCCGTCTGATGCCACGGCGGGCCCCACGCCCTACGCACCCAGCAGCGCTCTCCGCCGCTGCTCTGCCAAAGCTGCTCTGCCAAGGCTGCTCTGCCAAGGCTGCTCTGCCAAGGCTGCTCTGCCAAAGCTGCTCTGCCAAAGCTGCTCTGCCAAAGCTGCTCTGCCAAAGCTGCTCTGCCAAAGCTGCTCTGCCAAAGCTGCTCTGCCAAAGCTGCTCTGCCAAGGCTGCGCTCTCCCAAGGCTGCTTTGCCGGGGCTGCCTGCCCACGCCCGGCCTTGGCTCCGCTCTCGCGCACCCGCTCCTTCGCCCCCGAGGAAGACGGGACGACAAAAAACCCGCCGGGCGGACTGCCGGGCGGGTTCTCGAGGGGAAAGGGGCCGAATTACTTCAGCTTCACTTCCTTGTAGAGGACGTGTTTGCGCGCCTTCGGATCGAACTTCATCAGTTCCATCTTCTCGGGCGTCGTCTTCTTGTTCTTGGTCGTGGTGTAGAAGTGACCGGTGCCGGCGGTCGACTCCAGCTTGATCTTTTCGCGAGCGGTCTTGGCCATGGTGTGGGCTCCTTACGGCGAGATCAGAGTTCGCCCTTGGCGCGCAGCTCGGCGACGACCTGGTCGATGCCGACCTTGTCGATCAGGCGCAGCGCGGCGTTGCTCACGCGCAGGCGCACCCAGCGGTTCTCGCTCTCGAGCCAGAAGCGACGGTACTGCAGGTTGGGCAGGAAGCGGCGCTTCGTTTTGTTGTTGGCGTGGGACACATGGTTGCCCACCATCGGGCGCTTGCCCGTAACTTGACAGACGCGTGCCATGACGCTTCTCCGTTTCAATCTCGGTTCAGATTCGACGCCCAGAGCAGGCGGTCGCGGCGGTGTTCCTGCGCTACCGGCGCCCGCTTGATGGGAGCCCTTGAAGGGCCTCGCCGAGCCGGCGCGGCCGGGGCTTTCGCCTGCCTGCCACGCCTGCCGCGGCGCAAGACCTTTCGATGTGCTGCCAGAAGTCTTCGGGCCCGCGGCGTGACGCTGCGAACCCAACGAAAACCCCTGCCACCAACGGCAAAGACAGCGATTATAGCCGTATTCCGCGCCGGCCGCGATGCCCGGTGCAATCAGCCGGCGGACTGCTCCAGGAACCGCTGCGCGTCGAGCGCCGCCATGCAGCCCGTGCCGGCACTGGTGATCGCCTGGCGGTACACATGGTCCTGCACGTCGCCGGCGGCGAAGACGCCCGGCACGCTCGTCATCGTCGCCAAGCCTTCGTGGCCCGAGCGCGTGAGGATGTAGCCGTCCTTCATCTCGAGCTGGCCCTTGAAGATCTCGGTGTTGGGTTGGTGGCCGATGGCGATGAAGCAGCCCTTGAGCGGGATCTCCTCGGTACGGCCGTCGTTGAGGTGCTTGATCCGCACGCCGGTCACGCCGGAGTCGTCGCCGAGCACCTCGTCGAGGACGTAGAAGAGCTTGAGCTCGATCTTGCCCGCCGCCACCTTCTCCATCAGCTTGTCCACCAGAATGGGCTCGGCGCGGAACTTGTCGCGCCGATGGATCAGGGTGACCTTGCGAGCGATGTTGGACAGGTACAGCGCTTCCTCGACCGCGGTGTTGCCGCCCCCCACGACGCACACGTCCTGGTCGCGGTAGAAGAAGCCGTCGCAGGTGGCGCAGCCGCTGACACCCCGGCCCATGAAGGCCTGTTCGGACGGCAGCCCGAGGTACTTGGCCGACGCGCCGGTGGCGATGATCAGCGTGTCGCAGGTGTACACCCCGGCATCCCCTTTGAGCGTGAACGGGCGCTTGCTGAGGTCTGCTTCGTTGATGTGATCGAAGACGATCTCGGTCGCGAAGCGCTCGGCGTGCTGCTGGAAGCGCAGCATCAGGTCGGGCCCGAGCACACCATTCACGTCGGCCGGCCAGTTGTCGACTTCGGTGGTCGTCATCAACTGACCGCCCTGGGCCAAGCCGGTGACCAGCACGGGCTTGAGATTTGCCCGGGCGGCGTAGATGGCGGCGGTATAACCGGCGGGGCCGGAGCCGAGGATCAGGACCTGTGCGTGCTTGACGGGTGTGCTCATGGGACGGGCGCCGTGGCGCGAAGTGGACGAAGGACCCGGGTCGACACTCTCGTTCCTGCCGCTGTCTTCGGTTAGAGTCCGCTTGTGAGATATCTCACGGCCTGCGGCATGCGGGAGTCGACCCGTCAGTATGGCGCCGATTGTAGGGAAGCGGCACGGACGGACGGCCGTTGCGGGCTTTGCAGGATGCGCGAACGAACAACATGGGAAGGTGAACTGTCATGGCGATGCTGTCCAACCTCGACTTGATTCGGCGCGTGCCGCTGTTCTCGATGCTGACCCATGCACAGGCAGAAGCCATTGCTGAGGGGGTCGTCAAGCGACGCTTCCGCCGGGGCGAGATCATCGTCGAGCAGGGGCAGAAGTCCAACGCGCTGTTCATCCTGCTCACCGGCCGCGCGCGCGTGCTCACCTCCGACTCCCGCGGACGCGAGGTCATCCTCGCCATGCTGCATCCTGGCGACTACGTCGGCGAGATGAGTCTGATCGACAACGAGCCGCACTCGGCCACCGTCCGCGCCGAGGTGCAGACCGACGTGCTGGTGCTCGGCCGCGCGGAGTTCGCGCGCTGCCTGCCGGAGAACTCCAGCCTCGCCTACGCCATCATGCGCGGACTCGTGGCGCGGCTGCGGGCCGCCGATCGCCAGATCGAGTCGCTCGCCCTGCTCGACGTGTATGGTCGCGTGGCCCGCACGCTGCTGGACATGGCCGAGGATACGGGCGGCACCCTGATGATCCGCAACAAGGTCTCGCGGCAGGACTTGGCCAAGATCGTCGGCGCCTCGCGCGAGATGGTCAGCCGCGTGATGAAGGACCTGGAAGAGCGGCAGTACGTCGAGACCCAGCCCGACGGGTCGGTGATCATCAAAGAGCGGCTGCAAAGCGGCGGCCGCGCCTCGCGCCACGCCAGCTGAGGCTAGGGGCGGCGCGGCGCCTGCGCCGAGCAGCAGCGCGCCGCCGGCGTACGCCGGGCACTCGAGGCGGGGCGCCCGGCCGCCCCCAGCCGGGCCGTGACCCCGTGGGGGTGGGCGCACGCCCTGGGGCAAAGGAATAGGGCCACCGGGCACCGGGCCCACCCACCGGCCCTCCGGGCGCGGCCCGGTTCGCCTGCGGCGCAGGGCCGGGGGCCGTTTCGTGACTCGGTTTCGCCCCTGCATTCAGCAAGAGCCTGAGCCGTTCGGCCCGGTCGCAAAGACTTTTGTTGCAGCCGGCGGGCCGGGTGGAGCCCGCGCTTGCCGCACAATCCGTCCATGGCTTTTCCTCTCGGATCCCTCGGGGGCGATTCCGCCTCCGCTGCCACTGCGTCTTCGTCGTCCGCCGCGTCCGCCCGCAGCTCCGCGGGCGCTTCACGCCGGCGCAAAGCGGCCACCGCGGCCCCGGAAGCGGCGCCGGTGCCGCGATGGAAGCTGCAGGTGCAGGTCTTCTTCGGTGCGATCGGCTTGTTGCTGCTGTTCATCGCGATGCTGACCCACACGGGGGGCGACGCGGCCTGGTCGACCTCGGGCGACGGCGCGCCGGTGCGCAATGCGGTCGGTGTGCTCGGGGCCTGGGCGTCGGACCTGCTGTTCTTCTTCTTCGGCTTCTCGGCCTGGTGGCTGGTGCTGGTGGCCCTTCGGGCATGGCTGGGCGCGTTGGCTCGGCTGCTGCGCGGCGCCGAGGAGGCGCCGGGCGCGGAGGCCGCTCCCCATCATCCCGCCTGGTTCTTCTGGGTGGGGCTGGCCGTGCTGATGGCTGCCAGTTGCAGCCTGGAGTGGACCCGGCTCTATCGTTGGGAGTCGCACCTGCCGGGACATGCCGGCGGCGTGCTGGGCCATGGCCTGGGTCAGCTCAGCGTCAAGCTGCTGGGCTTCCTCGGCTCGGGGGTGTGGTGGATCTCGCTGCTGGTGGTCGGCATGGCGATGGCGCTTCAGTTCTCCTGGCTGCGGGTGGCGGAGCGGCTCGGTGCCTGGATCGAGAGCTGGCGCCAGCGCCGCGAGGAGCGCCGCGAGTTCCGCGAGGACCTGCGCCTGGGCGAAAAGGCGATGAAGGAGCGCGAGCAGGTCGTCGAGGTCGAGCGCCAGGTCATCGAGGACCACGCGCCGATCGTCATCGAGCCTCCGGTGGTGGAGGTGCCCAAGTCCGAGCGCGTCATCAAGGAGCGTCAGAAGCCCTTGTTCACCGAGCTGGCCGACACCAAGCTGCCGCAAGTGGACCTGCTGGACGCCGCGCCGGGCAAGCTCGAGACGGTCACGCCGGAGACGCTGGAGATGACCTCTCGGCTGATCGAGAAGAAGCTCAAGGACTTCGGCGTCGAGGTGCGGGTGGTCGCGGCCTCGCCCGGCCCGGTCATCACCCGGTACGAGATCGAGCCGGCCACCGGCGTGAAGGGTTCGCAGATCGTCAATCTCGCCAAGGACCTCGCGCGGTCGTTGAGCCTGGTGAGCATTCGCGTGGTCGAGACGATCCCGGGCAAGAACCTCATGGCGCTGGAGTTGCCCAACGCGAAGCGTCAGACCATCCGGCTGGCGGAGATCCTGGGCTCCCAGGCCTACAACGACGCGCAGTCCATGCTCACGCTCGGGCTCGGCAAGGACATCGTCGGCGCCCCGGTGGTGGCCGATCTGGCCAAGATGCCCCACCTGCTGGTGGCGGGCACCACCGGTTCGGGCAAGTCGGTCGGGATCAACGCGATGATCCTGTCGCTGCTGTACAAGGCCGAGGCCCGGGACGTGAGGCTCATCCTCATCGACCCCAAGATGCTCGAGATGGCGATGTACGAGGGCATCCCCCACCTGCTCGCGCCGGTCGTCACCGACATGAAGCAGGCCGCCAACGCGCTCAATTGGTGCGTGGGCGAGATGGAGCGCCGCTACCGCCTGATGAGCAAGCTGGGCGTGCGCAACCTGGCCGGCTACAACAAGAAGATGGCCGAAGCCGCCGAGCGCGGCGAGAAGATCCCCAACCCCTTCAGCCTCACGCCCGAGGAGCCGGAACCGCTGGACCGGCTGCCGTACATCGTCGTCGTGATCGACGAGCTGGCCGACTTGATGATGGTGGTCGGCAAGAAGATCGAGGAACTCATTGCCCGGCTTGCCCAGAAGGCGCGGGCTGCGGGCATCCACCTCATCCTCGCGACGCAGCGGCCGAGCGTGGACGTGATCACCGGCCTCATCAAGGCCAACATCCCGACGCGCATCGCATTCCAGGTGTCGAGCAAGATCGACAGCCGCACCATCCTGGATCAGATGGGTGCCGAGACGCTGCTGGGGCAGGGCGACATGCTCTACCTTGCGCCGGGGACGGGCCTGCCGGTGCGCGTGCACGGGGCGTTCGTCTCGGACGACGAGGTCCATCGGGTGGTGGAGTACCTGCGCAGCCAGGGCGAGCCGAACTACATCGAGGGCATCCTCGAGGGCGGCACGCTCGAAGGCGAGGGCGGGCCGGGGGGCGAGCCGGGTGCCGCCGGGGCCGACGGCGAGGCCGACCCGCTCTACGACCAGGCGGTGCAAGTCGTCTTGCAGCACCGGCGCGCCTCGATCTCGCTGGTGCAGCGGCATCTGCGCATCGGTTACAACCGCGCCGCCCGGTTGCTGGAACAAATGGAGAAAGCCGGGCTCGTATCGGGCATGGCTTCCAACGGAAACCGGGACATCCTCGTTCCCGCCCGCGACGAATGATGAGAAAACTGCTGATCGCCGCGCTGTGGGGCGTGGCCGCTCCCGCGTGGGCCGACGCGGTGGACACGCTCAAGAGCTTCGTGCAGGACGTCAAGAGCGGCCGGGCTGCTTTCACGCAGACGGTCACTTCGCCGGACGGCGCACGGAAGCGCACGAGTCACGGCCGCTTCGAGTTCGTGCGGCCCAATCGCTTCCGATTCGAGTACGCCAAGCCGTTCGAGCAGGTGATCGTGGCCGACGGGCAGAAGGTCTGGCTGTACGACACCGACCTCAACCAGGTCACCGTGCGGCCGATGAACCAGGCCCTGGGGGCCACGCCGGCCGCACTGCTGGCGGGCGGCTCGCTGGACAAGGACTTTGCCCTCAAGCCCTTGCCGGACCGCGACGGGTTGCAGTGGGCCGAGGCGCAACCTCGCCAGAAAGACAGCCCGTTCCAGTCGGTGCGGATCGGCTTTCGCGGCAAGGAGTTGGCGGCTCTCGAGATCGTCGACAACTTCGGGCAGCGATCGCTGCTGGCCTTCTCGAACGTGGAGGCGAACGCGAATCCGCCCGCAGAGCAGTTCCGCTTCACGCCGCCCAAGGGGGCGGACGTGCTGGAGCAGTAGCCGTAGCGGGGCCGGCTCGGCCGGCCGCAGCGCTCAGCGCACGCGCATGCCGGGCTCCGCACCCGGCCAGGGCTGGAGCACGTAGATGCCGGGGTTGGCCTTTTCGTCGGCGTGCGAGGCGGCCAGCACCATGCCTTCGCTCACCCCGAACTTCATCTTGCGCGGTGCGAGATTCGCCACCATGACGGTGAGCTTGCCGACCAGATCCTGCGGCTTGTAGGCCGCCTTGATCCCGCTGAAGACATTGCGCAGGCGTCCCTCGCCGACGTCCAGCGTGAGGCGCAGCAGCTTCTCGGAGCCTTCGACCAGCTGGCAGTCCACGATCTTCGCGATGCGAAGGTCGATCTTGGCGAAGTCCTCGATTGCGATGGTGGGGGCGATCTCCTCTCCGCCGGGCATGGGCGCGGCCGGCGCGGGAGGCTCGAACAGCGCGTCCAGCAGCTTGGGGTCGACTCGCTGCATCAGGTGCTGGTAGGTGCCGATGGCGTGGGCGCCCAGCGGGCGATCGACGTCCGCGAAGGTCAGCGGCTCGATCTGCAGGAAGCCTTCGACCCGGGCGGCGACGGCCGGCAGCACGGGCTTGAGGTAGATGGTGAGCAGGCGGAACGCCTCGATGCACACCGAGCAGACCTGGTGCAGGCGCTCGTCCTCGCCCTGCTGCTTGGCCAGCTCCCACGGCTTGTTCTGGTCCACGTACTCGTTGACGCGGTCGGCCAGCAGCATGATCTCGCGCAGCACTTTGCCGAACTCGCGCTCCTCGTAGAGCCGCTGCACCTCCTGCCGCGCGGCGCGCAGGCCGTCGAGCAGTTGGCGGCCGTCGCCGGCAAGCCGCTCCGTCAGCCGGCCGCCGAAGCGCTTGGCGATGAAGCCGGCCGCGCGGCTGGCGATGTTGACGTACTTGCCCACGAGGTCGCTGTTGACGCGGGCGACGAAATCCTCCGGGTTGAAGTCGACGTCCTCGACCTTGGCGTTGAGCTTGGCCGCGATGTAGTAGCGCAGCCACTCGGCGTTCATGCCGAGCGAGAGGTACTTGAGCGGGTCGATGCCGGTGCCGCGGCTCTTGCTCATCTTCTCGCCGCTCACCGTGATGAACCCGTGCACGAAGACGTTGGTGGGTGTCTTGCGGCCCGAGAAGTGCAGCATCGCGGGCCAGAACAGCGTGTGGAAGTAGGTGATGTCCTTGCCGATGAAGTGGTACTGCTCGACCTCGGGGTCGGCGATGAACTCCTCGAACGAGCGCACCTCGCCGTACTTGGCCTTGGGGCCGCCCTTGTCGAAGTAGTTCTTGAGCGAGGCCAGGTAGCCGATGGGCGCGTCCAGCCAGACGTAGAAGTACTTGCCGGGCGCGTCCGGGATCTCGATGCCGAAGTACGGGGCATCGCGGGAGATGTCCCAGTCGGCCAGCCCGCCGTGGCCGTGCTCGTCGATCGCGAACCATTCCTTGATCTTGTTGGCCACCTCGGGCTGTAGCTTGCCGTCCTGCGTCCATTGCTGCAGGAAGTCCAGGCAGCGCTGCGAGGAAAGCTGGAAGAAGTAGTGCTCGCTCGACTTCATCACCGGCGTGGCGCCGGTGAGGGTCGAGTAGGGGTTCTTCAACTCGGTGGGCGAGTACACCGCACCGCAGACTTCGCAGGAGTCGCCGTACTGGTCCTTCGCACCGCACTTGGGGCACTCGCCCTTGATGTAGCGGTCCGGCAGGAACATCTGCTTGACCGGGTCGAAGAACTGCTCGATGTGGCGCGTGTAGATGAGCCCGTTCTTGCGCAACGCCAGGTAGATGCTGCGTGCCAGCTCGGTGTTCTCGGGGCTGTCGGTGGAGTGCCAGTTGTCGAAGCTGATGTGGAAGCCTTCGAGGTACTGCTTGCGCCCGGCGGCGATGGAGGCGACGAACTCCTGCGGCGTCTTGCCCGCCTTCTCGGCGGCGATCATGATCGGTGCGCCGTGCGCGTCGTCGGCCCCGACGAAGTGCACCTCGTGGCCCTGCATGCGCTGGAAACGCACCCAGATGTCGGCCTGGATGTACTCCATGATGTGGCCGATGTGGAAGTGCCCGTTGGCATAGGGCAGGGCGGTCGTGACGAAGAGCTTGCGGGGCATGTTCGGGTACCTCTCGAGGAAACGCCGGGCCCTCGGCTGTCGCAGGCCCTCGACGGGGAGGACAGGGGGTGCGGCGCTGCGGCCCGTCCCCGGCGCCTGCCGGGCGCCGGTCAGGGAAAACCCAGATTCTAGGGACGCCAGCGCAGCGTGCGCGTCTCTTGCTGGGAATATCGCTGCCCGCAGGCCCGCGCCGCTGCGCGCTGGCACCTGGCAACAGGGTTTGATGCAGCCTGCTAGACTGGCCTGTCAAGTCCGATTCGAACAAGCACTGACCCGATGGCTGTGACCGAACAGGCCCTGCTCGACGCGCTGCGCGGCGTCGTCGACCCCAACACCAGCAAGGACTACGTCTCGACGAAGGCCTTGCGCAACCTGCGCGTCGAAGGCGGTGACGTGTCGTTCGACGTGGAACTCGGCTATCCCGCCAAGAGCCAGGTCGCGGCGCTGCGCAAAGCCCTCATCGCGGCGGCGCGCAGTGTGCCAGGCGTCGAGAACGTGAGCGTGCAGATCGCCACCCGCATCATCGCGCATGCGGTGCAGCGGGGCGTGCAGCTGCTGCCGAACGTGAAGAACATCATCGCGGTGGCCTCCGGCAAAGGCGGCGTGGGCAAGAGCACGACCGCCGTGAACCTGGCGCTCGCGCTGGCCGCCGAGGGCGCCCGGGTGGGGATTCTCGATGCCGACATCTACGGGCCGAGCCAGCCCATGATGATGGGGATCGACGCACGCCCGGAAAGCGCCGACGGCCAGACGATGGAGCCGCTGGAGAACTACGGGGTCCAGGTGATGTCGATCGGTTTCCTGATCGAGCCCGACAACCCGATGATCTGGCGCGGGCCGATGGCCACGCAGGCGCTGGACCAGCTGCTGCGGCAGACCAACTGGCGCGATGTGGACTACCTCATCGTCGACATGCCCCCCGGCACGGGCGACATCCAGCTCACGCTGAGCCAGCGCGTGCCGCTCACGGGGGCGGTCATCGTGACCACCCCGCAGGACATCGCGCTGCTCGACGCGCGCAAGGGCCTCAAGATGTTCGAGAAGGTGGGCGTGCCCATCCTGGGCGTGGTGGAGAACATGGCGGTGCACGTGTGCTCGAAGTGCGGTCATGCCGAGCACATCTTCGGGGCCGAGGGCGGCAAGCGGATGGCCGCCGAGTACGGGGTCGACTACCTCGGGGCTTTGCCGCTGAACCTCTCGATCCGTGAACAGACGGACTCGGGGCGTCCGACGGTCGTGAGCGAGCCGGACGGCGAGATCGCGGCCCTCTACAAGGAGGTCGCGCGCAAGGTGGCAGTGAAGGTCGCGGAGCGGGCGAAGGACTACTCGGCCAAGTTCCCGACCATCACCATTTCCAAAGGCACCTGAAGGGGGCGTCGATGGAGCGGCCGTCCGTCCAAGTGGCCGTGGTGCTGGAGCGCGAGGCGCGGCCGAACGCCTGGGAAGACTGGCGCTTCCGCATCGTCGAGGTGGTCGAGCAGCAGGAAGCCTTCGGCACCGAACCGAGGTTGTTGTTCGACGACGACAAGTGCTCGCGCTGGATGTTCCCGGCTCATACGGTGGAACTTTTCCGCGACGAGGGCGAGGGGTACTACCTCAATCTCACTTCGGGCCAGCCGGTGTGGTTCGTGATGTGGCGCGTCGATGAGGCAGACCCCTCGCGCGCTGCCGTCGAGGCGATCACGCTGTCGTACAACGAGGCCGGACGCTGGCTGGACGCCCAGGAGCGGGTGGACAACGTGCCGCTCCAGCCGCACCTCGTGGCTTGGCTCGAGGCGTACACGGCGCAGCACTACAAGCCCGAGCCCAAGCGCCGGCAGCGCCCGGCGTCGTTCCTGTCGCCCGATGAGAGGGGACGCCGGTGACGGCCGAGGAGAACTTCTTCAGCCGCTGGGCCCGCCGCAAGGCGCAGGTCGCGCGCGGCGAGGCGCCGCCCGAACCGCAGGCTCCGGCCGAGGCCGGGCCCCCACCGCAAGGGCCGAGCGCCCCGGCGGACGCGACGGCGCCGGCGGCACCCGGGCCCACGCCCGCGCCCACGCCTGGGGGCGCACCCGTCTGTGCGCCCGGGGCGGCCGAAGAGCCGCCTCCCACGATGGAAGACGTCGAACGCTTGACGCCCACCTCGGACTACTCGCGCTTCGCGCGCGAGGATGTGGACGAGGACGTGCGCCGGGCGGCCTTCCGCAAGCTCTTCAGCGATCCGCATTTCAACCGGATGGACGGGCTGGACGTGTACATCGACGACTACTCCAAGCCCAACCCCATTCCCCCCGCCATGCTGCGCAAGATGGTGCAGTCGCGGCTGCTCGGCCTGTTCCGCGACGAGGACGGGACGGGCCAGGCCGGCGCGGGCGCCGAAAAGCCCTTGCCCCCTGCGGGAAGCGCGGATGGCGCCGTCGGGCAGGACGTGCCACAGTCCGGGGTGGCGTCTCCCACACTGCCCGGTGACGCCCCGGGCCTTGCAGTACCCCACGATGAAGACGCTGCTGTGCAATTGCAACCGGACGATGCCGCTCGACGGCCAGGCACTGAGCCGGGCCCTGGGGTCGGATGAGGCGACCGTCCACACGACGCTGTGCCGTCGCGAGGCCCCGGCCTTCCAGCACGCGGCCCGCTCGGGCGACGACCTGCTCGTCGCCTGCACGCAGGAAAGCCGCCTCTTTCTCGAACTGAACGACGCCACCGAAGGGGCCGCCCCCGTCACCGAGCGGCCCATCCGCTTCGTGAACATTCGCGAGACGGGTGGGTGGTCGAAGGACGCTGCCGCTGCGACACCCAAGATCGCGGCGCTGTTGGCTGCGGCCCAGCTGCCCGACCCCGAGCCGGTGCCCACGGTGAGCTATCGCAGCGTGGGGCGCTGCCTGGTGATCGGCCCCGCCGAGGCGGCCGAGGGGGCGGCCGATCTGCTGGCCGACAAGCTGGACGTGACCCTGCTGGTCGAAGGCCGTGGAGGCGGCTTGCCTCAGCGGCGCGAACGCGCCGTCCATGCGGGCCGGCTGCTGCGCTTGACCGGCTGGCTGGGCGCCTTCGAGGCCACGTGGGAGAGCGGCAACCCCATCGACCTCGACCTGTGCACGCGTTGCAACGCCTGCATCGAGGCTTGCCCGGAGGGCGCGATCGACTTCAGCTACCAGATCGACCTCGAGGCCTGCCGCTCCCATCGGGACTGCGTGAGGGTGTGCGAGGCGGCCGGCGCGATCGACTTCCAGCGCGAGGCTCAGACCGTCACAGAGGCATTCGATCTCGTGCTCGACCTGGGCGCGCAGGCGCGGTTCACGATGCACCAGCCGCCGCAGGGGTACTTCCACGTCGGCGGGGACTCTTCCAAGCTGTTGCAGGCGGTGGTGCAGCTGCGCGAGCTGATCGGCGAGTTCGAGAAGCCGAAGTTCTTCCAGTACAAGCAAAAGCTCTGCGCGCACAGCCGCAACGAGAAGGTCGGATGCGACGCCTGCATCGAGGTGTGCTCGGCTCGGGCCATTGAGTCGCAGGCTGCGACGACCGGCGGCATACGCGTGGAGCCGCATTTGTGCGTGGGCTGCGGGGCGTGCACGACGGTGTGCCCGAGTGGCGCTCTGGGGTATGCCTACCCGAACACGGTGGACCAGGGCCGGCGGCTGCGCACCTTGCTCTCCACGTATGCGAAGGCCGGCGGGGCGGCGCAGGCGCCTGCGGCGCTGCTGATCCACAGCGAGAAGTCCGGTGCCCGCGTCATCGAGGACTTGGGGCGCGCAGCTCGAACGGACGCGGCCATCCGCGGCGTGCCGGCTCGAGTGTTGCCGGTGGCGGCGTGGCACACGGCGAGCATTGGTTTGGACCTCTGGCTCGCGGCGATCGCCTACGGCGCGTCGGACGTTTGGGTCCTGCTCACGCAGGAGGAGGCGCCCGAGTACCACGAGGCGCTGGCCCAGCAGGCGGCGGTGGCGAACGCCATCCTCGAAGGACTGGGATACGGTGGGGAGCGCGTGCGGCTCTTGCGGGCGCGCGACGCGCGGGATTTGGCCGCCCTCGACGCCGAGCTGCACCGCCCCGCTCGCGCGGCGGTGCGGCAGGCCGCGGGTTTTGCAACGCAGTCCGACAAGCGCTCGACGCTGGAGTTGGCCATCGATCACCTGGTGGCGCACGCTGCGAGTGTGCCGGAAGCGATTGCGCTGCCGGCCGCCGGGACGCCTTTCGGTGCAGTGCGGGTGGACACCGAACGGTGCACGCTGTGTCTGAGCTGCGTGGGCGCGTGCCCCGAGTCGGCCTTGGCCGACAACCCCGAGCGGCCGCAGCTGCGCTTCATCGAGAAGAACTGCGTGCAGTGCGGGCTGTGCGAGGCCACATGCCCCGAGCAGGCCATCACGCTCCAGCCGCGCCTGTGGCTCGCCGATGGGGGCAAGGCCCGCAAGCTGCCCCGCGTGCTGCACGAGGTGGAACCGTACCGCTGCGTGCGTTGCGGCAAGCCCTTCGGCACGCTGAAGGCCGTCGAGGTCATGATCGGCAAGCTTGCGGGGCACGCGGCCTTCCAGGGCGCGGCGCTGGAGCGGCTCAGGATGTGCGGCGATTGCCGCGTCGTGGACATCTACACCAACCCGAACGAAGTCAGGATCACCGACCTATGAGCGCCGGCGCCGTTCAACCTCTCACGTTTTCCGCCTCGGACGGCAGCGAGGAACTGGCGCGCGCCGAGTTGTACGGACTGCTCGCTCGGCTGTACCTGGCGCCTCCCGACGAAGCGCTGCTCGCCCAGTTCGAGGTCGCGGTGACGCAGGCGCCGCAGGAAGGGGCCTTCCTCGAGCGGCCCTGGGAGACGCTGGTGGCGGCGATGCGTGAGACGACGCCCGAAGCCGCGGCCGAGGAGTACGACGCGCTCTTTCAGGGGCTGGGCAAGCCCGAGGTGCTGTTGTACGGCTCCTACTACCTGGCGGGGTTCCTGAACGAGCGGCCGCTCGCGGTGCTGCGCAGCGACTTGGCCCGACTCGGGCTGGAACGCGATGCCGCGGCCTCGGAGACCGAGGACCACGTCGCCTGCGTGTTCGAGGTGATGCGCTACCTCATCGCCGGCGACGACGTGGAGGTGTGCAACCTCGAGCAGCAGCGCCGTTTCTTCCGTGCCCATGTGCAGCCGTGGGTCGAGCGCATGTGCGAAACGCTCGCGGCGCACCCGGCCGCCCGGCTTTACCGGGCGGTGGCGCTTTTCACGCAGGCCTTCGTGCAGGTCGAGACGCAGGCCTTCGACATGATCGAGTGACGCCAGGGCGCGCCCCCGCCCCCGCGGGCAGCTCACCCGGCGGGCGCGAGTGCCCCCGGCGCTCCATCGCCGGGCAGCAGCACCGTGAACCGCGCACCGTGCGGGCTCGCGTTGTCGGCGCGGATGTCCCCGCCATAACGCTCCACGATGCTGCGGCTGATCCATAAGCCCAGTCCCGTGCCGTCCTTCTTGCGGGTGACGAAAGGCTGGAACAGTTCGGCGCGCAACTCCTCGCTCAGGCCGGGCCCGGTGTCCTCCACCTCGATCGCGGCGCCTCGGGAGTCCCACGCACGGGTGCGCAGCGTCAGACGCCCACCCTCGGGCATGGCCTGCACGGCGTTGACGAGCAGGTTGATCAGCACCTGCTGCAACTCCTGGCGGTTGATCGCCACCGGGCGCGGCGAGCCGAACTCGCGGTGCACCTCGATGCGCGTTTTGGCGAGCAGGTGGTTGACCAGCACCAGGCTCGCCTCGAGGGCCTGCTCCACGTCCACCGGCTCGACGTAACCCGCATACTCGCCGGGCCGGGCGAACTGCAACAGCTGCGTGACGATGAGACGCATGCGTTCGACCTGTTCGTCGATCAGCCGCAGCTCCGCGTGCACGCGCGAGGCCTCGGAGCCGAGCAGCTCGCGCACCAGGTCGAGGTTGCCTTGGATCACGGCGATCGGGTTGTTCACCTCGTGCGCGATGCTCGCCGTGAGCTGGCCGATGGCCGCGAGCTTCTCGCTGCGCACGAGCTGCTCCTGCGCATGCTGCAAAGAGGCATTGCTCTCCTCCAGGTCGCGCGTGCGCTCGGCCACCTTGGCATCGAGTTCCTCGGCCCAACGCTGCAGGGCGCGGGTCTTCTCGTCCACCACGTCGAGCAGATGGTCCAGGTGCCCAGCCAGCCGCGCGAGTTCGTCTTCGTTCGCCAGCCGGCCCACGCGCGCGTCGGCGCGGCCGTGTTCGACCGCCTGCATCGTGGCAGCCATGCGCTCGATGGGCCGGAAGATCGCCCGGGCCCAGCGCAACGAGACCCAGGCGGCGGCGATCATCACGGTGAAGAAGATTGCGCCGATGCTGGCGAGCGCGCCGTACTTCACCCAGGTGAACGGCCGCTCGAGGTATCCCACATACAGCATCCCGACGCGTTGCCCGTGGCGGTCGAGCAAGGGCTGGTAGGCCGACACGTACCAGTCGTTGACGACGAAGGCGCGATCGAGCCAGGTGCTGCCGCGGCCCAGCACCGCATCGCGCACCGCCTGCGAGACGCGGGTGCCGATCGCGCGTTCGCGCCCGAAGAGCCGCACGTTGGTGCTGATGCGCACGTCGTCGAGGAAGAGGGTGGCCGTGCCCTGGCTGCCGAAGGGCAAGGAGCCTTCGGGATACACGATCTCGTTGAGGTGGTCGATGAAGGCGAGGTTGCGGTTGAGCAGCACGCCGCCGCGCAGGTAGCCCACCCGGCGGCCGTCGGCCCCGTGGACCGGGGCCACGGCCAGGATCACCAGTGCGCGGTCTTCCTCGCGGCGGTCGGTGGGCGCCGCGTTGGGGGTGGGCACGAGGGTGATGCCCAGGCGCGGCAACAGCGAGGGGGCCAGCTCTGCGAGCGCCTCACGGTCGAGCCGCTCCACGCTGGCCGTCGGGCCGAGCGTGCCGGACGGCACCGCGACCGGCCGCACGCCCGGCTTGCCGTCGCCGGCGATCCAGCGGCCATCGGGGGCCACGAGGTTGAGGAACTCGAGCGAGGCGCGACGTTTGCCTTCGTCCAGCAGGGCCGTGAGCTCGGGGCCGCCGCCGCGTTGCAGCGCCACGTGCAGGCGGTGGGACTGCGCGACCGCCTCGGTGCCGCTGGCCACCTCTGCGAGCACGCGCTCGAAGTAGCCCTGGGCGACCGCGAGGTCGCTGCGCACTTTCATGATGAGCAGCCGGTCGATCGCTTCGTTGCCCCACAGGAGCAGCAGCAGGCCCAGGAGCGGCAGCACGCCGGCCAGCGGCAGCAGCACCAGCGCCAGCAGCTTCTGACGGATCGACAAGCGGCGCAGCCTCGCGCCTGCTCGTGGCGGCCATGCCCCGGCGCTCATCCCTGCTGCGTCCACTCCGCCACGCGCCGCTGCAGCGTGCGGCGGGAGATGCCGAGCAACTGGGCTGCGCGGGTCTTGTCGCCGTGCACCGACTCGAGCACCGCGAGGATGTGGCGCTTCTCCAGCGTCTGCAGGTCGGTGGTGCCCGACTCCCACACCGCCGGGCGCGAGGCCCCTCCCGGCAGACCCTGGTACAGCGCCGAGACGTTGAGCGACCCGAGGATGAGCGAGCGCTCGATCAGGTTGCGCAACTCGCGCACGTTGCCGGGCCAGTCGTACTGGCGCAAGTACGCGAGCTCTTCGTCGCTGACGCGGATGGGCTCCACGCCGAGCTGAGGTGCGAGCAGCTCGATGAAATGCTGCACCAGGGCCGGGATGTCTTCCTTGTGCTCGCGCAGAGGCGGCAGCGTGATCTCGACCACCTGCAGCCGGTAGTACAGGTCCTTGCGGAACCGTCCGGCGGCGACTTCCGCGGCCAGGTCGCGGTTGCTGGCGGCGACGATGCGCACGTCCACCGGGATCTGCTGCTCGCTGCCGACCGGGCGGATCTTGCGATCGTCCAGCACGCGCAGCAAAGCGGTCTGGAGCGGCATCGGCAGATCGCCCACCTCGTCGAGGAAGAGGGTGCCGCCCTGGGCATAGTAGAAGAGCCCGTCACGGCTCTTCGTGGCGCCGGTGAAGGCGCCCTTCGCATGGCCGAACAGCTCGCTTTCGATCAGCTCGGGCGACATCATCGCGCAGTTGACCGGCACGAAAGGACCTTCGGCCCGTGCGCTCGCCTGGTGCAGGAAGAGGGCCGCCAACTCCTTGCCCGTGCCCGATTCGCCGGTCAGCAACACCGTGCTTTGCACCGCGGCCACCCGCTGCAGCGCGTCCATCAGCCGGCGCATGCGCTCGGAGCGGCCGACGAAGTGGGGCGAGGCCGACCGGCGCTGCGATTCGGCGCGACGCAGCACGTAGTTCTCACGCGCGAGCCGCGCCCGCTCCACGCAGTGCTTGACCGCGTTGAGCAACTGCGTCACTCGAAACGGCTTGAGGATGAAGTCGGAGGCGCCGGCGCGCAACGCCTCGATCGCCGTGTCAAGATCGGCGAAGGCCGTGATGAGGATCACCTCGCCCGAGAACCCGTGCTCGCGCAACTCGCGCAGGAACGCGAGCCCGCTCTTGCCGGGCAGCGTGATGTCCAGGATCACCAGGTCGAAGCGATGGCTGCGCACCAGCGCCTCGGCCTGCTCGGCGCTTTCCGCGCCCATCACCTGTGCGCAGCGGCTGGCCAGCGTCTTTTCGAGAAAGTGCCGCATGCCCGGTTCGTCGTCGACGACCAGAACCGAGCTGTGTCGCCAACCGTCACCGAGCCGGTCGGCGGAGGAGGGGTAGGCAAGAGCGTTCACCGGGGTCCAAGGCTACCGAAAAATCGACTGTCCTGCTCGGGTACTCGGACGGCGACACGTTGCGGCGGCTTGGCGCTTGCGCAGCGCCTTCTCGGCCGCTGCGACAAGTTGTCGCAGCGGCGGGCGTCAATCTGTCGCGGCAATGGCAGGCCGAAAACGCCGCTGGTGCGACGCCTGCGTGAGCTCTTGCCAGGGCGTGCCTCAGCGGGCCGCAAACCGTGGCGCCCGCCGCCGCGTGGTTGGCACGGGATCTGCATCGCGCCGCGCCCTCTCTCGTCGTGCGGCGCTGCACCAATCGCCCCTGAGCCGCAGCGAGACTAGGGTATGCACCAGTCTGCATAGGAAAGTGAGTCAAAGCCCGTCGCGGGGGATACGATACGTCACTGAGGCGGGCACGAGCAGTCCCCAGGTGCGCGCCGGAAGTCCGAGGAGAGGACCATGAGCCAAGCTCAGGAGAAGTTGACGCGCCGGCGGTTGTTTGCAGGCGCTGGAGCGGCCGGTGCCCTTGCCGCTGTGGCGGCCGCCTTGCCCAGCCGGCCCGCCCAGGAGCAGACGCCTCCTCAGGCTGAAAACACCGCCGAGGCCCGCGAAGGCTACCGCCTGACCGAGCACGTGCAGCGCTACTACCAGACCGCGCGGGTCTGAGCGCCCCCGCACCGGCAGTTCGTTGGTCGGGCTGCGCAGCCAGGGCGCTCTGAAGGCCCCCACCGCTGCAACTGCGCAGACGCCACTGCCCCTGCGACGCACCCCCGCCCCGCGCGTCCTCCTCATTCACGCTTGCCAGGCACCCAGCCCACGCCAGGAGCCCGTATGTTGCTCACCCGCAAGACCTCTTCCGCTGCTGCCACGAGCGCGTCCCCGACGCTGGTCCACAGCCTCGCCCGCGGCCTCTCGCGCGCCGTTCCCACGATGGACCGGCGGGCCTTCCTGCGCCGCTCCGGCCTCGGCCTCGGGGCCGGTCTGGCCGCGTCGCAACTGACCCTCGTGCGCAAGGCCCACGCCGCCGATGCCACCAAGCCCGCCGAGGGCGGCTCGACCAAGGTGGAGGTCAAGCGCACGGTGTGTGGCCACTGCTCGGTGGGGTGTGCCATCGACGCGGTGGTCGAGAACGGCGTGTGGGTGCGTCAGGAGCCCGTGTTCGATTCGCCGATCAATCTCGGCGCGCATTGCGCCAAGGGCGCGGCCGTGCGGGAGCACGGGCATGGCGAATACCGGCTCAAATACCCGATGAAGCTGGTGGGCGGCAAGTACCAGCGCATCACGTGGGACCAGGCCCTCAACGAGATCTCCGCCAAGCTGCTGGAGATCCGCAAGCAAAGCGGCCCCGACGCGCTGTTCGTCATCGGCTCGTCCAAGCACAACAACGAGCAGGCCTATCTGCTGCGCAAGTGGGTGTCGCTATGGGGCACCAACAACTGCGATCACCAGGCCCGCATCTGCCACTCCACGACCGTCGCCGGCGTTGCGAACACGTGGGGCTACGGCGCGATGACGAACTCCTACAACGACATGCAGAACTCCAAGGCGGCGCTGTACATCGGCTCCAACGCCGCCGAGGCGCACCCGGTGTCGATGCTGCACATGCTGCACGCCAAGGAGAACGGCTGCAAGATGATCGTGGTCGATCCGCGCTTCACTCGCACCGCGGCCAAGGCCGACGAGTACGTGCGCATCCGCTCCGGCACCGACATCCCGTTCCTGTTCGGCGTGCTGTACCACGTGTTCAAGAACGGCTGGGAGGACAAGAAGTACATCGAGGACCGCGTCTGGGGCATGGACAAGGTCCGCGAGGAAGTGTTGGCCAAGTGGACGCCGGACAAGGTCCAGGAGGTCTGCGGTGTGGACGAAGCCACCTGCTACAAGGTGGCCGAGATCATGGCCAAGAACCGTCCCAGCACCGTCGTGTGGTGCATGGGCCAGACGCAGCACACCATCGGCAACGCGATGGTGCGTGCGTCGTGCATCCTGCAACTGGCGCTCGGCAACATCGGCGTGTCGGGCGGCGGCGCCAACATCTTCCGCGGCCACGACAACGTGCAAGGCGCGACCGACGTCGGCCCCAACCCCGACTCGCTGCCGGGCTACTACGGTCTGGCCGAAGGGGCCTGGAAGCACTTCGCCGCCGCCTGGGGCGTGGACTTCGAGTGGATCAAGAAGCAGTACGCCCCCGGCATGATGACCAAGTCGGGCATGACCGTCTCCCGCTGGGTGGACGGCGTGCTCGAGAAGAACGAGCTGATCGACCAGGACTCCAACCTGCGCGCGCTGTTCTTCTGGGGCCACGCGCCCAACTCCCAGACGCGCGGCCTGGACATGAAGCGGGCGATGGACAAGCTCGACTTGCTGGTGGTGGTCGATCCGTTCCCCTCGGCCACGGCCGCCATGGCCGCGATGCCGGGCAAGCCCGAGGACCTCAACCCGAACCGGTCGGTCTACCTGCTGCCGGCCTGCACGCAGTTCGAGACGTCGGGCTCCTGCACGGCGTCCAACCGCTCGCTCCAGTGGCGCGAGAAGGTCATCGAGCCGCTGTGGGAGTCGCGCACCGATCACATGATCATGTACCAGCTCGCCGAGAAGCTCGGCTTCGGCAAGGAGCTGGTCAAGAACTACAAGATGGTCAAGGGCAAGGGCGGCATGCTCGAACCCGAGACGGAGTCCATCCTGCGTGAGATCAACCGCAGCGTCTGGACCATCGGCTACACGGGCCAGAGCCCCGAGCGCCTGAAGGCGCACATGCGCAACATGCATGTGTTCGACGTCAAGACGCTCAAGGCCAACGGTGGCGTCGACAAGGAAACCGGCTACCAGCTCGACGGCGACTACTTCGGGCTGCCGTGGCCGTGCTATGGCACGCCCGAGCTCAAGCACCCGGGGTCGCCCAACCTGTACGACACCTCCAAGCACGTGATGGACGGCGGCGGGAACTTCCGCGCGAACTTCGGCGTGGAGCGCGATGGGGTGTCGCTGTTGGCGGCCGACGGCTCGTACTCCAAGGGGGCCGACATCACCACCGGCTACCCCGAGTTCGACCACGTCCTGCTCAAGAAACTCGGCTGGTGGGACGAACTCACCGACGAGGAGAAGAAGGCCGCCGAGGGCAAGAACTGGAAGACCGATCCCTCCGGCGGGATCATCCGCGTCACGATGAAGAACCACGGCTGCCATCCCTTCGGCAATGCCCGGGCGCGCGCGGTGGTGTGGAACTTCCCCGACCCGATCCCGCAGCACCGTGAGCCGCTTTACTCGCCGCGCGCCGATCTGATCGAGAAGTACCCGACGCACGACGACAAGATGGCCTTCTGGCGTCTGCCCACGCTGTACAAGACGGTGCAGCAGCAGAACAAGGACATCGGCAAGACCTTCCCGCTCATCATGACCTCGGGCCGCCTGGTGGAGTACGAGGGCGGCGGCGAGGAGACGCGCTCCAACCCGTGGCTGGCCGAGCTGCAGCAGGAGATGTTCGTCGAGATCCACCCGGCCGCCGCCAACGACCGCGGCATCCGCAACGGCGACGCCGTGATCGTGAAGACGCCCACCGGGGCGCAGCTGCGCGTCCGGGCGCTGGTGACCGAGCGCGTGGCGCGCGACACGGTGTTCCTGCCATTCCACTTCTCGGGCCACTGGCAGGGCGTCGACCTGCTGCGCTACTACCCCGAAGGTGCTGCGCCGGTCGTGCGAGGCGAGGCGGTCAACACCGCGACGACCTACGGCTACGACAGCGTGACCATGATGCAAGAGACCAAGACGACGGTCTGCCAGATCGAGAAAGCCACGGCCTGACCCGGCGCTGAGGAGACAACCCCATGGCTCGAATGAAGTTCATTTGCGACGCCGAGCGCTGCATCGAGTGCAACGGCTGCGTCACCGCGTGCAAGGCCGAGCATGACGTCCCGTGGGGCGTGAACCGCCGCAGGGTGGTCACGCTCGACGACGGCGTGCCGGGCGAGCGCAGCATCTCGGTCGCGTGCATGCATTGCAGCGATGCGCCTTGCATGGCCGTGTGCCCGGTGGACTGCTTCTACCGCACCGAAGAAGGTGTGGTGCTGCACAACAAGGACATCTGCATCGGCTGCGGCTACTGCTCGTACGCCTGCCCGTTCGGCGCCCCGCAGTTCCCGAGCAACGGCACGTTCGGACTGCGCGGCAAGATGGACAAGTGCACCTTCTGCGCCGGCGGCCCCGAAAAGAGCGGCTCGCAGGAGGAGTACGAAAAGTACGGCCGCAACCGCCTGGCCGAGGGCAAGCTGCCGGCCTGCGCCGAGATGTGCTCGACCAAAGCCCTGCTCGGAGGCGACGGCGACGTGGTGGCGGACATCTTCCGCACGCGCGTGCTCAAGCGGGGCAAGGGCAGCGAGGTGTGGGGCTGGGGCACGGCCTACGGCAAGCCGAGCGCCGGCGCCTCGCAGCCGGCGCCCGTCCCGCCCGCCACCACAGGAGCCAAGTCATGAAGGTCAGAGCCTCGATCGCGTGCGCCGCCCTGGCCGCGGCGGCCTTGCTCGGCGCCTGCGGGGAGCGCCCGCAGACTGCGCAGGCGCCCCAGAAGCGGGGCGACACCCCGGCTTGGCAAGGGGCTTCCAATCCGTACGTCGCCAGCGGCTGGAAGCCGGGCGACGCCGCGAGCTGGGAGCAGCACATGCGCCGCCGCGCGCAGGGACAGAACGACTACTCGCGGGCGAATTGAGGATGGAGCGAGGCGAACGACGCGCAGCCGGGAGTCGGCAGCCCGTCGGCCGGCCCGCAGCCCCCGCGGCGTAAGGAGACGAGATGCTCGCCCTGATTTCACGTCTGATCGTGGCCGCCAGCCTCGCCTGGCCGCTGAGCGTGCCGGCGCAGCAGACGCCCGGTGCCCCCGCCCCGGCCGCGCCGGCCGCCGCCGCGCCTGCCACACCCGCCGCCCCCGGCGAGCCGCGGCCCGACGAAACCAATGCCGAGCGCGCGAAGAGCCAGCCCGGCAACAACGCACCGTTCTGGCGTGCGGTGCGCGAGTCGGGCGAGCAGGCCGGCTACACCAGCCTGCCCGCCCCCGAGGCGGGTGTGCTGATCCAGCGCATGGTGCAGTATCCGGGCTCCTTGCGCACCACGGCCGGAGAGGCGTGGCGCCAAGTGCGCAACCAGTGGATCGTGCCCTATGGCGCAGCCCTGCTGCTGATCGTGCTGCTGGCCGTCGCGTTGTTCTACTGGCGTCGCGGCCCCATGGGGACGCACGAGCCGGACACCGGCCGTCTGATCGAGCGCTTCACCTACTTCGAGCGTGCCGCGCACTGGACCAACGCCATCGCCTTCTCGGTGCTGGCCGTTTCGGGCCTCGTGATGGCGTTCGGCAAGTTCTTCCTGCTGCCCGTCATCGGCGGCACGCTGTTCGGCGGCCTGACCTACCTGCTCAAGAACCTGCACAACTTCGCCGGGCCGCTGTTCGCGGTGTCGCTGGTCGTGGTGATCCTCACCTTCGTGCGCGACAACCTGCCCCGCCGGGCCGATCTGGTCTGGCTGGCCAAGGGCGGGGGGCTGTTCTCCGGGGGGCACGTGCCCTCGCATCGGTTCAACGCCGGTGAGAAGCTCCTGTTCTGGGGCGGTGTGTTCCTGGTCGGCCTGGTGACCGTGGGCTCGGGCCTGGTGCTGGACAAGGTCCTCCCGGGCCTGGAGTACACGCGCGGCACGATGCAGGTGGCCCACATGATCCACGCGGTCGCCGCGATCGTCATGATGGCGATGTTCATCGGCCACATCTACATGGGCACGGTGGGCGTGAGGGGCGCCTATCGCGCGATGCGCACCGGCTACGTGGACGAGACCTGGGCCAAGGAGCACCATGAGCTCTGGTACGAGGACATTCGCGCAGGGAAGATCCCGGCGCAGCGCAGCCGCCCGGCCGAGGCCCCGGCACGCGTGACGCCCCGCCAGGCCTGACGAACCACCGCGCAGAGGAACGCATGACACGACTCCTGATCGCCTGTGCGGCCGCCGTGGTGACGGCCGCTGCCCATGCCAAGCTGCCGCCGCCCAGCCCGGAGGCTGCGGCCAAGGCCGCCGAGGCCAAGGCCAAGGCCGACCACACCGCCAAGGTGGATGCCTACAAGCTCTGCGTGTGGCAGGACAAGGTCGCCGCGCACTACCGCGCCTCGGTGAAGGCGGCCGGCAAGGAGGCGAAGCCGCCCGTCCAGACCGCCGCGTGCACAGACCCCGGCCCCTATCAACCGCCGCCGCCCATCGAGCAGTCGGGCGCCCACGCCCCGGCGGCCACGGCCACCCAGCCGCCGAGCACCCCCCAACCGCAGTCGGCTGCACCCAAGCAGTGACCGGCACGGCGGCAGGCGCCGCCCGCGCAGCCGCAAGGGTCGCCCCGGAGTCGCTTCGCAGCGGCCCGGCCCGCCAGGGTATCGTGTGGGGCGGCGCCCGCCGCTGCCGCTTGCACACCGATCCATGAACGCTCCTGATTCCCGACGCCCGCTGCTCAGCAGCGCCAGTACCCGCTTCACGCATCGCGCCGCCGTCTTCGACGAGTTCGGCCACGAGCGGCAGGTCGAGATGCCGGCCGAACGGGACCTCACCCTGTACCTCGACAAGCGCGAACTGGTCACGCTGATGACGATGGGCGCCCACCCGGAACTGCTCGCCCTGGGCTATCTGCGCAACCAGCGGCTGGTGCCCGACGTCGGCCACATCGCCTCGATCCAGGTGGACTGGGACGTCAACGCCTGTGCGATCACCACCCGAGGCGGCGTGCCGGACCTCGAAGCCCGCACCGCCCGGCGGATCGTGACGACCGGCTGCGGCCAAGGCACGGTGTTCGGTAGCGTGATGGACGAAGTCGAGTCATTGCGGCTGCCGGCCACGCGCCTGTCGCAGGCGGCGCTCTACACCCTGCTCGACGTGATCCGCCGCCATGAGACGGTCTACAAGTCCGCAGGCTCCGTCCACGGCTGCGCGCTGTTCCACCAGGAGCAGATGCTGATCTTCACCGAAGACGTGGGCCGCCACAACGCGCTGGACGCGATCGCCGGCTGGATGTGGCTCGAGGGCGTGGAAGGCGAGGGGAAGATCCTCTACACCACGGGCCGCCTGACCAGCGAGATGGTGATCAAGGCCGCGCAGATGGGCGTGGCCGTGGTGATCTCGCGCTCGGGCATCACCGAGATGGGACACCGGCTGGCCGAGCGGCTCGGCATGGCGCTTTTTGCCCGGTGCACCAACCGGCACTTTCTGCTCTACAGCGGCCGCGAGCGCTTCGACGCCCAGCCGGAACTGGCCGGCACGCCGCCCGCTGAAGCCCGCGCTTGAAGGCGGCTCGCAAGGGGAGCCCGGCGGTGCCGCGCGGGCGGTTCAGGAACGGGCGTTCGCCAGGTCGCGCAGCATCGTCGGGCCGGCCCGCTTCTCGATCTCGTGCAGCATCTCGCGGTTCCAGCCGAGCGCGAACATGGCCTCGGCCACCACGAACATCGGGCCCACCAGCAGGCCGACCAGGTCGTCGACGAAGGCGGGCTTGCGCCCTTCGTAGTAGTGGCCGATGAACTGGATCACCCAGCCCACCACGAAGGCGCCGATGCCGCTCGCCAGCCACACGAACGTGCTTTGCTGGCCGAGGGGCTGGCCGAGCGCGATCAGGACGCCGATCGCCACGCTCACCGCCACCCCGAGCACCAGGTGGCGCGTGACATACCACACCGCGGCGACCGCGAACACCAGCCACGCCGGCGTGAGCAGCCAGGGGCCGAACTGGAACTGGGGCCGGCCGAGCAGGACGCCCACGGCGAACACGATCAAGGGGACGCCGACGAAATGCGTCGCGATGTTGCGACGGTCGCGGTGGTACTCTGCGTACTGCGTCAGCAGGTCGAGGGCCTTGCGCATGAGACTCTCCTCTGGACGGCCGGTCACGGCCGCGTCACATTGCAATGCTAGGACGTTTGACCCGCGGATGACTGCAAGAATCCGCAGAAATGTCGTGCGGTTTGTCTCGGCACTTTCCCTAGGCGGGGGAGCGGCCGGCATCGCGCTGCCGCGCCTCGGTGGGCATGGGGGAGGGCGGTCGGCGGGGCCCCTACAATCGCACGACCTTTCCTGGGGCAGGCCCGATGAGCATCAAGAGCGACAAATGGATCCGGCGCATGGCCGAGCAGCACGGCATGATCGAGCCCTTCGAGCCGTCGCAGGTGCGCTATGCGGCCGACGGCCACAAGATCGTGAGCTACGGCACCAGCAGCTACGGTTACGACATCCGTTGCGCCAACGAGTTCAAGATCTTCACCAACATCAACTCGACCATCGTCGACCCCAAGGCCTTCGATGAGAAGAGCTTCGTGGACTTCGTCGGCGACGTATGCATCATCCCGCCCAACAGCTTCGCGCTCGCCCGCACGGTCGAGTACTTCCGCATCCCGCGCAACGTGCTCACCATCTGCGTGGGCAAGAGCACCTACGCACGCTGCGGCATCATCGTCAACGTGACGCCCTTCGAGCCCGAGTGGGAGGGCTACGTCACCCTCGAGTTCAGCAACACCACGCCGCTGCCGGCCAAGATCTACGCCGGTGAGGGCTGCGCGCAGGTGCTGTTCTTCGAAAGCGACGAGGTCTGCGAGACGAGCTACCGCGACCGCGGGGGCAAGTACCAAGGCCAGCGCGGCGTGACGCTGCCCAAGACCTGAGGCCCGGCGCCCGGCGCCCGGCCGCCCGAAGCCGGGCCGTCACCCCCGCGGGGGGTGGGGCGTATGCCCCGGGGGCGACGATATAAGGCCCGGCGCCCGGCCGCCCGAAGCCGGGCCGTCACCCCCGCGGGGGGTGGGGCGCACGCCCCGGGGGCGACGATATAAGGCCCGGCGCCCGGCCGCCCGAAGCCGGGCCGTCACCCCCGCGGGGGGTGGGGCGTATGCCCCGGGGGCGACGATATAAGGCCCGGCGCCCGGCCGCCCGAAGCCGGGCCGTCACCCCCGCGGGGGGTGGGGCGTATGCCCCGGGGGCGAAGACATAAGGCCCGGCGCCCGGCCGCCGCGGTCGCCCCCGCACCGCACGGGCCGCATGGGCCGCGCCTCAAGTGGCCTCGCGGGCCACCGCCTCCCGCAGCCAGGTCTTCACCTGCCCGAGGTGCGCCTCCTCCTGCGTGAGGGCCGCCCGGAAGGTCTCGGCCATCTCGTCATGGCCGGTCTGCTCGGCCAGCGAGATGAGCAGTTCCCAGCTCGCGTGATCGGCCAGTTCCGCCATCAGGATCGCGTTGAGGCACTGGGCCACGGTGGTGCGCGGGTCGGTGAGCGTCTGCACGAGGCCCATGCTGGCCACGGCCGAGACGTCCGCGCAGGGCGTCTGCGCGGTCGGATCGGCGCCCAGGTTCTCCAGCGTGGTCTGCAGCAGCAGGAAGTGGCGCGCCTCGTCCTCGCGGATCTCGCGCAGGGCCTCCAGCGGCGGCACGAACGCACCGTCGGCGGCGAGCTGGCACTTGGTGATGAGCGCCTCGTAGAGCCGCACACCGGTTCTCTCGAACGCGAGCCGTTCGCCCAGCTTGTCGATCAGCACCTCGGGCTTCTCGCCCTTGAGCTTGGCCATGCCGGTGGTCAGCACGCCCTTGACGGTGCCGGGCAGGGGGACGGAGCCGACGCGGTCCGCCTCGGTGATCGCCTCGCCGCGAATGGCGGCGAAGCTCTTGCCCTCGGGCAGGGTCTCGGGTGCGGCCAGGGCGGCCTCGGCCATGCGGCTCACATCCACCGGCGACATCTTCGCGCCGGTGCGGTTCATCCCCATGTGGGTGGTGTTGTGCATCGCGGGTCTCCCGGGTTCAGTAGTTGACGACCTTGCGGGCGAGTTCGGTGCCGGGTGTCCAGCGGTAGCCCGCCGAGACCGCCTGCGAGGGCGAGCCTTGCGAGTTGAGCTGCTGCCGGTAGGCGAGGGTGGCTTCGCTCTCCGCACCGTCCGTCGTGAACTGCGGGCCGATCGCCCGGTAGCCCACCTCGCGCTCCAGCACCTCGCGCACGAAGGCGCGCTGGCTCTTGAACGGCATCATGGGCTCGACTTCGGTGAGGATCTGCGAGGCGTCGCGGCGCTCGATGTCCTCGAAGAGCCTCGCCACCAGGTGCAGGTGGCCCAGCTCGTAGTCGAGGAAGCGCTCCCACAGCGCCTTGACGCGCGGGTTGCTCTCCTGGTCCAGGCAGGCGTGATAGACGTACACCTCGGTGGCCTCGTGGATCAGCCATTTCTCGAGGAAGCTCTCGTGGGGGTCCTCCAGCGAGCCGTACTGGGTGACGTGCTGCTCTTCGATGGAGGCGATCTCCGCGTAGAGCTCGCGAGCGACCGGGTCGGCGAAGAGCGGCCCGATGTTCATGTAGTAGTCGTGCGTCTGGTATTCGGCCGCGGTGATGAGCGCTGCGTGGATCTTGCTCAGCAAGGCCGCGGTCGTCCGGTCGTAGGGCGTCCGGACATCGTCCACGGGGGCGCGGTGCTCGAGGAGCGTCGGCCGTCCCGGCAGGATGTCGGTATAGCCTTGCAGGATGTTGTTCGCATCCTTGCCCTCCAGCCGGTCCAGCAGGGCCGAGTAGCGATAGAGGTGGTCGAAGTCCTCCAGCAGGCCGAAGCGGTAGGCCTGTGCGAGGTAGGGATCGGGCTCGTTCTGCGCGACGGCCGCCGTCACCTCGATGGCGACCTGCTCGTAGGCGATGGTCGTCTCGATGGGCGAGTGGTCGGCGCCCAGCAGCCAGTTGATGACGGTGGCCTGGTGCTGTTCGACGCGTCGCACCTCGGCCAGCGGCACGCGCAGCTCGCCGTTGAAGCGAGCGATCAGGTGCTTGAGGCGCAGGGCGTCGAGCTCCAGTCCGTTGAGCAGGATGACGCGCACGCGGGTGAACGCGTCGTCGTCGAGCTTGCTGATGGGCTTGGGATTGAGGTCTTTCCACGTGAAGCGCTGCTGATCGAGAGGGCAGCCCTTCGAGTCGAAGAAGTTGATGCGGGCCATGGGGGTTTCCTCGTGGGACGGTTGCACCCGCACCCCGGTGGGAGCGGGCTCCCCGAAAGGCCAGCAAGGGGTATTCCCTCGCCGCTCGGGCGGGGCTCGGCATCAGGGGCTGTGCATGAGGGGCTCCGCAGCGACGGGGAGGGGCGCTCTGGCCGCCCCTTGCTTCCATGGGCCGGGCATTCGCCGTGCTACGCAGACATGGGAACGAGTGCCACTGGGAGGCCCCGATGCGTTGGCAAGGCCGCCGCGAAAGCGAGAACGTGGAGGACCGCCGATCCGCCGGCGTACCGGGCCTGGGGGGCCTGCGGCTCGGGGGCGGGCTGGGCATCGGCGGCGTGCTGGTGGCGCTGGTGCTCAGCTGGCTGCTCGGCATCAACCCGCTGACCTTGCTCGGCATGATGGAGGCGACGGGGCCGGCGCCCGATTCGCGCTCCGTGCCGGCGCAAAGCCTGCCGGCCGACGACTCGATGGGGCGGTTCGTCGCCGTCGTGCTGGCCGACACCGAGGACGTGTGGAACCAGCTCTTCTCGCGCGCCGGGGCCGACTACCGGGAGCCGCGCCTCGTGCTCTTTCGAGGGGCGACTGCCACGGCCTGCGGGCGGGGGCAGGCGGCCATGGGGCCGTTCTATTGCCCGGCCGACGAGCGGGTGTACATCGACCTGGAGTTCTTCGACACCCTGCGGCAGCGCCTGGGCGCGCCGGGCGACTTCGCGCAGGCTTATGTGATTGCGCACGAGGTGGGTCACCACGTCCAGCGCCTGCTCGGCATCACCGACCAGGTGGAGTCCATGCGCGGGCGTGTGAGCGAGGCCCAGTTCAACGCCTTGTCCGTGCGGCTCGAGCTGCAGGCCGACTGCTTCGCGGGCGTGTGGGCCCACCACGCCGAGCGCAGCAAGCAGGTGCTGGAGCACGGCGATCTGGACGAGGCGCTGCGTGCGGCCGCTCAGATCGGCGACGACACCTTGCAGCGGCGAACGCAAGGGCAGGTGGTGCCGGAGAGCTTCACCCACGGCACCAGTGCCCAGCGGGCCCGGTGGTTCCGCCGGGGCTGGGAAGGCGGCAGCGTCCAAGCGTGCAACACATTCGAGGCCCGGGAGCTCTGAGCCGACGTCCGACGGCTGGACGCCGATCGACGGGCCTCGACAAACCCTTCGCAGGAGAGGCCGGTCCGCGTCACAATCGGGGCAAGGAACGCACGACCGATGAGATCCCCGGTGAGACCGGCCGCGCTGGTGGCCGCCTACTTCGACGCCCTCCTGCCGGAGCAGCGGCTGACCGCCCAGTCTCTGCAGCGGGCCGTGCTGGAGGCCGCGCCTGAGCTGGAGCAGTCCGTCAAGTGGGGCAATCTGGTGTTCGGTCTGCGCGGGCAGAACCTCATGGCCATCGTCACGCACAAGGGCCATGCCAATCTGCAGTTCTTCCAAGGGGCTGGGCTGGCCGCGCGCTTCCCTCAGTTGGAAGGCGGGGGCAAGGGGTTGCGCCATCTGAAGTGCCGCTATCGCCAGCCGATCGACGAGCCGCTCATCAAGGCGCTGGTGCGGGCGGCCGTGGAAGACGCCGCGGCTTGAGCGCCGGCCGGGCCGAGGCCCTTCAGCGGTCGGCGCGCGCGAGGGCGTCCAGCCAGTCGCAGCGCAGGCGGTGGCGCTCGTGCATGCGCGCTCGCCAGCTCACGTAGAGCTCCGGCGCGAGCGAGCACAGCAGACACAGCGGCATCAGGTGCCAGGGGGCGAGCAGCAGGGCCGCCGGCACCCCCACCCAGCCCAGTACCCATGCGGTCAAGACGGCGTCGTACACCCGGTACTCGACGGGGTGGTCGTCCCGATGCACGACGTGCCACCGCTTGAGGGCTTGCATCTGGTGCAGATTCATGGCGACTCCCTGGCCGGCCCCACGCCCACGATGCGCAAATCGTAAGCTTCGCGTCAGTTCTGTCAAGCGGAGCAGGGCCGCGCCGGCGGGCGTCCTCACGCCAGCGCGGGGCCCGTCAGGCGCTCTCGCATCCAGGCCACGAAGCGATCGCCCGGCAGCGCCTCCGCGGCCAGGAAGCCCTGGTACTCGTCGCAGCCGTGGACTTCCAGGAAGGCGCGCTGGGCCTCGTTCTCGACGCCCTCGGCGGTCACCCGGTGCCCCATGCTGCGCGCCACCTGGATGATCGATTGCGCGATTGCTGCGGAGCCCGCCGAGCCGGGCAGTTCGAGCACGAAGGAGCGATCGATCTTGACCTTGTCGATCGGCAGTTCCTTGAGGTGGCGCAGCGAGAAGTAGCCGGTGCCGAAGTCGTCGACCGCCAGCTGCACGCCCCATTGCTTGAGCCGCTGCAGCTTGCGCTGCACTTCCGGGAGGTCGTCCATCAGCATGCGCTCGCTGAGCTCGAGCTCCAACAGGTGGCCCGGCACGTCTTCCTGCCGCAGGCTGCGCTCGATGGTGGCGAGCAGGTTGCTGGCGTGGAACTGGACGTTCGAGAGGTTCACCGCGACGGGGAAGGGGCGGCCGAGCAGGGCCGTCCAGCGCCGCGCCTGTCGCAAGGCCTCGGTCAGCACCCACTGTCCGAGCGGCAGCATCAGCCGCTGGTTCTCGATGGCGGGCAGGAACTCGCCGGGCAGCATCAGCCCGCGTTGGGGGTGGCGCCACCGCAGGAGTGCCTCGGCGCCGACGGGGCGGCCGTCGGTGAGCCGCACCTGGGGCTGGTACATCAGCTCGAATTCGCCGCGCTCCAGGGCCTGGGACAACTCGCCTTCGAGCAGCAGCGCCTCGTAGGCGGCGTCGGCGCGCGCCGGGTCGAAGAACTGGAAGTTGGCGCGACCGCGGGCCTTGGCGAGGTACAACGCCTGGTCGGCGTGGCGCACCAGGTCGCCGGGCGTCTCGGCATCGTCGGGAAAGAGGGCGATGCCGATGGAGGGTGTCACCGACAGCATCCGTCGCTCGACTTCGATCGGCACCTCCACAGCGGCGAGGAGCTTGCGGGCCACGTCCTCCACGTCGTCGCGGCGGCGCGCGTTGCTGAGCAGCGCCAGGAACTCGTCGCCGCCGAAGCGGGCGACGCGGTCGCTGGAGCGCAGGCTGCCGGCCAGGCGGCCCGCCACCGACTGCAGGAGCTTGTCCCCCACGAGGTGGCCCAGCGAATCGTTGACCCGCTTGAAGTTGTCCAGGTCGATGAAGAGCAGGGCCAGTCGCTCGTCGTTGTTGCGTGCGACGGCCAGCCGGTGCTCGAGGTCCTCCATGAAGGCCAGCCGGTTCGGCAGGCCGGTCAGCACGTCGTGGTGGGCCAGGTGCCGGATGCGCCGCTGGGCGGCGTGCCGGTCGCGGATGTCGCGCACGATGGACATGCGCAGGCGCTCGCCGTTGCGCACCATCGTGCGGCCGATGAACTCCACCGGGATGCGCTCGCCGCTCCTGTGGATGATCTCGCTCTCGTAGGTGGCGTCCTGCCCGGTGGCCTGGAGGTGGGCCACCTTCGCGCGGTGTTCGGGGGAGATGAAGTCCAGCGTATGGCGGCCGAGCAGTTCCTCGCGCGAGTAGCCGACGAGTTCACACACCGGAGGATTGACGTCGGTGATATAGCCGTCCTGGTGGAACACCACCCCTTCTGCGCTGGCCTGCATGAACTTCGCCAGCCGCTCCTCGGACTCGCGCACGGCCTGCTCGGCCAGGCGGTGGCGGGTGATGTCGATGATCAGCACGAAGGCCGCGATGGCTTGGCCTTGGGCATCGAAGTGCGGACGCAGCGAGACCTCGATCCACTGCGTGCGGCCGTCGGGCAGCGAGCGCTTGCGCACGTAGGACACCGGCTGGCGGTCGCGCACCACCTTCTGCACGTGCGGATCGATCTCCTGCGCGGCGTCCTCGCCGATCACCTCGGCGAAGGTGCGTCCGACGATGCTGCGCTCGTCCCAGCCGAAGGTCTGGGCGTATTGCTTGTTCGCGAACAGGCAGGTGTAGTCGTGCGCCGAGTAGTACGCGATCAGCGCGGGCACGTTGTCGGCCGTCATGCGCAGCAACTCGGCCTGGGCCCGGGCCTCCAGCTCGGCGGTCTTGCCGCTCGTGACATCGTGGAAGAGGCACACGTGATGCGCCCTGCCCGGGTGCCAGTAGCCCGTACATTCGAGCCAGCGCGCCCCGGCGTCGGGCCACTGCCATCGCAGGCAGACGCTGAAGTCCTGGCGGCGCGCCAGGTGGTCGAGAAGCTCGTCGCGCGAGCCGGGTTCCAGCCCGTCGAGCCAGCCGCCATCACCCTCGCGGCAGCCCGCGGCGTCGCGGAAGGCATCGCTTACGTAGACAGGGGTCCCGTCCGTGCCGGCGGCCACCACCAAGCCGGGCACCATTTCCCACCATGCCGTCTCGTTGGGCTGTGTGTGTGTGACAGCCTGCTTGCGGCCCCCATCCATCGCCGACCCCTCGCTGCCCTTGCAGGCGCTCTTTGTCCCATGATAGGCCGAGCGACGGGCCTTGCGCTGTCGAAAATCGGCAACAAACACACGCAGGGGCGCCGGTTCGGGCGCCCCTGCGTGCCAGCGCGTGATAGGGGTCGGCCGGTGCTCAGCGGTCCTTCTTGCCCGTCTGGTTGCCGATGATGCCGCCCACGGCCGCGCCGCCGATGGTGCCCGCGGTACTGCCGCCGGTGAGCACCGAGCCGGCCACGCCACCGGCGGCCGCGCCAATGGCGGTGTTGCGGTCGCGCTCCGACATGTTGGCACAGCCGCTCACGGCGGCTGCCAGCACCAGCGCCGAGGCCAGGGTGCCAAGGGTACGAACGCTTCTCATCTCTTCACTCCATCCGTCAGGGGGTGGGGCCGCACGCTGCGGCTCCATGACGGCAAGCGTAGGGCGTCGCGGCGGCCCCGTCCGTCGGCCGCAAGCCGCCGGGCGTGTCGGCCTGGGCCTACAGGCCCCGGGAGTGCCGCACTGGCGTGCCGCCCTGGCCGAGCCCCACGCCGCACGGCACAGGCAGGTCTTCACATCGCCGCGCGGCCGAGGCTGCGCAGCTTGGAGAACCAGCGGCGACGCGCGGCCTCGTCGAGCTGCTCGACCTCGCCGACCAGCGTCTCGTGCACCGGCGCGATGCCGACGAAGCCCAGGATGTTGCGCTCCAGCGACCGCACGCTGTGTGCGCGGAAGTACCAGCGATAGACGAGCGCCGGCATCCCCATCGTGACCACGACGCGCGCCGAGCGCCCCTTGAGCAGCTTGGCGCCCAGGCCGCCCTCGCCACGCCCCACGGCGAAGCCCGGCCGCGCCACCTGTTCCAGGAAGCCCTTCAGCAAGGCGGGCATGTCGCCCAGCCACAGCGGGAAGAACAGCACCAGGTGCTCGGCCCAGGCGATGTCCTGCTGGGCCGACTGCAGGCCCGGCGGGGCGGTCCCGGACTCCCACTCCGCCTTGGTGCGCAGCAGCGGGAAGTCGAGGCGGGCCACGTCGATCCGGCGCACCTCGTGCCCGGCGTCCGCCGCGCCTTGCGCGTAGGCATGGGCCAGGCTGTGGCAGAGGCGGTGCGGGTCGGGGTCGGGATGGCCCTGGATCAGGAGGATGCGGGTCACGGCCAGTCGGAAGAGGGCAAGGGCGATGGTCTTCGATGGTGGTGGCCGCCGGCCCAGCGCCATTGAGGAATCGCAAGCAGGCAGCCTCCCGCGCGGCGCAGGAGCTGGCAGCCCGCGCTCGGCCGGCGGGCCTTGATTGCCGTGCCTTCGACCCCATTTCCGGGGCAAGTGTCCACGCAGCCGGCACCCGGGCCGGCGATTGACGGTATTCGGAACATGAACGCCACCCACACCACCACGCAAGTCGTTCGGGTACCGGGGCGTTTGGTGCCCCTGGCCACGCTCGCCCGCCTGCTGGAGCGGCTGGATCACAGCCAGGAGCCGGTCGACGCCGACCAGTACCTGGCCGTCGTGCGGCGCTTGCAGCAGTTGTTGCAGGACACGCGCGCCGACGACGCCCTCCACGCGGTGCTCGAGGCCTTTCCGTCGGCGGCGCAGGTGTACGAGAACCTGCAGTACCGACATGCCGGCCTGTGCCGCAGTCCGCTGGAGCGCTCGCTGCGCAGCGAGCTGGCGGCGCGACAGGTGATCGAACGCGTCTCTGGCGGCGAGCCCGCCGCCGGGTGAACGTGGTCGGGTGAGCGCGGTCGGACCCGCGCCATCGCCGGGGTTGCCGCTGCGTGCCTGAGCCCTGACGCTTGCGCAACCACCACGGCCAGTGCGCCGGGAACCGGGCTTGCTGTGGGCGCGGCATGCGATTGAGTCCCGACGAGCACGTCACGGCCGACGCCCTGGAGCACGGCAAACGGTTCCTCGTTCGTGATGCGGCGTGGGCGAGCCTGGCCGGCTCGCTGCAAGGCGGGGTCGTTCTGGTGGGCTTCGCCCTCGCGCTGGGCGCCGGGCCCATGCAGATCGGCCTGCTGGCCGCCATTCCATTGATGGCTCAGGCGCTGCAGCTGCCCGCCATCGCGCTCGTCGAGCGGCTGCAGCAGCGCCGCAAGATCGCCGTCGTGGCCGTCACGGCGGCGCGCGTGCTCATCTTGTCGATGGCCCTCCTGCCCTGGGTGGCCGACCACGCCAACCGCCTGCACCTGCTCATCGCGATGCAGTTCTGCATCTCCGCGCTCGGCTCGGTGTGCGCCTGCGCGCTCAATTCCTGGCTGCACCAGCTCCTGCCCCGCGACGGGCTGGGCGCCTTCTTCGCCAAACGCCTGTTCTGGTCCACCAGCATCGCGTGCGTCGGCACGCTGGCGGCCGGCCAGTTGATCGATCGTTGGCCCTTCGAGCCGGCGCTGTACGCCTACTCGGCGTCCTTCGCTGCCGCGGCCTTGGCGGGCTTCATGAGCTCCTGGGCGCTCGCCCGGGTGCCGGAGCCGCGCATGGTGAGCCATCCGCACGGCACGGTGTTCTCGCGCCTGGGGCAGCCGCTCACCGATGCCAACTTCCGCAACTTCCTCGTGTTCATGGCGTCGTGGAACGTGGCTTCGAACTTCGCCGGGCCCTTCCTCACGGTGTACTTGATGAAGCACCTGGGACTGAGCCTCGGAACGGTGACCACGCTGTGGGTGGCGAGCCAGGTGGCCAACGCGCTGACGCTGTATCTCTGGGGCCGGCTGTCGGACCGCCTCAGCAACAAGGCCATCCTTTCGGTGGCGTTGCCTGCATGGTTCACCTGCGTGCTGGCCCTCGTGTTCGTCGCCGAGCCGCAGCCGCACCGCTTCACGCTGCCCATGCTCTATCTCATCCACGTCGTCATGGGCACGGCCTCCGGAGGGATCGGCCTGGCCAACGGCAACATCGGGCTCAAGCTGGCGCCGCAAGGGCAGGGCACGGCCTATCTGGCGGCCATCAGCCTGGTCGGTTCGCTGGTGGGCGGCACGGCGCCGCTGCTGGCCGGGGCCGTGGCCGAGTGGCTGCAGCACTCACAGCTCTCGCTCGCTTTCCATTGGGCCTCGGCGTATGCCGAGGGTGACGTGTCGGTGTTCACCTTGACGCACTGGGAGTTCCTGTTCGCCATCTCGGCCGCGCTCGGGCTGTATGTGCTGCACCGTCTGTCGAAGGTGGCCGAGGGGCATGACATCAGCGAGCGCGTGGTGGTGCAGCAGTTCGCGCTCGAGGCGATGCGCAGCGTCAATCACCTGTCCACCGTCGGGGGCATGCTGGGCAATCTGTTCACGTTCGGCCGTCTGTTCGACCGCAGGCTCTATTCCCGCTCCGCCTGGCGCGACCAGCCGGGACGGCCGACGTGACACCCGGCGTGACGGCCTGCCTTGCGGGCCGCTGGGGCGCGTCAGGGGGCGTGCGCGAGCCGGCGAATGATGTTGCGCGTGACGACGGGCACGACGGGGTCGCTGCCATTGGCGAGGACCTGGGCCCAGTCGGTCGTGCCTGCGGTGAACACCCATCCCTTGCCCTTGCGGTGCAGGCCCATGGTGGCGGTGTGCAACCCTTCCCAGGCGGCGTGCCGCTCGCGATGAGGCAGCTCCTGCCAGCGGGGGCCAAGCGGGGCGGCGGCCAGCACTTCCAGCTGCGGCGGCGTGCCGCATTCCGCGGCCCACGGTGCCAGGCGCACGCGTGAGCAGCCGGCATCCGCCCATTCCAGCGCGGCGCCGTCGCATTCGTAGCCCACGAGCGGCGGCGTGCTCGCCTCGCCGAAGCGCGCGCCGAGCGTCAGCCCCGTCCCTTCGAAGACCCAATGGCCGGGCTGCTGCACGATGTAGCCGTGCGCCTCGCGGGGCCCGTCCCACCAGCCGCCGCCGTGCCGGTAGCTCACCCCGGCCAGACCGTCCTCCGGCCGCCCCGCGCCCGAGGCGGGCCACCAGTGGTCGAAGGCGCCCCTCGGCCCGCCTTGGTGGCACACCATCGCGCGGTCGCCCTCCACCAGGTGAATGCGCCACCAGCACAGGTTGGCCGCGAAGAAGGCCGCACGGCCACCGGCCGCGACGAAGACCTCCACATGGTCGCGCATCGCCTCGCTCCAGTACTCGTCGTGCCCCACGCTCACCATCAGCCGGTGGCGGGGCAGCAGGTCGGGCTCGCGGTGCACGTCCAGGTCGGTGCAGAACTCCACCTCGTGGCCTTCGGCCGCCAGCCACCGGATGAAGGGGGCGTCCCAGTGCGCGAAGGTCTGCCGCGGCGAGCCGGGGTCGTAGTGGTCCGGGGCGCCGAAGGTGATGCCTCCGATGCCGCCGCCTGGGCGCTGCAAGCTCAGACGCGCCCCCGGGCGCGCCGGGTCGGCCGAGCGGGGCGGGCGATCGTAGAAGCAGCCGCCGCCCGTCCAGTTGTAGGCCTGGTAGGTGGCGATCGGCAGCTTGTACACGAGGGGGCTGCGGCCCGGCCCTCGCACCACGAAGAGCGCGGCGGCACGGTCCATCGCGGCAGCCAAGGGCTGAGGATCGGGCTCCTGCAGGTGGGCGACGTACACACCGGGCGGCCAGGTGCGCCGGATGGCGAACTCGTATGCCGGCCAGCCCCAGTCGGCCTCGGGGCGGCCTTCCGGGGCGGCGAGGCCGTCCATCCAGCCGCTGGTGTGCACGTGCTCGAAACCGTGCCACCACCGGTGGAACGCCACGCAAAAACGCGGCGCGTCGGTGGACACGTGCAACACCAGCGTGCCGCCTGCGTGCACGCTGGGCCACGCGGGGTAGCCGCGGATCACGCCCGGTGCTCGTCGGCGACCGGCCCCACCGCCTCGGGCTCGACCTTCTTGCGCACCAGATAGGGCGGCATCGCCAGCGCGTGCATCGGCGTTCGGCGGAACGATTCCACCGCCTGCGCGGGCGTCTCGACGATCGGCTCCTCCTTGCGGTTGAACGAGGTGTTCATCAGCACCGGCACGCCGGTGCGGGCGTGGAAGGTCTCGAGCACCCGGCGCAAGAAGGCGTCGTCGTCCGGCCCCACCGTCTGCAGCCGAGCGGTGCAGTCCACGTGCGTGACGGCCGGAATCAGCGAGGCCGCCTCGCGGTGCACGGGGGCCGCGAACTGCATGAAAGGCGAGGGCCGGCGCATGTCGAAGAACTTGTCCGCATGCTCAAGCAGCACGATCGGCGCGAGCGGGCGGAACCACTCGCGCTGCTTCACGCGCGCGTTGATCCAGTCGCGAACCTCGTCGCGGCGGGGGTCGGCGAGGATGGTGCGATGCCCGAGCGCCCGCGGGCCGAATTCGCTGCGCCCCTGGTACAGCGCGACCACCTTCGTCTGCACGAGCAGGTCCACGATGGCCACCGCCAGATCGTCGGGCTTTTCAACGACCAGGTCGTCCGCGCCTTCCAACGCGGCCTCGATGTCTGCCATGCGCGGCTCGGGGCCGAGGTAGTCCTGGCGCCAACGCCATTCGCACCGCTGCCCCAGAAGCGCGGTGAGCCCGTACACCGCGCAGCCGATCGAGGTGCCCGCATCGCTCGGGGCCGGGGGGATGAACACCCGCTCGAAGGGCGTGCGGCGCAGCAGCAGGTCATTGGCCGAGCAGTTGAGCCCGGTGCCCCCGGCAAAGCACAGATGGGGCAGGCCCGTCTGCCGGTGCAGCCAGTGCGCGAGCTCGAGCAATGCCTCCTCGAACGCACGCTGCCCGGCGGCCGCGAGGTTGGCCACGTCTCGGAATTTGGAGCGGTCCTTGGGGTCGTAGCGAAAGCGCGGCCGCACCGCGATGAGGTCGCGCCATGCCGGGGGGATGGCGACCTTGTAGCCGTCCACCTCCAAAGGCGGCAGCCCGAGCGCGTCCGGGTCCCCGTGCGGGGCCAGGCCCATCACCTTGCCCTCGTTGCCCTCGCCGGGAAACATCGCCTGCGTCAACAGGAAATAGAACATGCCCAGGCCCACGGGCGTCGAGCCCTCGCCCTCGTAGAGCTGCTTGCCCAGGCACTCGAAGCGGCCCCGACGGTCCACGCGGTAGAAGGACGACACCTCGCGCCAGTGCCCCGGCACTTCGCCCGCGCCGTCCCAGGGCTCGGTGAGGTCGGACACGGCGCTGCCTTGCCCGTCCACGATCATCACCGCCGCCTCCTCGAAGGGCGAGGGGTGGAACACGCTGTACAGGTGCGCCAGGTGGTGCGAGATGCGCGCGCGCTTGCAGCCGGGGGCCAGGTGCAACACCTCGGCGATCTCCTGCTCGTACTCGTCCAGGCGCTGCACTTCGGCGTCCGAGGAGTAGCACTCCACCAGCGCGTCGATGGGCTGATCCAGCCCCGTCACCACGTCGCGGTACACGTCACGCAGATCGCCGACCTTGCCCCAGTGGTGCTTGCGCCGGGTGATGCGCTCCTTCTGGATGGCGCAGAGCAACCGTGAGCCTTGCATCACGCAGATGCTGCCGTCTTGCGTGCGGTTGATGCCGACGACCACCGGGCCGCCGCGCGGGGCGGGATCGCTCATGGAAGGGCCTCCTTCGGACAGGACGTTGGGCTGGCAGTGCCAGGCAAGCCGAGTGCCCACGAGCCGCGGCCCTGCGCGCCTGCGCCCAGGCCCGCGCCGTGCCCGCCGAGGAAAGCCGCGCCGTCACTCCAGCCGGCCGATGTGCTTGGCGAGGTCTTTCATCTTGACGATGTCCTGCGCCCAGTAGCGCGAGAACTCGTCGGCATCGAGGTAGTCGAGCGGGCTGCCCGTGTTGTGGATGGCCTGTCGGAAGGCGGGGTCCCTGGACAGCCGCTGCATCGCCGCGCGCAGCGTCTCGATCACTTCTGTCGGAGCAGCGGCGGGTGCGAAGAGCCCCGACCACTGTGCATACTGCACGGGGATGCCCCGGTCCCGCAGGCTGGGTACCTCGGGCAGCGAGGTGAGCGGCTTGTCGCCCCAGTGCGCCAGGGCCCGCAGCTTGCCGGCCTTGATGTGCTGCACCACGCTGGCCGGGCCGCTGGCCAGCACGTCCACCTGACCCCCCAACAACGCCGTCACCGCGGGGCCCGCGCCGGTGAAGGGGATGTGCGTCATCTTGATGCCGGTGGCCTTCTCCAGTTGGGCCATGGGCACATGCACGGTGCCGTAGTTGCCCGAGCTGCCGTAGTTGACCTGTCCAGGCCGGCGCTTGGCGTCCGCCAGGAAGTCCTCCAGCGTCTTCCAGGGGGCGTCCGCGCGAATCACCAGCACCGTGGGGTCGGCAGTGATGCGAGCGATGGGCTTGAACTGCTCGGGCTGGAAACTCGGCTTGCGGCCGAGGAGATGGTCGGCCTCCGGCAGCATCGAGATCGACGACAGGCTGAGCAGCAGCGTGTAGCCGTCGGCCGGCGCGCGGGCGGCGGCGCCGATGCCCAATGCGCCGCCGGCCCCGCCCTTGTTCTCGACCACCACGGACTGCTTCAGCTCGCGCCCCAACGCCTCGGCCAGCGGGCGTGCCACGGCGTCGGCCACGCCACCGGGTGGAAAGGGCACGATCAAGGTGACAGGCTTGTCCGGATAGGCCGCCTGGGCGTGCGCGGGCCACACAGAGGCCGCGACCACCAGGGCTGCACCGAGCATGCAGCCGAAGCTGCGACGACAGGGGTTCATGCTTTGTCTCCTCTTTCCTCTTTGTGCGGCAGAGCGTGAGCGTCAGCCGACGAATCGGTTCTCGATCACGCCGACGCCCTCCACCTCGATGCGCACGACGTCCCCCGGGCGCAGAAAGCGCGGCGGGTTCATCCCCAACCCGACCCCGGCCGGCGTGCCGGTGGCGATCACGTCGCCGGGGTAGAGCGTGATCCCCCGGGACACCGTCTCGATCAAGGTCGGGATGTCGAAGATCATCTGCTCGGTCGAGGCATCCTGCCGAAGCTCGCCATTGACCCAGCAACGCACCCGCGTGCGGCGGCCATCCATTTCGTCGGCAGTCACGATCCAAGGCCCCATGGGGCAGAAGGTGTCGAACGACTTGCCCATGTCCCATTGCTGGTGTCGCATCTGCACGTCCCGGGCCGTCACGTCGTTGACCACCGTGTAGCCGAACACGTGGCCCATCGCCTCGGCGCGGGAGATGTTCTTGCCGCCGCGGCCGATCACCACCGCCAGTTCGGCCTCGTAGTCCACCTGCTCGGTGATGCACGTGGGCAGCCGCACGTCGTCGTAGGGGCCGACCACGCATTCGGGAACCTTGGTGAACACGATGGGCCAGGTCTCGGTGGCCCCATCGTTGCCCTTGAACACCGAGGACTGCAACTCCTGGGCATGGGCCCTGTAGCTGCGCCCGACGCACCACAGGTTGCGCCGCGGCAGCGGCAGCGGGGCGAGCAGACGCACCCGGTCCAACTCGACCGGTTCACCGGCCGCGGCGGGCATCGGCGCGCCGGCACTCAGCCGCTCGATGAGGGAAAGGGCTCCGCGGGGAGTGTCCTCGGGCTTCACGTCCAGGGGGGCGACGTGCCGGCCGTCGCCTGCGACGAGGCCCACCTGCACGCGCCCGGCGTGCATGAATGTGGCGATCTTCAAGCTCGCTCCTTTTGATACCAAAAGAACCAATAAGACCAAAGTGTGGTCCAACCCGCGGGTCGGCAACAGGCGGGTTTTCCCTCCATCGGCCCATAGACCTGAAGACTTGACCTACAGCGCTGAAGCCAGAGGGCCGTCTTTTGGTATGATTTGGTATTCTTCTCTTGCCACGCCGCGATGGACACCGGACACAAGCTGCGCCAAGACCTCCTGCACCATCTCGCGTCAGGCCTTTGGCGGCCCGGTCAGCGCCTGCCCACGGAGCGCGAGTTGAGCGAGCGGTATCAAGTGAGCCGCACCACCGTGCGCAGGGTTCTCGCCAGCCTGAAGGAGCGCGGGCTGATCACACAGACGGTCGGCAGCGGCACCTACGTGAGGGGGCCGGGCGCCGGCGCAGCGGATTCGAGCGACGCCGGCACTGCGGCCACTACCAGCCCGGCGGAACTGATGGAGGCGCGGCTCGCCCTCGAACCGGCCATCGTCGAGATGGTCATTCGACACGCCACGCCGGCGGACTTCCAGCGCATGGAGGAATGCTGCGCGTGCGCCGAGGCGGCCGCCACGATGGAGGAATTCGAGGTCTGGGACGCGAAGCTGCACGAGACCATCGCCCAGGCCACGCGCAACAACTTCCTGCGGGAGGTGTTCGACCTCATGAACGAAGTGCGCAGCCAGGACGTCTGGGGCCAGCTCAAGCGGCGCAGCTTGACGGCGGAGCGGCGCGCGGCGTATCAGGCCGAGCATCGGCGCCTCGTCGCGGCCCTCAAGGACCGGGACGCCGCGCTGGCCCGGCAATTGACCCTCGAGCACCTGCTGCACGTGCGGCGCAACCTGCTCGGATACTGACCGGGCCCCGCCGCTCCTATTTGCTCCAACTGTCCTTCAAGCCCGCAATCCGGTTGAACACCGGTTTGCCCGCCGCGTGATCGTGGCGGTCCGTGCCGAAGTAGCCGTGCCGCTCGAACTGGAAGCGCTCTTCGGCTTCGGCCTCGGCCAGTGACGGCTCGACGTACGCTGCCACGACCTTCAGGCTGTCGGGGTTCAGCGCAGCCTTGAAGTCCTTGCCGCCGGCGTCGGGTTGCGGGTCGGTGAACAGGCGCTCGTACAGGCGCACCTCGGCTGGCACGGCGTCGTGCACGCCGACCCAGGTGATGGTGCCCTTGACCTTGACCGCGTCGGCGCCCGGGGTGCCGCTCTTGGTGTCCGGCACCACGGTGGCGAGCACGGACGTCACGTGGCCGGCCTCGTCCTTCTCGCAGCCGGTGCACTCGATCACGTAGCCGTACCTGAGCCGCACCTTGTTGCCCGGGAAGAGGCGGAAGAACCCCTTGGGCGGCGTCTCGGCGAAGTCCTCGCGCTCGATCCAGATCTCGGGGCCGAGGCTGAAGTGGCGCTGGCCGAGTTCGGGTCGTTGGGGGTGGGCCGGGGCGGTGCAGGGCTCGCGGTGGTCGGCGCTGCCGAACACCTGCGCCCAATTGGTGAGCTTGAGCTTGACCGGGTCGAGCACGGCCATCGCACGCGGGGCCTTGCCTTCCAGGTCGTCGCGCAGGGCGATCTCGAGGTTGCTGTAGTCGATCCAGCCGCCGGCCTTGCTGACACCCGTGCGCTCACAGAACAGGCGAATGGCCTCGGGCGTGTAGCCGCGGCGGCGCAGGCCGACGATGGTGGGCATGCGCGGGTCGTCCCAGCCGCTGACGATGCCTTCGTCCACCAGCTGCTTGAGCTTGCGCTTGCTGGTGACGACGTAAGTGAGGTTGAGCCGTGCGAACTCGTACTGGTGCGGCAGGTTGAAGGGCTCGATCCGGTACGCCTCGAGGCTCGAGGCCAGCAGCGGGGTGAACTGGTGCGTCTGCGTCTTGAGCAGGTTGAAGAACTGCGGCAGGTCCCGTAGCACCGCCTCGCGGTCATGCTCCCATTTCATGAAGAGCGCGCGCATCTGCCGCTCGGGCTCGGTGTTGGGGCCGAGCTTGTGCGCGTGGTTGTGGCAGCGCAGCGCGAACTCCTTGCCGGCCTCCAGTCCCTGTTGCTCGATGCGCTCGATCAGTTGTTTGGCACGCTCGAACTGCGGCGCGCGCAGGATGGGCACGATGCGCTCGAGCAGCCAGTCGTAGAAGGGCCGCTGGTCCTCGAATTCCAGGGTGCAGATGCTGTGGGTGATGTTCTCCAGCGCGTCTTCGATCGGGTGCGCGAAGGTGTACATCGGGTAGATGCACCAGGTGTCGCCGGTGTTGTGGTGCGTCGCGTGCTTGATGCGGTAGATGGCCGGGTCGCGCAGGTTGATGTTGGGCGAGGCCATGTCGATCTTGGCCCGCAGCACCATCGCGCCGTCCGCGTGCCGGCCGTCGCGCATCTCGCGAAAGCGCGCCAGGCTCTCCTCCGCGGGGCGGTCGCGGTAGGGGCTGTCGATGCCGGGCTCGGTCAGCGTGCCCCGGTGGGCGCGCATCTGCTCGGGCGTCTGCTCGTCGACGTAGGCGTGGCCCGTCTCGATCAAGTACTCGGCCGCCCGGTACATGAAGTCGAAGTAGTCGCTGGCGTAGTAGAGGTGGCGGGTGCCGTGCGCCTCCCAGCTCCAACCCAGCCACCTCACGGCATCCAGGATGGCATCGACGTACTCCTGCTCTTCCTTCTCGGGGTTGGTATCGTCGAAGCGCATGTGGCACACACCGCCGTACTCTTGCGCCAGGCTGAAGTTGAGCCAGATGCTCTTGGCATGGCCGACGTGCAGGTAGCCGTTGGGCTCGGGCGGAAAGCGCATGCGCACCTTGGCCGGGTCCGGCCCGCCGTGCTCGTGGTGAGTGCCGTCGCCCGGGCTGCCGGCCCAGCGGCGGCCGTCGTAACGGCCTTGGGCCAGGTCGCGCTCGATCACTTGCCGCAGGAAGTTGCTGACTTTGGCTTCGTCTTTGGGGGCGGGTGCCGACATGGCGGTGAGTGTTCTTTGAGGGGAGATGGAGGGATTCGGACGATCGGTCGATTCTAAGAGGGGCGCCAAGACGGGCGACGTTCACCTGCGGCCGCGCGCGCCCGCCCGGCGCCGCCACGCGCAGTCGTGAGAAAAGGTAAAAGAGCCCATGCTGGCGTCATCCGCCCGGGCGCTGGTGCGTTGATCGGGTGGAGGCGCCGTCGGCAGTGCCGGCGGTGCGGTACCGCTTTGCGCCCAGGGCCAGCGATGGCTGGCGCGGGGGCAAAGCAGCACGGCCCGCGACTCGGGCCCGCGAGGAGTCGCCATGATTCGACGTATCTGGTTGGCCGGCGCTGCGCTGGCCTGGGGCGCCCTGAGCGCCATGCCTGCCTGGGCGGGTGACAACATCTACTGGTCCATCGGCGTGCACAGCCCGGGCGTGTCCACCACGGTCTCCAACGCCCGGCCGATCGTGACCTACCCGGCCCCCGCGGTGGTGTATCCCGCCCCGACCGTGGTGTACCCGGGGCCGCCGGTGATGTTCGGGCCCCCGCCCGTGATGTACGCGCCGCGGCCCGTGTACGTACAGCCCGCACCGGTGGTCGTGTACCCGGCCCCGGGTCATTGGCACAAGCACAAGTACAAGCACCGCCACGACGGTTGGCGAGGCCGCCACGGCGGCTGGGACGACTGACGCCCGGGGCTCGCCACGCGTTGGACTCGCCCCGCCCGGGGGCGACGAAACGAACCGGGCGCCGACGAAGCGGCGCCCGTGCGGAGGGAACTCTCGGAAAGGCAGCCTCTTGCGCTCGGCTGCCGGGGTCCGGCGGCTTACCAGGCGTCGGAGCGGGTGAGGGCCTCCCACACGCCACCGCGGGCGGTGTACACGCTCACCACACCGTAGTGCTGCTCGCCGTCCTCGCGGAAGCGCACGTTGTTGGTCACCGGGGCCAGGGCGTCGATGCGCTTGAGCTCGGCAGTGAGCTTTTCGCCGTCCACCGTCTTGGCCCGCTGCATGGCGGCCACCAGCACCCACACCGCGTCGTAGGCATAGTGCGAGCCGTACACCGGGTCGGACTTGAACGCCTCGCGGTAGCGGTCGAGGAACACCTTGCCCTGCAGGAACTCGCGCGGCTCGATGATCGGCGAGGTCGCATACACGCCCTTGATCGGCAGCTCCGCTTTCAGGAGCTTGTCGGTCTTGATGGTGTCGCCGCCGAGGATCTGCACGTGCTTCATGCCGGCGCGGGCAAGCTGGTCGATCAGCGCGAGCACCTGGAAGTCCGCCAGCGTCGTGACGATCACGTCCACCTTGGCCTGTTGCAGTTCGGGGATGAGCGCCGCGAAGTCGGTGGTCTTGTCATCCAGCGACTTGCGCAGCGTCACGTCCTTCTTGAGCTGCTGGATCTGCGCGGCCGCGGCGTCCGCCAGGCCCTTGCCGTAGGGCGTGCTGTCGTCGATGACGGCATAGGAGCTGCCGTTGAGCGAGCGCGCGGCATAGGAGCCCATCGCCTTGGCCTGCAAGGCGTCGTTGGCCACCAGGCGGAAGGTCGTCGGCAGGCCCTGTCGGGTGTACTCGGGCTTCGTCGAGATGGCCAGTTGCGGGATGTGTGCCGCGGCATACAGCGGCGCCGCCGCGATACTCACGCCCGAGTTGAGGTGCCCCACCACTGCGGTGACCTTGGCCTCGATGAGCTGCTGCGCCGCGGCCTTGCCCGCCTCCGGATGGGCCTTGTCATCGGCCGTCACGACCTCCAAGGTGACCTTCTTGCCGTCGATGACGACGCCGCGCTTGTTGAGATCGTTCACCGCCAGTTGCACGCCGTTGACCATGTCGCGGCCCAAGGGAGCGAGCGGGCCGGAGAGCGGTTGCGCAACGCCGATCTTGATCGTGTCGGGGATCGGGTTGCAGGCCGCGATCAGCCCGGCGGCGGCCGCCAGTGCGGCCCGGCTCAGCAGCTTGTAAGTCATGTGTCTCCTCACGAGGATGAAAGTGCGCGCAATCTAGCGGACGTCCGGGGCTGCCGTGTGGCCGAAAGACCAGGCCCGCACCGCACATTCCGCGGAAGAATTCACGCCGCGACGCAGATCGTGAGGAAACGTAGCCGCCCGTCCTGTCGGCGGGCGCACGCCCGGGATGCGGGGGGGCCTAGAGGGCGGGCGCGGCGCGACCGGGGGCGCTTGACTCTCAAGACGGTGACTCAGTCGTGCAGCAGCTTGAGGCCGATGATGCCGCCCACGATCATCGCCACGCACGCGAGCCGGGCGAAGGTGGCGGGCTCGTTGAAGAGCACGATGCCCAGGGCCACCGTGCCCACCGCGCCGATGCCGGTCCACACCGCATAGGCGGTGCCTGCGGGCAAGGGGCGCATCGCGATGCCGAGCAGGTAGAAGCTCGCCCACGCCACGACGATGACGATGGCGGTGGGCAGGGGTTTGCTGAAGCCTTCGGTGTACTTCATGCCGACGGCCCAGACGGTTTCCAACAGGCCGGCCACGATGAGCACCACCCAGGCAGCGGCGGGAGACAGCTTCTCGAACATCGGTTCTCCGAGGGTGTTGAAGGTGGAGCGGGGCGCCCGAGGTCGCCCGGGGGTGGGCTCTCGGGGAGGCGAGGAGACGGCCGGCCGCCGTGGGGGCCGATCAGCGGCGGCGGCTGCCGCCCAGCAGGGTGCCCAGCACGCCGCGGATCAGCTCGCGGCCCACCGCGCTGCCGATGGATCGAGCAGCCGACTTGGCCAGCGCATCGACCACGCCTTCGCGCTTGCCGCCTCGAGGGCCGGTGGAGCCGAAGAGCACGTCGCCCAGGCCCCCGAGCACGCCGCCGGCCTCACCTGCCGCGCCGCCTTTCATGCCGTCCTTGATCGACTCGCTCGCTTCGCGGGCCAGCCGGTCCGCCGAGGCGTTGGCCTCCACCGCGCGGCTCTTGAGCTTCTCGTAGGCCGATTCGCGGTCCACCGCCTTCTCGTACACGCCCGCCACCAGCGAGCCGGCGATGAGGGCGCGGCGCTGCTCGGGCGTGATCGGGCCGATCTGGCTGCCCGGTGGCAGCACGTACACGCGTTGCGTGATGCCCGGTCGGCCCTTGTCGTCGAGGAAGCTGACCAACGCCTCGCCGACGCCCAGCTCGGTGATCGCGGTCGCGACGTCCAGGCCCGGGTTGGCGCGCATCGTCTCGGCGGCGGCCTTGACCGCCTTCTGGTCGCGGGGCGTGAAGGCGCGCAGCGCGTGCTGCACGCGATTGCCCAGTTGACCCAGCACACTGTCGGGCACGTCCAGCGGGTTCTGCGTCACGAAGTACACCCCCACGCCCTTGGATCGCACCAGCCGCACCACCAGTTCGATGCGCTCGATGAGCACCTTGGGCGCCTCGTCGAACAGCAGGTGCGCCTCGTCGAAGAAGAAGACGAGCTTGGGCTTGTCCAGGTCGCCCACCTCGGGCAGCGTTTCGAACAGCTCCGAGAGCATCCACAACAGGAACGTGGCGTACAGGCGCGGCGAGTTCAGCAGCTTGTCGGCCGCCAGCACGTTCACGACCCCCCGGCCGTCCACCGTCTGCATGAAATCGGCGATGTCCAGCATCGGCTCGCCGAAGAACTTGTCGCCGCCTTGGGCCTCGATCTGCAGCAGGCCTCGCTGGATCGCGCCGACGGAAGCCGGGCTGATGTTGCCGTACTCGGTGGTGAACTGGCTGGCGTTGTCGCCGGCGAACTGCAGCATCGCGCGCAGGTCCTTGAGGTCGAGCAGCGCGAGCCCCTGGTCGTCGGCGATCTTGAAGACGAGCGACAGCACGCCCTGCTGGGTCTCGTTGAGGGCGAGCATGCGCCCGAGCAGGAGCGGCCCCATGTCCGAGACGGTGGCGCGCACCGGATGGCCCTGCTCGCCGAACACATCCCACAGCGTCGTCGGGCAGGCCAGCGGCTGCGGTGCCGGCAGCCCGCGTTCTTCCAGGATCTTGGCGACCTTGGGCGGCAGGCTGCCCGGTTGGGAGATGCCGGTGAGGTCGCCTTTGACGTCGGCCATGAACACCGGCACGCCGATGCGAGAGAAGTTCTCGGCCAGCGTTTGCAAAGTGATGGTCTTGCCGGTGCCGGTCGCGCCGGTGATGAGGCCATGCCGGTTGGCAAGGCCGGGCAGCAGGTGGCATTCGATCTCGCCGCGCTTGGCGATCAAGAGGGGCTCGGCCATGAGGGGCTCCGTCACGAGGAGGGGGGTGGACCCCCCGGATAAAATCGCAGTCTATCCAACACGACAACACGACGCCGGGGCTGTGTGCCGCCGGACAAAAGGAGCTCCTCCCATGGCTGGACACTCCAAATGGGCCAACATCCAGCACCGCAAGGGCCGCCAGGATGAGAAGCGCGGCCGCATCTGGACGCGACTGACTCGCGAGATCATCGTGGCCGCCCGCAACGGCGGCGGCGACCCGACGATGAACCCCCGCCTGCGCCTGGCGATCGAGAAGGCCAAGGCCGCCAACATGCCGGCCGACAACATCAAGCGCAACATCGACAAGGCCACCGGCAACCTCGAAGGCGTGCAGTACGAGGAGATCCGCTACGAGGGCTACGGCATCGGCGGTGCGGCGATCATCGTCGACTGCATGACGGACAACCGCGTGCGCACCGTGGCCGAGGTGCGCCATGCGTTCAGCAAACACGGCGGCAACCTGGGCACCGAAGGCTCGGTGGCCTTCCAGTTCAAGCACTGCGGTCAGTTCGTCTTCGCGCCCGGCACCCCGGAAGACAAAGTCATGGAAGTGGCGCTGGAAGCCGGCGCCGAGGACGTGGTGACCGGCGAGGACGGCTCGATCGAGGTGCTGTGCGCCCCGGGCGACTTCGAGCAGGTCAAGAACGCGCTCGAGGCGGCGGGTTTGAAGGCCGAGGTGGCCGAGGTGACCATGCGGCCGGAGAACACGGTCATGCTCTCGGGCGAGGACGCACAGCGCATGCAGAAGCTGTTGGACGTGCTGGAAGACCTGGACGACGTCCAGGAGGTCTATCACAACGCCGAGTTTGCCGACTGATACACGCCGCGGGCGTGGGCCGCAGGGCGCGCCGGGCGTTCCTGCATCGAACTGGGGATCGAATTGAAAGTCTTGGTGATCGGCGGCGGTGGCCGTGAACACGCGCTGGCGTGGAAGCTCGCGCAGTCCGAGCGCGTGCAGCGCGTCTATGTGGCCCCGGGCAACGGGGGCACAGCGCTGGATGCGCGCCTGCAGAACGTCAACCTCTCGCAACCCGAGGCCCTGGCCGACTTCGCCGAGGCCGAGAAGGTCGGCCTCACGGTGGTGGGCCCCGAGGCGCCCCTGGCGGCCGGGGTGGTGGACGTGTTCCGCGCCCGCGGCCTGCGCATCTTCGGCCCGACGAAGGCCGCCGCTCAGCTCGAAAGCTCCAAAGCCTACGCCAAGGACTTCATGCGGCGGCACGGCATCCCGACGGCCGCCTACGAGACCTTCAGCGACGCGCAGGCCGCGCACGCCTATGTCGACCGGCTCGGCGCGCCCATCGTCATCAAGGCCGACGGGCTGGCGGCCGGCAAGGGCGTCGTCGTGGCGATGACCCTGCGGGAAGCCCACGAGGCCGTCGACTGGATGCTGCTCGACAACAAGCTCGGCGTGCAGCACAACGAAGGCGGCGCGCGCGTGGTGATCGAGGAGTTCCTGCAAGGCGAGGAGGCCAGCTTCATCGTGCTGTGCGACGGCAAGCACGTCGTACCCTTGGCCACGAGCCAGGACCACAAGCGCCTGCTCGATGGCGACCAGGGGCCCAACACCGGCGGCATGGGCGCCTATTCGCCCGCGCCGGTGGTCACGCCCAACGTCCATGCACGGGTGATGCAGGAGATCATCCTGCCCACCATCGCCGGCATGGCCAAGGATGGCATTCCGTACACCGGCTTTCTCTACGCCGGGCTGATGATCGACCACGAGGGCCACCCCAAGACGCTGGAGTTCAACTGCCGCATGGGCGACCCGGAGACCCAGCCCATCATGATGCGGCTGAAGTCCGACCTGCTCGACGTGCTGCTGCATGCGACCGACGGCACGCTCGATCAAGTGGAACTGCAATGGGATCGCCGCGTGGCCCTGGGCGTCGTGCTCGCCGCGCACGGCTACCCGCTGCAGCCGCGCAAGGGCGATGCGATCACCGGGCTGCCGGCCGAGGCGCCCGACGCGATGGTCTTCCATGCCGGCACGGTGCTGGACGGCGCGCAACTGCGCACTGCGGGCGGTCGTGTGCTGTGCGTCACCGCACTCGGCGATTCGGTGCGCACGGCCCAGCAGCGCGCGTACCAGTACGCACAAGGCATTCACTTCGAGGGCATGCAGTTGCGCTCGGACATCGGCTACCGCGCCATCAAGCGTTGAAGCGGCCCCGCCCATGAACATCGCCGACGTACGCGCGTACCTGCTCGGGCTGCAAGCCCGCATCGTCGAAACGCTGGAGGCCGAGGACGGCTGCGCCTTCCTGGGCGACGCCTGGTCGCGCCCGCCGGGCGGGCGGCTGGAGGGCGACGGCATCACCCGCATCGTGGAGGACGCGGCGTTGCTCGAGCGCGGCGGCTGCGGTTTCTCGCACGTCAAGGGGGGCGGGCTGCCCCCCTCGGCCACGCAGCACCGCCCGGAGCTCGCCGGCGCGCCCTTCGAGGCCCTGGGCGTGTCGCTGGTGTTCCACCCGCGCAACCCCTATGTGCCCACCGTGCACATGAACGTGCGCATGCTGGCCGCGCACACGTCCCAAGGCGGGACGGTCACCTGGTTCGGTGGCGGCATGGACCTCACGCCCTACTACGGGTTCGAGGAGGACGCCACGCACTTCCACACCGTCTGCCGAGACGCGCTCGCTCCCTTCGGCGAGGACAAATACCCGCGCTTCAAGCGTTGGTGCGACGAGTACTTCTTCCTCAAGCACCGCAACGAGGCCCGCGGTGTGGGCGGCATCTTCTACGACGACTTCTCGGAGGGCGGCTTCGAGAACGGTTTCGCGATGATGCGCCGCGTCGGCGATGCCTTCCTCGACGCCTACCTGCCCATCGTGCGCCGGCGGCGCAACCTGCCCTACGGCGAGCGGGAGCGCGACTTCCAGGCCTACCGGCGCGGCCGGTACGTGGAGTTCAACCTCGTGTGGGATCGGGGGACGCTGTTCGGGCTGCAGTCCGGTGGCCGCACCGAGTCCATCCTGATGTCGCTGCCTCCCGTCGTGAAGTGGCGCTACGACTGGCACCCGGCGCCCGGGTCCCCGGAGGCGCGCTTGTACGAGGCATTCCTCAAGCCCCGGCGCTGGACGGAACCCGGGGCGCCGTTCGAGGCGCAGAGCGTATGAGGATCGGTCTGTTCGGCGGAAGTTTCGACCCCGTTCACAACGCGCACCTCGCGCTGGCCCGGGCGGCGCTCGACCACCTCAAGCTCGACCAACTGCACTGGGTGCCCGCCGGGCAGCCCTGGCAGAAGACGCAAGGGCCCAATGCCCGGGTGCTCGCGCCGGCCGAGCACCGCGTGGCGATGGTCGAGCTGGCCATCGCCGGCGAGGAGCGCTTCGTGCTCAACACGAGCGAGGTCGAACGCCAGGGCCCGAGCTACACCATCGACACCGTGCGAGAACTCCAATCGCATTTCGCGTCGGCGCAGGTTTTCCTGCTGATCGGGCAGGACCAGTACGCCGGCCTGCCCACCTGGCACGAGTGGCGCGAGCTGCTGTCGCGGGTGACCTTGGCCATCGCCATGCGGGGCAAGGGTTCACTGGTGCCGCCGCCCGAGCTCGCGGCCGTGTGGCATCGCGCCGAGGTGTTGCCGATGACGCCGATCAACCTGTCGTCGACGGCGATTCGACAGCACATCGCCGGCGGCGGCCGGGCGACGGATCTCGCGCCCACGCTGGTTCCCGAGGCCGTCGCGCGCTATATTGACCAGCACCGGCTCTATGCCGGCACCGCCCAACACCCTACGGAGCTGAATGGACATTCGTAAACTGCAGCGGGCCATCGTCGACGGTCTGGAAGACGTCAAGGCTCAGGACATCGTCGTCTTCAACACCGAGCACCTGTCGCCGCTCTTCGAGCGGGTGATCATCGCCTCGGGCACCTCCAACCGTCAGACCAAGGCGTTGGCGGCCAGCGTGCGCGACAGCGTCAAGGCCGAGGGGTTTCCCGTGCTGCGCACCGAGGGCGAGGACAACGGCGAATGGATCATCGTGGACTGCGGTGCAGCCGTGGCCCACATCATGCAGCCCAGCATCCGCCAGTACTACAACCTGGAAGAGATCTGGGGCGACAAGCCCGTGAAGGTGAAGCTCGCGGGTGAGCGGCCGCTGCCCAAGGCCTCGGAGCCGATGGACGCTGAGCAGGCCGAAGAGCAGGCCACCCAGCGCCAGCCGGCCGCGAAGAAGGCCCCTGCGAAGAAGGCGGCCGCGAAGAAGACGGCCCCGAAGAAGACGCCCGCGCCCGCGCCGTCGACGACGGCCGCTGTCAGGAAGACCGCCGCGACGAAGGCCGCCCCGAAGAAGACGGCGGCAACGCAGAGCGCGAAGGCCGCCGCCCTGCGCGGGCCGGCCATGAAGAAGGCTGGCGCCACTGCCGCGACGAAGAAGTCGACCGCGGTGAAGGCCACGAAAGCGCCCGCGGCTGCCAAGAAGGCCACCGCGGCGCCGGTGAAGAAGGTGGTCGTCAACGGGCCGGCGGCGAAGAAGGCGCCGGCCAAGAAGGCCGCATCGACTGCGCGACCTGCCGCGAAGAAGACTGCCGCGGCGCCCGCCCGCAAGGCGTCCGGCCGCGGGGCATGAAGCTCGTCGTCGTGGCCGTCGGCCAGCGGGTTCCCGCGTGGGCCGAGGCCGCCTACGACGACTACGCCAAGCGGTTTCCGCCCGAGCTGCGGCTGGAGCTCAAGGCCGTCAAGACCGAGCCGCGCGGCTCCAAGAGGCTCGAGGCGCTGCTGGCCGCCGAACGCGCGCGTATCGAGGCCGCCTGCCCCAAGGACAGCCGCATCGTCGCGCTGGACGAGCGCGGCGAGCGCGTGACCACGGCCCAGCTCAGCTCCCGCCTGGCCGCCTGGATGCAGGACGGGCGCGACGTGGCCTTCCTGATCGGCGGGCCCGACGGACTGGACCCGGCGCTGCGCGAGGGCGCGCACGAGCGGCTGCGCCTGTCGGACTTGACACTGCCGCACGCGATGGTGCGAGTGCTGCTGGCCGAGCAGCTCTACCGCGCCTGGTCGCTGATGGTCGGCCATCCCTATCACCGCGAATGACCGCCGCACGCCACGATTTCGTCTACCTCGCCTCGCAAAGCCCGCGCCGCCGCCAGCTGCTCGAGCAGATCGGCGTGCGCCACGAGCTCCTGCTGCCCGACGAAGGCGAGGACACGGAGGCGCTGGAAGCCGTGCATCCCGGCGAGTCGCCGCGCGCCTACGTGGAGCGGGTGACGCTGGCCAAGCTGGAGGCGGCCCGCGAGCGCCTGAGGCGGCGGGCCGCAGCACCGGCCCCGATCCTGTGCGCCGACACGACCGTGGCGCTGGGGCGGCGCATCCTCGGCAAGCCGGCCGACGCGAGGCAGGCGAGCGCGATGCTGCAGTCGCTGTCGGGGCAGGAGCACCGCGTCCTCACCGCCGTGGCGGTGGCCTGCGGCCGCCGCGCGGAGGTGCGGGTCAGTGTGTCGCGCGTGCGCTTTGCGCCGCTTTCGCGCCAACGCATCGCCGACTACGTCGCCAGCGGCGAGCCGATGGGCAAGGCCGGCGCTTATGCCATCCAGAGCCGGGCGGCGGCCTGGGTGGAGCACATCAGCGGCAGCTACTCCGGTATCATGGGTTTGCCCTTGTACGAGACGGCCGAGCTGCTCAGACGCTTCGGTGTGCGCTTGTGAACCTCCCGATGCAAGACATCCTGATCAACTGGTCTCCCCAGGAGACCCGCGTGGCCATCGTCGAGAACGGGGCCGTTCAGGAACTGCACGTGGAGCGCACGCTCGAGCGCGGTCTGGTCGGCAACATCTACACCGGCAAGGTCGTGCGGGTGCTGCCGGGCATGCAATCGGCCTTCATCGACATCGGGTTGGAGCGCGCGGCGTTCCTGCATGTGGCCGATGTGTGGCAGCGCGGCAATGGGGACAACGGCCAGGCGCCGCCGAAGCCGATCGAAAAGCTCGTGTTCGAAGGCCAATCCCTGATGGTGCAGGTCGTGAAGGACCCGATCGGCACCAAGGGGGCGCGGCTGTCCACGCAGATCAGCATCGCCGGCCGCCTGCTGGTGTTCTTGCCGCAGGACGACCACATCGGCATCTCGCAGAAGATCGGCTCGCCGGAGCTGCGCGAGCAGTTGCGGTCCCGCGTCACGCGCCTCGCGGGCGAGGGTGGGGGCGGCTTCATCCTGCGCACCAATGCCGAGGACGCGACGGACGAGGAACTCGCCGCCGACATCGCCTACCTGCGCAAGACCTGGGCCGCCGTGCGGGAGGCGGGCTTCAAGTCGCCGGCCGGCACGCTCCTCTATCAGGACCTGAACCTCCCGCAACGTGTGCTGCGCGACCTGGCGGGGGACCGCACGCAGTCCATACGCATCGATTCGGCCAGCCAGTTCGAGGCGTTGCAGGCCTTCGGGCGCGAGTTCACGCCCGATGCGGTAGGCAAGCTCTCGCTGTACCGCGGCGAGCGCCCGATCTTCGACCTCTACAACGTCGACCAGGAGATCGAGAAGGCGCTCGCCCGGCGCGTCGACCTCAAGTCCGGCGGCTACCTCATCATCGACCAGACCGAGGCGCTGACGACGATCGACGTGAACACCGGCGGCTACGTCGGTGCACGCAATTTCGACGACACGATCTTCAAAACGAACCTCGAGGCGGCCCAGGCCATCGCGAGGCAGCTGCGGCTGCGCAACCTGGGCGGCATCATCATCATCGACTTCATCGACATGAACCGCGCCGAGCATCAGGATGCGGTGCTCGCGGAGTTGCGCAAGCAGCTGGCGCGCGATCGCGTGAAGATGACGGTGAGCGGCTTCACGCAGTTGGGGCTGGTCGAGATGACGCGCAAGCGCACGCGCGAGTCCCTGGCACACATGTTGTGCGAGCCCTGCCCCACCTGCGGGGGCAAGGGATCGGTCAAGACCGCGCGCAGCGTGTGCTACGACATCCTGCGCGAGATCTTGCGCGAGGCGAGGCAGTTCAACCCGAAGGAGTTCCGCGTCATCGCCAGTGCAGCCGTGGTCGAGATGCTGCTCGACGAGGAAAGCCAGCACCTCGCGGGGCTCTCGGACTTCATCGGCAAGCCGATTTCGCTGCAGGCCGAAGCGACGATGTCGCCGGAGCAGTACGACATCGTGCTGATGTGAGCGGCGGGTGCGGCGCACGAGGTGCACCTGTCCCTCGCAGCGGAACTTTGCCGCGCCTGGCGGCACTATTGCTGCGGGGTGCGGGGATCGTTACATCCGCATACGAGCTGCGCGACGGCTCGGCGAGGCCGCCGGGCGATGATTCGCGGTTTGCCGCCCCGGGGCTCGCCCGGCCGCCGGGGGACGAAGACACATCGCGACGACAACACACAGAAGGATTGCACGCATGAGCATGCCGTGGTCTCGACGAGAGTTTCTGGCGGTGCCTGGCGCCCTGGCCTGCACGCCGGCGCTGGCCCAGTTCCGGGTCGACATCTCCGGGGTGGGGGCGACGCAGTTCCCCATCGCCATCGCCGCCTTCCGGGGCGAAGCCGGCTGGACGCAGAGGGTCTCCGCCATCGTGCGTGCAGACCTGGAACGCAGCGGCCAGTTCCGCCCGGTGGACGCGGGCGCTGCGGTGCTCGACGAGACGGCCCGCCCGGCCATGGCCGACTGGAAGGGGCGAGGGGCCGACGCACTCGTCGCGGGCAGCCTGACCAAGCTGGCCGACGGCCGCGTGGACGTGCGCTTTCGCCTGTGGGACACGGTGCGGCAGCAGGATCTGGGGGGCCAGGCCTACGCCGCCCCGGAGGCCGACCTGCGGCTGGTGGCGCACCGCATCGCGGACTGGGTCTACCAGAAGCTGACGGGCGAGCGCGGCGTCTTCGAAACCCGCATCGCCTACGTGACGAAGGCCGCGCAACGGTACACCCTGTGGGTGGCGGATTCCGACGGCGAGGGTGCGCAGGTGGCACTGGCCAGCGCGCAGCCGATCATCTCGCCGGTCTGGTCGCCCGACGGCTCTGAGCTCGCCTATGTCTCGTTCGAGACGGGCAAGGCCGTGGTGTATTCGCAGGAGGTGGCCTCCGGCCGGCGCCGGCCGATCGCGAGCTTCAAGGGCTCCAACAGCGCACCCGCCTGGTCGCCCGACGGCCGGCAGTTCGCGGTGGTGCTCACGCGCGACGGGTTGTCGCAGATCTACGCGGTGGACCGCAACGGCGAGAACGCGCGCCGCCTGACCCACAGCAGCGGCATCGACACGGAGCCCACGTTCACGGCCGACGGGCGCACGATCTACTTCGTGAGCGACCGCGGCGGCAGCCCCCAGATCTACCGGATGCCGGCCGGCGGCGGCGCCGCCGAGCGCGTCACGTTCCAGGGCAGCTACAACGTGAGCCCTGCCGTGAGCCCCGACGGGCGTTGGCTCGCCTACATCAGCCGCGACGGCGGTTTCCGGCTGCATGTGATGGAGCTGGCCACGGGACAGGTCACGGCGCTGACCACGACCAGCGACGACGAGAGTCCGAGCTTCGCGCCCAACAGCAAGCTCATCATCTACGCGACGCGCACCCAAGGCGGCAGCGTGCTGATGACGACGACCCTGGATGGGCGGATCAAGGCCACGCTCGTCGGCACCCGAGGCGAGGTGCGCGAGCCGGCCTGGGGGCCGTTCGCCCGATGAGGCGGCGGCAGCGGGCCAAGCGGTAACATGACGGGATTTCCTCGCCGCGCCGCGGGCGCCCGCGCGAGCACGATGTCCGCGCCGGGCCGCGAGGGCACCGGCGCATTCACTCAAGGAGCATGACGATGAAACTTCACTCTGTGTCCACCACCCTCCTTGCCGCGGGTCTTGGCCTGGTGCTGGCCGGGTGTGGGTCCAGCGTGAAACTGGACGAGACGCCGGTGGAAAGCCGCACCGCCACCCCAGTGGGCGGCGCAGGCGGTGCCCAGGGCGGGCAGACCGCCAAGTCCCAGGTGTCCTCGGTCAACCTGGACGCGAGCCAGAACCAGGGCGCAGCGAACCAGCTCGCCAAGGTGGTGTACTTCGATTTCGACAGCTATGTCGTGAGGGACGAGTACGGGCCGCTGATGTCCTCCTATGCCAAGCTGCTGTCGGGCAGCCCGCAGCGGCGGCTGACGATCGAGGGCCACACCGACGAGCGCGGCAGCCGCGAGTACAACCTGGCGCTGGGCCAGAAGCGCGCCGAGGCGGTGCGCAAGTCGCTGTCGCTGCTGGGCGTGAAGGACACCCAGATGGAGGCGGTGAGCTTCGGCGAGGAGCGGCCCGCCGTGAGCGGCTCGGGCGAGGAGGCCTGGGCGAAGAACCGCCGCGCCGAACTGAACCTGCGCTGAACCCGTCGCGGACATCATGAGCAAGTACTCCGCCATGCTCGCGCTGCGGGCCACGCCCTGGGCGCGTGCGCTCGTGCTCGCCGCTGCCGCCGCGACAGCGCCCTCGGCCCACGCGCTTTTCAGTGACGACGAGGCGCGCAAGGCGATCCTGGACCTGCGGCAGAAGGTCGATCAGGCCAACACCCAGCACAGGGCGGAGCAGGCGCGCTTGCAGGAGCAGCTCGAGCAACTGCGCCGCAGCCTGCTGGACCTGAACACCCAGATCGAGCAGCTGCGCGGCGAGATCGCCACCCTGCGCGGCGCCAACGAGAGCTTGGCGCGGGACGTGTCCGAGTTGCAGCGCCGCCAGAAGGACATCGCCCAAGGCGTCGAGGACCGCATCCGCCAGATCGAGCCCCAGAAGGTCGTCGTCGACGGCAAGGAGATCGTCGCACGCCCCGACGAGAAGCGCGATTACGAGGCGGCCCTCGAACTCTTCCGCAAGGGCGATTTCGCCGGCGCCGCGGCGGCCTTGCAGGCGTTCCAGCGCCGTTATCCCGGCAGCGGCTACGCCGAAAGCGTGCTGTACTGGCTCGGCAACGCGCAGTACGGCAAGCGGGAGTACCGCGAGGCGATGGCCTCCTTCCGCAGCCTCGTGAGCTCCGCGCCGGCGCATCCGCGCACGCCCGAGGCGATGCTGTCCATCGCGATGTGCCAGATCGAGCTGAAGGATCGCCCGGGGGCGCGGCGCACGCTGGAGGAGCTCATCAAGGCCCACCCGCGCAGCGAGGCGGCGGCCGAGGCCAAGGAGCGGCTGGCCGCTCTGCGCTGACCAGGCCCCCCCATCAGCGCCCCGTCGCACGGCCAGGGCCGCAGGCCGGCCGGACGCGGCGGGCGCTTCCGGCGCTCGGCCACCGCAGCCCTTCGGCCGATGTGCCGGGCGGGGGCGACTTACAATTTCGCCCCATGCAAGACGTCGATCTCCAAGCCATCGCAGCCCAGGTTCTCTGGGCTGCTTTCTTTTTGTCGGTGGCCTTCGGGGCCATTGCCCAGCGCACGCACTTCTGCACGATGGGGGCCGTCTCCGACATCGTCCACATGGGCGACTGGACCCGCATGCGCATGTGGGTGCTGGCGATGGGGGTGGCGATCATCGGCTTCAACGCGATGGTGGGGCTCGGCTGGATCGACGCCTCCAAGACCATCTACGCCACGCCGCGCCTGCTGTGGCTGTCGTCCATCGTCGGCGGCTTCATGTTCGGCTTCGGCATGGTGCTGGGCTCGGGTTGCGGCAGCAAGACGCTGATCCGCGTCGGCGGCGGCAACCTGAAGTCGCTGATCGTCTTCCTGATGATCGGCCTGTCGGCCTATGCGACGCTGAGGGGCATCACCGGGGTGTTGCGCGTCAACACGGTCGATGCTGCCGCCTTGACGCTGAGCCAGCCGCAGGACCTGCCCTCGCTGCTCGCGCCGGTCACGGGGCTGTCCAAGGCGACGCTCGCCTGGGTGTTGGGCCTCGTCGTCGGGGGGGCCTTGGTCGGATGGGCGCTGTCCAAGCCCGAGGGCCGCAGCGGCAACGCGGTGCTCGGCGGTCTGGGGGTCGGGGCGGTGATCGTGGGCGTGTGGTGGGTCTCGGGTGTCCTGGGCTACGTCCCGGAGGACCCGAACACGCTGGAAGAGGCGTTTGTCGCCACCAACTCGCAGCGCATGGAGTCCCTGAGCTTCGTCGCGCCGGTGGCCTACACCATCGACTGGCTGATCTTCTTCAGTGACAAGAGCCGGGTGCTGACGCTGGGCATCGTGGCGGTGTTCGGCGTCGTGCTGGGCTCGGCGGTCGTGGCATTTGCGACGCGCAGCTTTCGTTGGGAGGGTTTTCGCGACGCCGAGGACACCGCCAACCACCTGGTGGCCGGCATCCTGATGGGGGTGGGGGGCGTCACGGCGCTGGGTTGCACGGTGGGACAGGGGCTGTCCGGCATTTCCACGCTCTCGATCGGCAGCTTCCTGGCGCTGGCTTCGATCCTGGCCGGCGCGGTCGCGGGCCTGAAGTACCAGATCTGGCGGCTGGAGCGGCAGGTGTGACGGCCGAGCAGGGGCTGTCCCCGGCGTTCGCGCCCGACGAGGAACGCCGCTTCGGGGGGCTGCGCCGGCTCTACGGGAGCGAAGCCTACGCGCGTGTGCGCCGCGCCAGCGTCGCCGTGGTGGGGGTGGGCGGCGTCGGCTCCTGGGCCGCAGAGGCGCTGGCGCGCAGCGGCATCGCCAGGCTGGTGCTGCTCGACCTGGACCACGTGGCCGAGTCCAACATCAATCGCCAGATCCATGCGCTCGACGTCACCCTCGGGCAGGCCAAGGTGCAGGCCATGCGCGAGCGCATCGCCCAGATCCATCCCGGCTGCGCCGTGCATGCCGTCGAGGAGTTCGTCACGCCCGAGAACTGGCCCCAGGTGTTGCCGGTGCAGGTGGATGCGGTGATCGACTGCTGCGACCACGTGCGCGCGAAGGTGGCCCTGGCTGCGTGGGCGCTGCGCCAGGGCAGGACGTTCGTGACGGTCGGCGCGGCCGGAGGCAAGCGACATGCGCACCGGGTGGAACTGGCCGACCTGGCCGACACCACGCATGACCCCTTGCTGGCGAGCCTGCGTCAGCGGCTGCGGCGCGAGCACGGGGCGCCCCGGCAAGGACGCATGGGGCTGGCGTGCGTGTTCTCGCGTGAGCCGGTCACGCGTCCCCCGGAGTCTTGCGAGCTGGACGGCTCCCTCAGTTGCCACGGCTACGGTTCGATGGTGTCGGTCACGGCCACGTTCGGGCTCGTCGCGGCGGGGCACGTGCTGGAGGCGCTGGCCGCCGGCCGGCGCACCGACACCGCTTGAAACGCGCGAGATTTACTCGCTATAATCGTGGTCTTTTCCGGGTTGTTAGCTCAGTCGGTAGAGCAGCGGACTTTTAATCCGTTGGTCGCAGGTTCGAATCCTGCACAACCCACCAGTCCTTGCTCTCGCGATACGCAGGTCGCGACACCCACGGGCACACGTGGCAAGGCTTGGGCTCTTAGCTCAGTTGGTAGAGCAGCGGACTCTTAATCCGTAGGTCGTAGGTTCGAATCCTACAGGGCCCACCAGAACATCCATGGCACGAAGGGGTTGGTCGAAAGACCCGCCCCTTTTGCTTTTCGGCTGGCTTTCGGGCTGGGACCTGCGGATGCCGGGTGGGCAGGAGAATTGCTCCGGCTCGGGGATCCGGGTCGCAGGAGCATCGTCATGGCACTGAGCGCCGCATGGCAAGGCCGGCTCCCCTTGGGCAAGGTGTTCTGGCTCTACGGCGTACTGCTCAGCACGCTCGTCACGCTGTTGTACGTCTGGCTCGCGCTGCGTGAGGACGGGGGCAGCCCGCTGCGCCAATTCCTCGTGCTCGCCTTCGTGCCGTACACCGCGTGGATCCTGGTGTCGATCTGGCGCTGCGCCCCCAATGCGCGCCGCCCCTACTACGGCGGCATGGCGCGGGCTCTGACCGTCGCATGGGCCATCAACGCGGCCTTGCTGATCGTCTTCGTCGAGATCGACCGGTGGGTGTAACGACCTGCACGGAATGCCGATTGCTGTCTTCGCAGCACGCCGGGTCGATCTTCTCCTCATCCGCGGGACCTCGCCCGACTTCACAGCCACGTTCTCCTCGGGGAGTGCCAGCCAGTGAGCCATCTTCTGGACCGCATCACCTACTTCCGCCATGTGCGGGAAACGTTTGCCGACGGTCACGGCATCACGACGAGCGAGAGCAGGGCCTGGGAAGACGCCTACCGCAAGCGCTGGGCGGCCGACAAGATCGTGCGCTCGACCCATGGCGTCAACTGCACCGGCTCGTGCTCTTGGAAGATTTACGTCAAAGGCGGCATCGTCACGTGGGAAACGCAGCAGACGGACTACCCTCGCACGCGCCCCGATCTGCCGAACCACGAGCCGCGCGGCTGCCCCCGGGGGGCGAGCTACAGCTGGTACCTGTATTCCGGCACACGCATCAAGTACCCGCTGGTACGCGCGCGGCTGCTCAAGCACTGGCGAGAGGCGCGCTCGACCCGCACGCCGGTCGCTGCCTGGGCCAGCATCGTCGAGGATGCCGGGAAACGCCGCGACTGGGTGTCGCGACGGGGGCGTGGCGGCTTCGTGCGCGCGTCGTGGGACGAGGTCAACGAGATCATCGCGGCCGCCAATGCCTACACGATCCGCAAGTACGGCCCGGACCGCATCGCCGGGTTCTCGCCCATTCCGGCGATGTCGATGGTCTCGTATGCGGCGGGCAGCCGCTATCTGTCGCTCATCGGCGGCAACCTGCTGAGCTTCTACGACTGGTATTGCGACCTGCCGCCCTCGAGCCCGCAAACCTGGGGCGAGCAGACGGACGTGCCCGAAAGCGCCGACTGGTACAACGCGGGCTTCCTGCTCGTGTGGGGCTCCAACATCCCGATGACGCGGGCACCGGATGCGCACTTCTATGCGGAGTCGCGCTACCGGGGCACCAAGAGCGTGGTGATCGCGCCGGACTACAACGAGGCCGCGAAGTTCTCGGACATGTGGCTGCACCCGAAGCAGGGCACCGACGCGGCGCTCGCGCTGGCCTTCGGCCACGTGGTGCTCCGCGAGTTCCACCTGGACCGCAAGGCCGCCTACTTCGACGACTACACGCGGCGGTACTCGGACTTTCCGATGCTGGTGCGCCTGGTGGAGTCCGAGCGCGGGCTGGTGCCCGACCGGCTGCTGCGAGCGTCGGACTTCGGGGGCCTGCTCGGCGAGGCCAACAACCCGGAGTGGAAGCCGGTGGCCCTCGACGAGGTGAGCGGCGAGGTGGTGGTGCCGCGGGGCTCGGCGGGCTTCCGCTGGGGCGAGCAGGGCAAGTGGAACCTGGAGGAGCGCGACAGCCAAGGCCGCGAGGTGAGGCTGCGCAAGACGCTGGCCGACGCGCACGACCGCATCGTGCCCGTGGCTTTCCCGTACTTCGGCAGCCAGGCGCCGCACACCTTCGTCGCGACGCAGCACCCCGAGATCCTGCTGCGGCAGGTGCCGGTGCGGGAGGTGGAGCTGGCCGACGGCAAGCGCGCGCTCGCGGCCACCGTGTTCGACCTGCTGTGCGCCAACTACGGGCTGGACCGGGGCTTCGGCGGCGAGCACGTGGCGCGCCACTACGACGAGGACGTGCCGTTCACGCCGGCCTGGGCGGAGCGCATCACCGGCGTGCCGCGCGAGCACATCGTGCAGGTGGCCCGCGAGTTCGCCGACAACGCCGAGAAGACGCAGGGCAAGTCCATGGTGATCCTGGGTGCCGGCCTGAACCACTGGTACCACATGGACATGAGCTACCGCGCGATCATCGCGTTGCTCGTGATGTGCGGGTGCGTGGGCCAGTCGGGTGGCGGCTGGGCGCACTACGTGGGGCAGGAGAAGCTGCGGCCGGCCAGCGGCTGGCTGCCGATCGCCTTCGCGCTGGACTGGGTGCGCCCGGCGCGGCAGATGAACGGCACGAGCTTCTTCTACTCGCACACCGACCAGTGGCGCTACGAGACGCTGCGCATCGACGACATCCTCTCGCCCACCGCGCCGCCCGGTGACTGGACGGGCGCGATCATCGACTTCAACGTGCGCGCCGAGCGCATGGGGTGGCTGCCGTCGGCGCCGCACTTCAATGCCAACCCGCTGGACCTCGGCCGCCGCCTGCGCGAAGCGGGCGCCGACCCGAACGTGGCGGTGCCGGCGATGCTCAAGTCCGGCGAACTGAAGTACGCCAGCACCGACCCCGACGACCCGCTCAACTGGCCGCGCAACATGTTCTTCTGGCGCTCGAACGTGCTGGGCGCGAGCGGCAAGGGGCACGAGTACTTCCTCAAGCACCTGGTGGGCTCGATGCACGGGGTGGTGGGCACCGACGACGAGCGGGCCGGCATCCAGAAGCCGCGCGAGGTGGTGTGGCGCGAAGAGGCGCCGATCGGCAAGCTCGACCTCATGGTGAACGTGGACTTCCGCATGTCCACGACGAGCATCTACTCGGACATCGTGCTGCCCACCGCGACGTGGTACGAGAAACACGACCTCAACACCTCGGACATGCACCCGTTCATCCACCCGCTCACCGCCGCGGTGGACCCGGCCTGGGAAAGCCGCACGGACTGGAACATCTTCCGCGGCATCGCGCAGAAGTTCTCCGAGGTGGCCCCGGAGGTGCTGGGCGTGGAGCACGACCTGGTGCTGCAACCCCTGCTGCACGACACCAAGAGCGAGTTGGCGCAGCCCTTCGAGCCGCGCGACTGGGGCCGTGGGGAGTGCGAGCCCATCCCGGGCAAGACGATGGGCGGCCTGCACTTGGTCGAGCGCAATTACCCCGAGACGTATGCGCGCTTCATCTCGGTGGGGCCGCTGCTCGAGAAGCTGGGCAACGGCGCCAAGGGCCTGAGCTGGGACACGACGCACGAGATCGAATCGCTGCGCTCGCTCAACGGCGTGGTCGCGAGCGGCCCGGCGGCGGGGCGGCCGCGCATGGAGACCGACATCGACGCGTGCGAGACGATACTCTCGCTCGCGCCGGAGACGAACGGCGAGGTGGCCGTCAAGGCGTGGGAGTCGCTGGGCAAGGCGACGGGCCGCAACCACCTGCACCTGGCCGAAGGCAAGACGGACGAGAAGATCCGCTTCCGCGACGTGGTGGCTCAGCCGCGCAAGATCATCTCGTCGCCGATCTGGTCGGGCATCGAGCACGAGCACATCTCGTACAACGCGGGGTGGACCAACGTGCACGAACTGATCCCCTGGCGCACGCTGACCGGCCGGCAGTCGCTCTATCAGGACCACCACTGGATGCGCGCTTTCGGGGAGGCGCTGGTCACCTGGCGCCCGCCGATCGACACCCGCACGGTGCGGCAGGTGATGGGCAAGCTGCCCAACGGCAACAAGGAGATCCAGCTCAACATCCTCACGCCCCACCAGAAGTGGGGCATCCACTCCACCTACACCGAGTCGCTCATCATGCTCTCGCTCAGCCGTGGCGGGCCGACGGTGTGGATCAGCGAGCAGGACGCCCGCGCCGCGGGCATCGAGGACAACGATTGGATCGAGGTCTTCAACATCAACGGCGCGCTCACGGCGCGCGCCATCGTCTCGCAGCGCATCATGCCCGGCTCGGCGCTCATGTACCACGCGCAGGAGAAGCTGGTGAACGTGGTCGGCTCGGAGATCACGGGTCAGCGCGGCGGCATCCACAACTCGGTCACGCGCATCAACATGAAGCCGACGCACATGATCGGCGGCTATGCGCAGCTCGCCTACGGCTTCAACTATTACGGCACGGTCGGCGCGAACCGCGACGAGTTCGTGATCGTGCGCAAGATGAACGAGATCAACTGGTTCGACAAGGCGGCCGACGACGCGATGCCCGCGTCCGCCGGTTCGCCCGACTGGGGCACCGGCGGGCGCCCCCTCCACACGGCGAAGGAGGTGCGCGAATGAAAGTACGGGCCCAGATCCCCATGGTCCTGAACCTCGACAAGTGCATCGGCTGTCACACCTGCTCGATCACCTGCAAGAACGTCTGGACGAACCGCGAGGGGCAGGAGTACGCCTGGTACAACAACGTCGAGTCCAAGCCGGGCATCGGCTATCCGAAGGACTGGGAGAACCAGGAGCGCTGGAAGGGCGGCTGGGTGCGCAAGTCCAACGGCCGCATCGAGCCGCGCCTGGGCTCCAAGTGGCGCATCCTGGCGAAGATCTTCGCCAACCCGCACCTGCCCGAGATCGACGACTTCTACGAGCCGTACACGTACGACTACGGCTGGCTGCAAGGCGCGGGCGAGCTGCAGGCGCAACCGGTGGCCAAGCCGCGATCGCTGGTCACGGGCGAGGTGCTCGACAAGATCGAGTGGAGCGGCAACTGGGAAGACATGCTGGGCGGCGAGTTCGAGAAGCGTTCGCGCGACCAGAACTTCGCCGGCATCGAAAAGGAGATCTACGGGCAGTTCGAGCAGACGTTCCTCATGTACCTGCCCCGGCTGTGCGAGCACTGCCTCAATCCTTCGTGCCTGGCGGCGTGCCCGTCGGGGGCGATCTACAAGCGCGTGGAGGACGGCATCGTCCTGATCGATCAGGAGAAATGCCGCGGCTGGCGCATGTGCGTCTCGGGCTGCCCCTACAAGAAGATCTACTACAACTGGTCCACCGGCAAGAGCGAGAAGTGCATCTTCTGCTTCCCGCGCATCGAGACGGGCCAGCCCACGGTGTGCTCCGAGACGTGCGTGGGCCGCATCCGCTACCTGGGGGTGGTGCTGTACGACGCCGACCGTATCGCCGAGGCCGCGGCCGTCGAAGACCCGCGCCGGCTCTACCAGGCCCAGCTCGACATCTTCCTCGACCCCAAGGACCCGCAGGTGCAGCAGCAGGCGCTGCGCGACGGCGTGCCCGCCCAGTGGATCGAGGCGGCGATCCGCTCGCCCGTCTACAAGATGGCCAAGGACTGGAAGGTGGCCTTCCCGCTGCATCCGGAGTACCGCACGCTGCCGATGGTGTGGTACGTCCCGCCGCTGTCGCCCATTCAGGCCGCGGCCGATGCGGGCAAGCTCTCGGCGCGCGACGGCATGCCCGACGTGCGCTCGCTGCGCATTCCGGTGAAGTACCTAGCCAACCTGCTCACCGCAGGCGACGAAACGCCCATCGTCAACGCGCTGGAGCGCATGCTGGCGATGCGCGCCTACATGCGCAGCAAGCGGGTGGAAGGACGCATCGACCCGCGCATCGCCGAGCGCGTGGGCTTGACGGGCGAGGTCATCGAGGAGATGTATCAGCTCATGGCCATCGCCAACTACGAGGACCGCTACGTCATCCCGACGGTGCGGCGGGAGTTCGAGGAGGACGCCTACTGGCTGCGTGGCTCGACGGGCTTCGGCTTTCGCGAGCAGACCGAAGGGCGTACGGGCGTCAACCTCTTCGGGGGCGGGCCCAAGCACACGCCGCGCCACCCCCACATGGATGCGCCGACATGAAACGCACGCTGAAGTGTCTGAGCCTCTTGCTGGGCTACCCGTCGCAGGTGTTGTGCGAGTCGGTGGCGGCCCTGCGGGGCGCGCTGGATGCCGAAAGGGCACTGCCGCCGGCGGTACGACAGGCCCTCGAGCCCTTGCTGCGCGAGCTCGAGCAGCGTGAACTGCTGGAGCTGCAGGCGGCCTACAGCGAGCTCTTCGACGGCTCTCGGGCCTTGTCGCTGCATCTGTTCGAGCATGTGCACGGTGAGAGCCGTGCCAGGGGCCAGGCGCTGATCGACCTGGCCGAGCAGTACGCCGCGCACGGGCTGATGATCGACGCCCAAGAGTTGCCCGACTACCTGCCGCTCTTCCTGGAGTTCCTGTCGTTTCTGCCGCCGCGCCAGGCGCGCGAGTGGCTGGCGCAGCCGGTGCACGTGCTCGAGGCGCTGCGCGAGCGTCTCAAGACGCGCGATGCGCGGTATGCGGCGGTGTTCGACGCGCTCGTGATCCTGTCGGGGGCGCAAGGGGACCCTGAACTCGTGGCGGCGGTGCGGGCGCAGCTGGGGGCCCAGGAGGCACAGGCTCTCGACGATCTCTGGCAGGAGCGGCCGGTCACGTTCTCCACTCCCGCGCCGGTGCTTTCCCGTGTGGCACCGGGTGGTCCCACTTCCCCATGAGGAGCGACGAGCCATGGAAGACTTCCTCAACCAACTGGCGTTCGGATGGTTTCCTTACATCGCCGTGACGGTGATGGTGGTGGGCAGCATCCTGCGCTTCGACAAGGACCAGTACAGCTGGCGCTCGCAGTCGAGCCAGTTCCTGCGGCGCCGGCAGATGATCCTCGGCTCGAACCTCTTTCACCTCGGCGTCATCGTGCTGTTCGTCGGGCACTTCGTCGGGCTGCTCACGCCGATCGGCGTGTTCCACAAGATCGGCATCACCAACCAGACGAAGCAGATGATGGCGATGCTGGTGGGTGGCATCGCGGGCCTGAGCGCGCTGATCGGCTGCACCTTGCTGCTGCACCGCCGGCTCTTCGACCCTCGCATCCGCCGCAGCTCGTCGTTCGGCGACATCGCAGTGCTCGTGCTGATCTGGCTCCAGCTGCTGATGGGGGTGGGCACCATCTACTGGAGCATGCAGCACCTGGACGGCCGCGAGATGGTGCAGCTGATGGGTTGGGCCCACGCGATCCTGACCTTCGACCCGCAGGCGGCCGGTCAGCTGGACGAGGTGGGGCTCATCTTCAAGCTGCACATCGTGCTCGGCTTGCTGCTGTTCCTGATCACGCCGTTCACGCGGCTCGTGCACATCTGGAGCGCGCCGATCTGGTTCCTGTTCCGCCCCGGCTACCAGATCGCCCGCACGCGCACGCCGCTGCCGCCGTCGCGCGCCACGGGCAGCGCGCCGGGGAGCCTGGGGCCTGCGCCCTACTACAGCGATGCCATCGGCCGGGCGAAGGCCCAGAGCGGGCAACCGACATGACCACGGGCATCACCATCCCGATCCGGCCGATCGTGCCCTCGCGCGCGCCCGAGCTGCCCAGCGCCTGCGCCAGCGGCGGATGCGGCTGCGGTCCGGCCCCGGCCCCGGCCCGGGCGGGCGCCGAGCCGATGGAGGTGGGCGCCCCGGTGAGTGTCAACGGCGTGGAGATCGACGCCGAGGCGATCGCACTCGAGATGCAGCAACACCCGGCGCCCGATCCCCGAGCGGCGTGGCGGGCCGCCGCGCAGGCGCTCGTCATCCGCGAACTGCTGTTGCAGGAGGCCCGGCGCCGGGGTGTCACGGCGACGGCGGAGGTGGACGAGCAAGGGCGCGTCGAGGTGCCGGAGGAGGCGCTCATCCGCGAACTGCTCGCGCTGTACGCGGCCCCGCCGCAGCCGGAGGAGGCGGAGTGCCGGCGGTACTACGACAGCCGCATCGAGCGCTTTCGCACACCGGAGCTGTTCGAGGCTGCCCACATCCTGATCGAGCCTGCGGGGCATGACGAGAAGGCGTGGCAGGCGGCCGAGGCGCAAGCCCGCGCGTTGATCGCGCAAGTGGGGGACGACGCTCAAGCCTTCGCAGAAGCGGCGCGACGCTGCTCGCGGTGCCCCACGGCTGCGCAAGGAGGCTCGCTCGGGCAGGTGCGACGCGGCGAGCTGCTGCCCGTGGTGCAGGAGGCGCTGGAGCGCCTGCACCCCGGCACCACGGCGCCGAGCCCCGTGCGCTCGCGTTTCGGCTGGCACGTGGTGCGCCTGCACCGCCGCATCGAGGGCCGCGTGCTGCCCTTCGAGATGGTGAAGGAGCGCATTGCCGACATGCTCGCGGCCCGCGCGTGGACGGTGAGCGCGGTGAGGTTCGTCGCTGGCCTGGTGTCGGGAGCGGACATCCGCGGCGTGCGCATCGACCCGGCGGCCATCGAAGCGGAGCTCGGCTGATGGTGGTGCTCGGCCAACTCCTGCGCGACACGCAGCGCCTGGCGCCGCTGTTGCCGTCCGACGTGACCGCGCGTCTCGCCGAGCGGGGCCTCTCGCCCGGGGGCTTCGCCCGCGCGGCGGCGATCGAGTTCGACCGCCTGGCCGACGACGCGGCGTGGAGCACGCTCATCTCGCGCCTGCAGGGCAGCGTGGACCCGGCGCTCGCCTGCCTGGAGTACATGGTGCGCTGGAAACTCGCCTTCGAGGAAAGGACGTCCCATGGCCACCCGGTCGAATGATCCGCGCGGCCCCGAGGCCCCGCTGAACCCCGCGCTCAAGCGTGAGATCGACACTTCGCACGGCACGCACTTCGAGGGTACCGACCCGATGAAGTCCGTCTCGGTGCAGGACCCGAACGAAGGCCGCAGCTGGCCCTGGATCTGGGCGGTGGTCGGCCTGATCTGCCTGGCCGTCGCGGTGTACATCCTGTTGTTCTGAGCGGGCGCGCCATGGCCAAGACCACGACGGCACGCCAGCCCAGCGCCCGCGCCGGGCGTGTGCTGCAGGAGTGGACGCCCGACGACCCGGCCTTCTGGCAGCGCACCGGCCAGGCGGTGGCGCGGCGCAATCTGTGGATCTCGGTGCCGGCGCTGTTCCTCGCCTTCGCCGTCTGGCAGTTGTGGAGCGTGGTCGCGGTGAGTTTGCCGGCACTCGGCTTTCGCTACACGACGAATCAGCTGTTCTGGTTGGCGGCGGCGCCGGCACTGTCGGGCGCCACGCTCAGAATCTTCTACTCCTTCATGGTGCCGCTGGTCGGTGGCCGGCGATGGACGGCCCTGTCCACCGCGTCGCTCCTCATTCCTGCGCTCGGCATCGGCGTGGCCGTGCAGTACCCGCAGACGCCCTATCCGGTCATGCTCGTGCTGGCGTTGCTGTGCGGCTTCGGCGGCGGCAACTTCAGCTCCAGCATGGCCAACATCAGCTTCTTCTTCCCGAAGGAGCGCAAGGGCGCCGCGCTGGGCATCAATGCCGGGTTGGGGAATCTCGGCGTCTCGGCCGTGCAGTTGCTCAGCCCCCTGGTCGTCTCGGCCAGCGTGTTCGGGGCGCTGGGCGGCGAGCCCCAGGAGCTGATGCGCGACGGGCGGCTCGTGCAGGTGTGGACGCAGAACGCGGCGTTGCTGTGGGTGCCCTTCATCGCGTTGGCTGCCGTCGCCGCCTGGTTCGGCATGAACGACATCGCAGCCGCGAAGGCCTCCGTGGCCGCCCAGGCGGCGATCTTCCGCAACAAGCACACCTGGCTGATGTGCGTGCTGTACCTCGGCACCTTCGGTTCGTTCATCGGCTATGCGGCCGGGTTTCCGCTCTTGATCCGCAGTCAGTTCCCCGCCGTGGACGCGCTCAACTATGCGTGGCTCGGTCCCCTGGCCGGCGCGCTCATCCGCCCGCTGGGCGGTTGGATGGCGGACAAGTGGGGCGGTGCCCGGGTCACCTTGTGGAACTTCGTGCTCATGGGCGCCGCGGTGCTCGGCGTGCTGTACTTCCTGCCGTCCTCGCCGGGCGAGGGCGGTCGGTTCGAGGGCTTCTTCGCGATGTTTCTGGTGCTGTTCTTCACCACGGGCATCGGCAACGGGTCGACCTTCCGGATGATCCCGGTGATCTTCCTCAGCTCGAAGCTGAGAGAAGTGAGCGCGACAGACGCCGCCGCCCGTGCGCAGGCCACGAGGGAGGGCAACACCGAGGCGGCCGCGGCCCTCGGGTTCGCCGGTGCCCTCGGCGCCTATGGCGGCTTCTTCATTCCCAAGAGCTACGGCACCTCGATCGCGGCCACAGGAGGGCCGCAGGCCGCGCTCCTGCTCTTCCTTGCCTTCTACGTGCTGTGCATTGCGCTGACGTGGTGGTACTACGCCCGGCGCGGGGCGGAGATGCCTTGCTGAGACCGGCGCCTGGCGCGCGACGGAACATTCCGGCGGCGCGCAGCCTCCACGGACGAGGGTGCGGAAGGGGCAAAGGGATCGGAAGGTCCTGCCGATGGCGACCGGGCCACGGCGCGTGCCCGGCGGGTCCTCAGGGCCGGTGACCGAGAACGGCGCTCGCCGCGCGCGCCTCGACGGCAAGGGCTTGCGCGATCGGGCCCTGCGGGGAGGCGTCGAAACCACCGGTGGCCCCGAGGGCGGTGAGCACGGCGCGCACCCGCCCGCTGTGGTCGTAAAGCGGTGCAGCGACGGCGCTGATCCCTTGAAGGTACACGTCGCGGATGCAGGCCATGCCCAGGCTGCGGACTTCCTCGCGCAGGCGACCGAGGGGGTCGTGTGGGTCGAGTTGCTGGCGTTGCTCGGGGGTGGCAGAGGCCAGTTCCTCGCGCGCCATCGCTTCCACGCGCGAGTCGTCCGCCAGCGCGAGGAAGACGCGTCCGGTGGCCGACCACAGCATCGACAGGACCGAGCCGACGCGCACGTTCACCGTCACCGGCAGGCCGGGCTCCTCGAAGCGGACGATGGTGGGCCCCTTGTTGCCCATCACGGCAATGAAGCAGGTCACTTCCAGCCGCTCGCGCAGGCGGGCCAGCGCGGGCTCGGCGGCGCGCAGGGGGTCTGCCTGCCGCATGGCTGCGATGCCGATCTGGATCGCCTCCGGGCCCAGGTAGTAGTGCTGGGAACTCGGGTCCTGCGCGACGAGGCCTTCTTCGACCAGGCTCTGGAGGTAGCGGTGCACCTTGGCCGGGCTCTCGCCGAGTTGGGCCGCCAGCGCCGTGAGGCTCGCACGGCCGTCGAGGCGCGACAGGCCCTTGAGAACGGCGACACCGGTGGCAGCGGCCTGCACGCGCTGGCGCCGCGCGCGAACCAGAGGCGCATCGGCCGGGACGGGAAGGGCATGGGATCGAGGCATGGCAGTCCAGGAAGCGTGGCGCGAATGTTAGAGCCAGTCGCAGCCGCCGGGGGTGCCGCGGTCAGGTCCGGGTTAATCCGGATCAAGGAATTACGCAATGCGTATCATACTTGCGCAAAGCGTAATTGACTGCGGTCAAAGAAGGAGCGCCCCATGAAGAAGTACCTGTCTGCCTTGCTGCTCGCCTTGCCTTTGGTGGCGCCTGCCACCGCACTGGCGCAGAACTACCCGTCCAAGCCGCTGCGTTGGGTGGTGCCGTACGCCGCCGGCGGCGGCTCCGACTTCCTCGCGCGCACCATCGGCACGGCCTTGTCCGCGCGCATCGGCCAACCGGTGCTGATCGAGAACAAGCCGGGCGGCAACACGGCCATCGCCGCGGCCGATGTCGCCCGCTCGCCCGCGGACGGCTACACGGTCCTCTCGGCCGACAACGGCACGCTCGTCTTCAACGCGGCGCTGTACAAGTCCCTCACCTACAACCCGACGCGCGATTTCGCACCGGTCACCCTGATGGGTCGGTTCCCGATGATCCTGGTGGTCAACCCCGAGTTCGGCGTGGCATCGGCCAAGGAGTTCATCGCGAAGGCCAAGGCCAAGCCGGGCTCGCTGAACTACGCCTCGGCCGGGGCCGGCAGCCCGCACCATCTGGCGATGGAGTTGCTCAAGGTCGAGGCGGGTCTGTTCATGGTGCATGTGCCGTATCGCGGCGCGGCGCCGGCGCTGGCCGACGTCGTGGGCGGGCAGGTGCCGGCGATGATGGTCGACTACGCGGCCGGCGCTTCCTTCATCAAGAGCGGCAAGCTCAAGCCGCTGGCCGTGGCCCACCCGACCCGACTGGCGCAGCTGCCGGACGTGCCGACCTTCGCCGAACTGGGCTACAAGAACGTCGAGGCCGCCGCGCTGGTGGGCATGGTGGTGCCCGCGGCCACGCCGGCCGACATCGTCGCCGCGCTCAACAAGCGCGTGGTCGAGACCATCAAGGAGCCCGAGGTGAACAAGCGTTTGGTCGAGTTCGGCGTCGAGCCCGTCGGCAACTCGCCGGCGCAGTACGCCGAGCTGCTGCGCAAGGAAACCGCCCGCTGGCACAAGCTCATCCACGATCTCAAGATCACGCTGGACTGACCCCGCGCACCGCCCCTCGAGTCAGGCGGCGCATGGCGCGCCGCCTTGGCGCTGGTGGGCGGGTCGTGCCTGCCTTCATCGCGCCTGCTGTCCGCTTGCAGTGCCTTCCCGCAGGAGCCTTCGATGGAATCCATGAGTTCCTCCACCACGGCCGCCGCTTCGCGGTGCCCGGTCGCGCACGCGGGTCACTCCGCGCCCAACGGTTGTCCCGTCAGCGCCCGGGCGGCCGAGTTCGATCCCTTCCAGGACGCCTACATGGAGGACCCGGCCGAGTTCGTGCGCTGGGCGCGCGAGCAGGAGCCGGTGTTCTACGCGCCCAAGCTCGGCTACTGGGTGGTGACGCGCTACCAGACGATCAAGGACATCTTCCGCGATCCCATCACCTTCAGCCCGTCCATCGTGCTCGAGCGCATCTCGCCCACTTCCGACGAAGCGCTGCAGGTGCTCAAGCAGTACGGCTACGCGATGAACCGCACGCTCGTCAACGAGGACGAGCCGGTGCACATGGCGCGCCGCCGCGTGCTGATGGCCCCCTTCACCCCGGAGCACCTGGCCGAGCACGAGCCCATGGTGCGCGAGCTGGTGCGCAAGGCGGTGGACCGCTTCGTGAACGACGGCCGCGCGGACCTGGTCGACCAGTTGCTCTGGGAGGTGCCCTTCACAGTGGCGCTGCACTTCCTCGGCGTCGATGCGGAAGATCGCGAGAAGATGCGCCGCTTCTCCATCGCGCACACGGTCAACGCCTTCGGCCGGCCTTCACCTGAGGAGCAGGTGTCGGTGGCGCACACGGTGGGGCAGTTCTGGCAGTTCGCCGGCGAGGTGCTCGAAAAGATGCGCCGCACGCCCGACGGGCCCGGCTGGATGCGCTACTCCATCCGCCAGCAGAAGCTCTATCCCGACGTCATCACCGACTCGTACCTGCACTCGATGATGATGGCCATCATCGTGGCCGCGCACGAGACGACCGCCTTCGCCTCGGCCAACGCGATCAAGCTGCTGCTGCAGCACCCGACCGCCTGGCGCGACCTGTGCGAGGACCCGACGTTGATCTCGCCCGCCGTCGAGGAGTGCCTGCGCTACAGCGGCTCGGTCGCCTCCTGGCGCCGCCGCGCCACGCGCGACGTGGTGCTCGACGGCGTGTCCATCCCCGCCGAGTCGAAGTTGCTGCTCGTGGTGGCCTCGGCCAACCACGACGGCGACCATTTCGTCGACCCGGACCTCTTCGACATCCGCCGCGAGAACTCGGCGGAGCACCTCACGTTCGGCTTCGGTGCCCACCAGTGCCTCGGCAAGAACATCGGCCGCATGGAGATGCAGATCATGATCGAGGAGCTGAGCCGAAGGCTGCCCCACATGCGGCTCGCGCCGCAGCGCTTCGAGTACGTGCACAACGTGTCGTTCCGCGGGCCGCAGCACCTGTGGGTGGAATGGGACCCGGCACGCAATCCCGAGCGGCGCGACCCGTCGGTGCTGGGCAGCAGGCATCCGGTGCGCATCGGGGCGCCGGTGGCCCGCGACATGGTGCGGCCGTTGGTCGTGCGCGCCGTCGAGGCGGTGGCCGAGGGCATCGTGCGCCTGCGGCTTGCCTCGCCCGATGGGCGCAGCCTGCCGCGCTGGAGCCCCGGCGCGCACATCGACATCGAGTGCGGCGAGACGGGGCTGTCGCGGCAGTACTCGCTGTGCGGCGATGCGGCCCGCGCAGACGAATGGGTCGTCGCGGTACAGCGCGAGGCGGCCAGCCGCGGCGGCTCGGCGTGGATTCATGAGCACGTCCGACCCGGCCGCGTGTTGCGCGTGCGCGGGCCGCGCAACCATTTCCGTCTGGACGAATCGGCCGCTCGACTGCTCTTCATCGCCGGCGGCATCGGCATCACACCCATCATGGCGATGGCCGACCGCGCCAAGGCGCTGGGCATCGACTACGAGATCCACTACAGCGTCCGCTCCCGTGCGGCGGCCGCCTTCGAGCAGGAGCTGCGCGAGGCGCACGGCGGGCGCCTGCATCTCTACGTGAGCCAAGAGGGGCGGCGCAACGACCTGTCGCGATTGCTGGCCGTGCCCGACGAGCGCACCCGCATCTACGCCTGCGGCCCCGAGCGCATGCTGGGCGAGCTCGAGCGGCTGGCCGCTCGATGGCCGGAAGAGGCCCTGCACGTCGAGCACTTCTCGGGCGGTGCGCGACGGCTCGACCCTTCGCAGGAGCGGCCGTTCGAGGTGGAGCTGCGCAACTCGGGCCTGCGCCTGCAGGTGCCGGCCGACAAGACGCTGCTGGAGGTGCTGCGCGCCTCGAACGTCGACGTCCAGAGCGATTGCGAGGAAGGCCTGTGCGGCAGCTGCGAGGTCGGCGTGCTCGAAGGCGAGGTGGATCACCGCGACAGCGTGCTCGGCCGAGCCGAGCGCGAAGCGCACCAGCGCATGATGGCGTGCTGCTCGCGCGCCCGTTGCACGCGGCTGGTGCTCGACCTCTGACGCGTCGGCGGTCGCGGCCGCCCGTTGTCGCGCGTGCCGACGCCCGGTCAGGCCGGTGTCGGCCGCCGAGCCGGGGCTCAGGCGGCCTGGCGCTTGCGCGCCAGCGCCTGGTACCACGCCAGGCACTGCGGGTTGGCCATCGCGTCCCGGTTGACCACCTTCTCCACCGGGTGCCCGAGGAAGAGCTTCTTGATCGGCACTTCCTGCTTCTTGCCCGACAGCGTGCGCGGAATCTCCGGGGCCTGGAAGATCTGGTCCGGCACGAAGCGCGGCGACACGGCCGTCTTGATCGCGTCGGCGATGCGCGCCTCGAGCGACGCGTCGAGCGTGTGCCCGGGCCGCAGCACGACGAACAGCGCCATCCAGCTCGGCCGGCCCAGGTACTCGAGGTCGATCACCATCGAGTCCAGCACCTCGGGCAGCGCCTCGACCGCCGCGTAGATCTCGCTCGTGCCCAGCCGCAGGCCGTGCCGGTTGATGGTGGCGTCGCTCCTGCCGTAGATGACGCAGCTGCCGTCCGGGAAGATGCGCAGCCAATCGCCGTGCCGCCACACGCCGGGAAAGACGTCGAAGTAGCTCGACAGATACCGCTTGTGCCCCTCGTCGCCCCAGAAGTAGAGCGGCATCGAAGGGATGGGCCGGGTGCACACCAGTTCGCCGACCTCGTCCATCACCGGCTCGCCGGCCTCGCTCCACGCCTCGACGGCCGCGCCCAGGTAGCGGCATTGCATGCGCCCCGGCGTCTGCGGCAGCTCGCGATGGCCGCCGACGAAGGCGCCGCAGAAGTCCGTGCCGCCCGAGATGTTGCTCCACCAGATGTCCGGCGTGCCGAGCCGCTCGAACTGCGCAGAACCCCAGCGCTGCACCTCCTCGGACAAGGGCGAGCCGGTCGATCCCAACGCGCGCACGCGCGACAAGTCGCCGCACGAGGCGAGATCGACGCCGGCCTTCATGCAGTTGGCGTAGAACGCAGCCCCGGCGCCGAAGTAGGTGACCCCGTGCCGGGCCGCGAAGCGCCACAGCACGGTCCAGTCCGGCCGCTCTTTCGAGCCGCCCGGGCTGCCGTCATAGAGGCAGATGGTCGTGCCGTTGAGCAGGCCGCTGACCTGCGCGTTCCACATCACCCATCCGGTACTGCTGTACCAGTGGAAGCGCTCGCCGAAGCTGTTGGGCTCGTAACTCGCGCCCAGGTCCCCGTGCTTGTTGTTGGCCGCCGCGGTGAGCAGGATGCCCCCGTGCCCATGCACCAGGGCCTTCGGCAAGCCGGTCGTGCCGCTGGAGTAGACGATCCACAGCGGGTGGTCGAACGGCAGCCACTGCGGCTCGAAGCGCGAGACGGCCTCCTCATCACGGGCCAGGGCCTGCGCGAAGTCCAGGTCGGCCGGCAGCCGGCGCGCGGCAAACGGGCTGCGCAGGACCACGAGGCGTTGCACCGAGGGCAGCGCCTCGCGCAGTTGCGCGACGATCTCGCTGCGATCCTGCGGGCGGCCGGCGTAGTGCACCCCGTCGGCCGCCAGCAGCACCTTGGGCTCGATCTGCCGGAAGCGATCGGCCACCGCCTGCGTGCCCATGTCGGGCGCGCACACGCTCCAGATCGCGCCCAGACTCGCGCACGCGAGGAAGGCGATGACCGTTTCCGGCACATTGGGCAGGTAGGCCGCCACGCGGTCCCCGCGCCCCACGCTCAGCTCGCGCAGCGAAAGCGCCATCGACGCTACCTGCCGCTGCAGTTCGGGCCACCCGATCTCGCGCACCTCGCCCTGCTCGTTCTCGGCGACGATGGCCGGCTGCCCCGCCGCGTGTGCGCGCGCCGCGTGCCTCAGCACGCGTTGCGCATAGTTCACCTTCGCGCCCACGAACCATCGCGCGCCGGGCATCCGTGGCTCGGCGAGCACCCGTTCGTACGCGGTGGGCGACTCGAACTCGTCGTACTCCCAGATACTGCTCCAGAAGCCTTCGAGGTCGGTCACGGACCAGCGCCACAACGCCTCGTAGTCGGCAAACTCCAGGCCGCGGTGCTCGCGCAGCCACTCGCGATAAAGACGCATCTTGGGCACGTAGGGGGCCTTGTTCACTGAACACGCTCCGGTCACGGCGAGACACCTCCTCGATGTCGGGAGGAGGGCGCGGCCTCGGGGCAGCGCCTGGTGGTTCGAGGGTAGGGCGAGGCGACGTCACGGACCAGCTAGGGTTTGTCCCGCCGCCTCGAGGCGCGGTGTTTGTCGCCGAGGTGACTGCCGACGCCCGGCGATTCCCCTTCACGCAAGGAGGTCCCGGGTGCTCGTTAGCATCGAGCATCGAGTCGCGCTTGCTCTCGCCCTGCTTGTCGCGCAGCCCCCGGGCCCGTCGGGCGAGGGCCCCGCGCAGCCGGGGTGTCGCGGGCGCTGCGAAAGGTCACTGTCATGCGTTGCATTGCCCCTTGCCCGACCCTCGTGCGCGGTGCCCCCCGGGCCCCCGTCCCGCCGCCTGGCCGGCCCCCCGGCAGCGAGCCGCCCTGCCTCGCGGGCAGCTGCGGCGGGGAAGCGTCCCTGCGCGGGCGGCTGCGAGGGGTGGCGGCCCTCGTCGCCCTCGCCGCCGCCGGGTGTGCCGGCTACGGCCCGCAAGGCCTTTCTCCCGGGGCGCCGGAGCAGGCCGTGGTCCAACGCATGGGCCCGCCCACGGGGGTGCACCCCCGGCCCGAAGGGGGCAAGCGGCTGGAGTTCGCGCGTGGGCCGATGGGGCGTCACACCTTCATGGTCGATCTCGATCCGGGCGGCCGCGTGCTGCAATGGGAACAGGTGCTGACGGAGGCACGCTTCAATGCCTTGCAGGCCGGCCTGTCCCGGCAGGAAGTGCTGTACCGCCTCGGTCGGCCCTCTCATGAAATGCACATCCCGCGCCGCCACGAGCGGGTCTGGTCCTACCGGTACGAATCGCCCTTCTGCCAGTGGTTCCAGGTGAGCCTGGACACCCGCACCGACCGGGTCACGCAGACGGGGTATAACGTCGATCCCCTGTGCGACGCGAACGACCGCGAAGACCGATGACAGAAGTCACCCTCTACGGCATCCCGAACTGCGACACCGTCAAGAAGGCCCGCCGCTGGCTGGACGAGCAGGGCGTGCCGTACCGCTTTCACGATTTCAAGAAGCTCGGCGTGCCCGCCGAGCGGCTCGCGCACTGGGTGGCGACGCTGGGGTGGGAGGCTCTCGTGAACCGCCGGGGCACCACCTGGCGCAAGCTGCCCGCGCAGGAGCAGGCCCGGGTGGTGGACGCCAAGAGCGCCGAGGCCGCGCTGGCGGCCCACCCCAGCCTCATCAAGCGCCCGGTGGTCGAAGCCGGCGCGAAGGTGCTGGTGGGGTTCGACGAGGCCGCCTACGCAACGCTGAAGTAAGGAAGGCAGCAGCAAACGGGGAGGGGGTGCCGCCGCACCCCCTTACTGCTCGCAGTCACGCAGTCCCTGCGCGAGGACGAGACTCACACCGCGAGGAGCTGCCGCAGCACGTAGGGCAGGATGCCCCCGTGCTTGTAGTAGTCCACCTCGATGGGCGTGTCGATGCGCAGGCGCAGCGTCACACGTTGCTCCGAGCCGTCGGGCCGGCGGATCACCAGCGTGGCATCCTGCTGCGGGCGGATCTCCTCGCCGAGCTCGATGTCGAACTCCTCGTCGCCCTTGATGCCGAGCGACTCCCACGAGTCGTCGCCCATGAACTGCAGCGGCAGCACGCCCATGCCGACCAGGTTGGAGCGGTGGATGCGCTCGAAGCTGCGGGCGACCACGGCCTTGATGCCCAGCAGCTGCGTGCCCTTGGCCGCCCAGTCGCGCGAGGAGCCGGTGCCGTATTCCTCGCCAGCGAAGACGATCGTCGGCGTTCCCTGCGCGATGTATTTCATCGCGGCGTCGTAGATGAACATCTTCTCGCCGCCGGGCTGGAACAGCGTGAGGCCGCCTTCCTCTCGCGAGCCGTCGGGCCCCGGCGGGATCATGAGGTTCTTGATCCGCACGTTGGCGAAGGTGCCGCGCATCATCACCTCGTGGTTGCCGCGCCGCGAGCCGTAGCTGTTGAAGTCCGCCTTGAGCACGCCGTTTTCCTTCAGCCACTGGCCGGCCGGCGAGTTCTCCTTGATCGAGCCGGCCGGGGAGATGTGGTCGGTCGTGATCGAGTCGCCGAAGAGCGCCATGGCCCGTGCGCCCCGGATGCTCGTGCCCGACGCCTGCGGCTCGAGCGTGAAGTCCTTGAAGAAAGGCGGTTCGGCGATGTAGGTGGACTTCGGCCAGTTGTACACCTGGCCCTTCACGCCCTTGATCTCCTCCCACAGCTTGCCCGGCTTCTTCGTGACCTTCTCGTAGTTCTCCTTGAAGGCCTTCGGGTCCATCGCGTACTTCATCAGCCGGTAGACCTCGTCGCTCGACGGCCAGATGTCGCCCAGGTAGATGTCGCGCCCACCCTTGCCCTTGCCGACCGGCTCGGTCATCAGGTCCTTGGTGACGTTGCCCGCGATGGCGTAGGCGACCACCAGCGGCGGCGAGGCCAGGAAGTTCGCCTTCAGGTTGGGGTGGATGCGCGCCTCGAAGTTGCGGTTGCCCGACAGCACTGCGGCGCAGACGAGGTCGTTGTTGACGATGGCCTCGTTGATCTCGGGCGCCAGGTCACCCGCGTTGCCGATGCAGGTGGTGCAACCGTAGGCGGCCACCGCGAAGCCCAGCTTCTCCAGGTAGGGCAGCAGGCCGGCCTTCTCCAGGTACTCGGTGACGATGCGCGATCCCGGCGCGAGCGAGGTCTTGATGTGCGGCTTGACCTTGAGGCCGTATTCCACCGCCTTCTTCGCCAGCAGGCCGGCGGCCAGCAGCACGCCCGGGTTGGACGTGTTGGTGCACGAAGTGATCGCGGCGATCAGGACGTCGCCATTGCGCAGATCGATGCCGTTGGAGGTGGTGTACACCTGTTCGAGCTTCTCGGCCGGCTGGTTGAAGCCGTTTTCGGCCACCGGCTTGCTGAACAGCTCGGTGAACGTGCGCTTCAGGTGGCCGATCTCGATGCGGTCCTGCGGGCGCTTGGGGCCGGCGAGGCTGGGCGCCACCTGTCCCAGATCGAGCCGCACCACCTTGCTGTAGTGGATCTCGCCTGCGCGCGGGATGCCGAACAGCCCTTGCGCGCGGAAGTAGGCCTCGAATGCCTCGATCTCGCGCTTGCTGCGCCCCGTGCCGCGGAAGTACTCGATCGTCTTCTCATCAACCGGGAAGAAGCCCATCGTCGCGCCGTACTCCGGCGCCATGTTGCCGATCGTCGCACGGTCGGGCACCGCCAGCGAGGCCGTGCCTTCGCCGAAGAACTCCACGAACTTGCCCACCACCTTCTCGCGGCGCAGGATCTCGGTGATCGTGAGCACCAGGTCGGTGGCCGTCACGCCCTCGCGCAGTTGGCCGGTGAGCTCGAAGCCGACCACGTCGGGGGTGAGGAAGTACACCGGCTGCCCGAGCATGCCTGCCTCGGCTTCGATGCCGCCCACGCCCCAGCCCACGACGCCGATGCCGTTGATCATCGTCGTGTGGCTGTCGGTGCCGACCAGCGTGTCAGGGTAATAGACCCCGTCGTTGCGCTGGTGCACGCCTCGCGCCAGGTACTCCAGGTTGACCTGGTGCACGATGCCGAAGCCCGGAGGCACGACGCCGAAGGTCTCGAACGCCTGCATGCCCCACTTCAGGAACTCGTAGCGCTCGCGGTTGCGCTGGAACTCGAGCTTCATGTTGAGGTCCAGCGCCTTCTTGTTGCCGTAGTAGTCGATCATCACCGAGTGATCGACCACCAGGTCCACCGGCACCAGCGGCTCGATCAGCTTCGGGTTCTTGCCCATGCGGTCGGCCACCGAGCGCATCGCGGCCAGGTCGGCCAAGAGCGGTACACCGGTGAAGTCCTGCAACACCACTCGCGCGACGATGAAGGGGATCTCGTCCACCCGCTCGGCGTTGGGCTGCCAGTTGGCGAGCTGGGCCACGTGCTCCGGCGTCACCTTCTTGCCGTCGCAGTTGCGCAGCACGCTTTCCAGCACGATGCGGATGGACACCGGCAGCTTGTGGATATTGGGGTACTGCTTGGCCAGCTCGGGCAGCGAGAAGAACTTCCCCTCTCGGCCCGAGGCCGTCTGGAAGGTCTTGAGCGTGCGTGCGAAGGCGTGATCCACTGTCTTGCCCGCGGTCTTGCCGGGCTTCTGCGCTTTCTTCTCGGCGATGGCCATCGTGAAACTCTCCGTGAAGCGGTGGGATGAAGGGGGGTACCGGAACATTGTCGCAGTTTGCCCGTGACTTGGTAGTGTCACACCCACGAAGCAAACCGGGGCCCCGCAGGGCCCCGGTGTCGGTTCACGGCAGCCGCTCGGCCGCCCGCACCAGCCGGCTTACGCCACGTCCTTCGCGACCTCGCGGTACTCCTCGATCTGGTCGAAGTTCATGTACCGGTAGATCTTGTCGGCATCCTTGTTGATGATGCCCATCTCCGCGTGGTACTCCTCGACCGTCGGGATGCGGCCCAGGCGCGAGCAGATCGCGGCCAGTTCCGCCGAGCCGAGGTACACGTTGGTGTTCTTGCCCAGGCGGTTCGGGAAGTTGCGCGTCGAGGTGGACATCACCGTGGCGCCCTCACGCACTTGGGCCTGGTTGCCCATGCACAGCGAGCAGCCGGGCATCTCCATGCGGGCACCGGCCGTTCCCAGAACGCCGTAATGGCCTTCCTTGGTCAGCTCGGCCGCGTCCATCTTGGTCGGCGGGGCCACCCACAGGCGCACCGGGATGTCCTTCTTGCCTTCCAGCAGCTTGGAGGCCGCGCGGAAGTGGCCGATGTTGGTCATGCACGAGCCGATGAACACCTCGTCGATCTTGGCGCCCTGGACCTGCGAAAGGAACTTCGCGTCGTCCGGGTCGTTCGGGCAGCAGACGATGGGCTCCTTGATCTCGTCGAGGTCGATCTCGATGACCGCGGCGTACTCGGCATCGGCGTCCGGCTCCAGCAGCTGCGGGTTGGCCAGCCACTGCTCCATCGCGGCGATCCGGCGCTCCAGCGTGCGCTTGTCCTGGTAGCCGTTGGCGATCATCCACTTGAGCAGCGTGATGTTGCTGTTCAGGTACTCGATGATCGGTTCCTTGTTCAGGCGCACCGTGCAGCCGGCCGCCGAGCGCTCGGCCGACGCGTCGGACAGCTCGAACGCCTGTTCGACCTTCAGGTCCGGCAGGCCTTCGATCTCGAGGATGCGGCCCGAGAAGATGTTCTTCTTGCCCTGCTTCTCGACGGTGAGCAGCCCCTGCTTGATGGCATATAGCGGGATGGCATGCACCAGGTCACGCAGGGTGATGCCCGGCTGCATCTTGCCCTTGAAGCGCACCAGCACCGATTCAGGCATGTCCAGCGGCATGACGCCGGTGGCCGCGGCGAAGGCCACCAGGCCCGAGCCGGCCGGGAATGAGATACCGATCGGGAAGCGCGTGTGCGAGTCACCGCCCGTGCCCACGGTGTCGGGCAGCAGCATGCGGTTGAGCCAGGAGTGGATCACGCCGTCGCCCGGTCGCAGCGCGACGCCGCCGCGGGTGCTGATGAAGGTCGGCAGCTCGCGGTGCATCTTCACGTCCACCGGCTTCGGGTAGGCGGCCGTGTGGCAGAACGACTGCACCACCAGGTCGGCCGAGAAGCCCAGGCACGCCAGGTCCTTCAGCTCGTCGCGCGTCATCGGGCCGGTGGTGTCCTGGCTGCCGACGGTGGTCATCTTGGGCTCGCAGTAGGTGCCCGGGCGCACGCCCTGGCCCTCCGGCAGGCCGCAGGCACGGCCGACCATCTTTTGCGCGAGCGTGTAGCCCTTGCCCGTGTCGACCGGGGCCTTGGGCAGGCGGAAGGCGGTGGACGCGGGCAGGCCCAGGAACTGGCGGGCGCGGCCTGTCAGCGAGCGGCCGATGATGAGGTTGATGCGCCCGCCGGCGCGCACCTCGTCGAGCAGCACCTCGCTCTTGAGTTGGAACTGGGCGATCACCTCGCCGTTCTTCTCGATCTTGCCGGCGTAGGGGTAGATGTCGATGACGTCGCCCATCTCCATCTTGGAGACGTCGACCTCGATCGGCAGGGCGCCGGAGTCTTCCTGCGTGTTGAAGAAGATCGGGGCGATCTTGCCGCCGAGGCACACGCCGCCGAAGCGCTTGTTCGGCACGTACGGAATGTCCTCGCCGGTGTGCCAGATCACGCTGTTGGTGGCCGACTTGCGCGAGGAGCCCGTGCCCACCACGTCACCGACATAGGCGACCAGGTGGCCTTTCTTCTTCAGCTCCTCGATCAGCCTGAGCGGGCCGACCTTGCCGGGCTCGTCCGGCTCGATGCCGGGGCGCGGGTTCTTGAGCATGGCCAGCGCGTGCAGCGGGATGTCGGGGCGGCTCCACGCGTCCGGCGCGGGGGACAGATCGTCGGTGTTCGTCTCGCCCGGCACCTTGAAGACGGTGACGGTGATCTTCTCCGGCACGGCCGGGCGCGAGGTGAACCACTCGGCGTCGGCCCACGACTGAATCACCGCCTTCGCGTGGGCGTTGCCGGCCTTGGCCTTCTCGGCCACGTCGTGGAAGTAGTCGAACATCAGCAGGGTCTTCTTCAGACCCTCGGCCGCGATGCCGCCCACCTCGGCGTCGTCGAGCAGGTCGATCAACGGCTTGACGTTGTAGCCGCCCACCATGGTGCCCAGCAGGTCGGTCGCCTTGGCACGGCTGATGAGCCCCACCTGCACGTCGCCATGCGCCACGGCGGCCAGGAACGAAGCCTTGACCTTGGCTGCATCGTCGACCCCCGGCGGCACGCGGTGGGTGAGCAGATCCAGCAGGAACTGCTCCTCGCCGGCGGGCGGGTTCTTCAGCAGTTCGATCAGCTCGGACGTCTGCTGGGCGGTGAGGGGCAGCGGCGGGATGCCGAGCGCGGCGCGCTCGGCCACGTGTTCACGATAGGTTTGCAGCATGTGGGGCTCCGGAGAATGTCGGCAGCAAGGGCCGACTCCGCTATTTTATGTCTTATATAAGAGTGAAGAAAGGCCGAGGCTCGCACAAGCCGCGCCAGCATTTCGCCGGCGGGACCGAGGGACGAACCGGTGCGACCACCGAAACGGCGGGCGGGACAGGACGAACGGGAAGGGCGAAGGGAAGGGCGGAGGGAAGGGCGGAGGGAAGGGCGGAGGGAAGGGCGGAGGGAAGGGCGGAGGGAAGGGCGGAGGGAAGGGCGGAGGGCTGCCGGCGGCAGCCCTTTCCAGGCGCCCGCGACGCGGCGTGGCGGGCGGAAGCGTTCCCCCTCAGGCCGGCGGTGATCCGGCCATGCCCGACGGCGTGCAGGGTGAGGGTGACGGAAGCGTTCCCCCTGAGGGAGGGGGTGGTCCGCCAGAAGCTGCGGGCCTCCGAAGACCGGGGGTGCCGGTGGTGGCCCGCGTTCGCTCAGCGGCTCAGTTGATGAGGGCGGCGGCGCGCATCGACCCCGAGGTGGCGCGCTGGCGCTCGTGCACGCACTCGTCCACCATGCGCTGGCCGGTGCGGGTGTTCAGCAGCATCGACTTGTTGGCGATCTGGATGTAGAGCGCCTCGCCACGCACGTCCTCCAAGCGCATCGCCCCGGTGGAGGAGAGCACGGGCTTCATCAGGTAGGTGCGCTTGCCGTGCCGCAGGTCCACGTAGCCGGGATGCTTCTCGCTGCGGATCACGTCCACCGACTGATTGAACTCGCATTGGCTCGTGCCCAGCAGGACCATGTCCGCGGCGGCCAGCTGCTCGGGCGAGGCTTGCGCGACGACCGTCTGCGAAGCCGCGGCGGCCTTGTCTTTCTTCTTGGCGGGCGAGCTTTGCGCTTGTGCCAGCCCGGCGCATACCAGCAGCACGGCAAGGGCCAATCCAGCGGCCCGAATGGAAGTCTTGTTCACGGTCGTCTCCTCATCAAGGACGCGCAGCGCCCAGGTCCCTGGATTGTGGGCCGGTGCATTTTGTAACGACAGCGGCGCCGATGTCGAAACGCGACAAATTGCAGGCGGCGCCGGTCTTCGCGAGGAGGAGCGATCAGAACGAGTCGGCCGGCACCCGCACCCAGCCTTCCATCAGCACCCGGGCGCTGCGGCTCATCAGGGCTTTGGTGACTTTCCAGTCGCCCCCCACCTGGTGCGCCTCGGCCCCCACCCGCAAGGTGCCGGAGGGGTGACCGAACCGCACCGACTGCCGCGTGCCCCCGCCCGCCGCGAGGTTGACGAGCGTGCCGGGGATGGCGGCGGCCGTGCCGATGGCCACCGCGGCCGTGCCCATCATGGCGTGGTGGAGCTTGCCCATCGAGAGGGCCCGCACCAGCAGGTCGATGTCCTCGGCGCGCACCGTCTTGCCGCTGGAGGCGACGTAGGTGCAAGGCGGCGCGACGAAAGCGATCTTCGGCGTGTGCTGGCGCTTGACCGCTTCGTCGGGATGGGCGATCAGCCCCATGCGCACGGCGCCGTGGGCACGGATCGTCTCGAACATGGCGAGCGCCTTCGGGTCGCCGTTGATCGCGTCCTGCAGCTCGGTGCCGGTGTAGCCGATGTCGGCCGCGTTGACGAAGATCGTCGGAATGCCCGCATTGATCATCGTCGCCTTGAGCGTGCCGACCCCCGGCACCTCCAGGTCGTCTACCAGACGCCCCGTCGGGAACATCGCGCCTCCGGCGCCTTCTTCCTCGGCGGCCGGGTCCAGGAACTCGAGCTGCACTTCCGCGGCAGGGAAGGTGACCCCGTCGAGTTCGAAGTCGCCTGTCTCCTGCACCTGACCGTCGGTGATCGGCACGTGGGCGATGATGGTCTTGCCGATGTTGGCCTGCCAGATGCGCACGGTGCACAGGCCCTCGCGCGGCACGCGCGCCGCGTCGATCAGGCCCGCCGCGATGGCGAACGGGCCCACGGCCGACGAGAGGTTGCCGCAGTTGCCGCTCCAGTCCACGAAGGCCTGGTCGATCGACACCTGCCCGAACAGGTAGTCCACGTCGTGGTCGGGGCGGGAGCTCTTGGCGACGATGACCGCCTTGCTGGTGCTCGAGGTCGCGCCGCCCATGCCGTCGATCTGCTTGCCGTACGGGTCGGGGCTGCCGATGACGCGCATGAGCAGCCGGTCGCGGGCCTCACCGGGCACCTGGCAGCGGGCGGGCAAGTCCTCCAGTCGGAAGAACACGCCCTTGCTGGTGCCGCCTCGCATGTAGGTGGCCGGGATGCGGATCTGCGGTGCGTGGGGCATGGCGGGCTCCTTCAAGCGGCGGCGCGGTGCGCTTCGAGGAAGTCCTGCGCGAAGCGTTGCAAGACGCCCCCGGCTTCGTAGATCGACACCTCCTCGGCCGTGTCCAGCCGGCAGGTGACAGGCACTTGCAGCGTCTGGCCGTCCTTGCGGTGGATGACGAGGGTCAGGTCGGCGCGCGGCTTGCGCTCGCCGATCACGTCGAAGGTCTCGGTGCCGTCGATGCCGAGCGTCAACCGTGTGGTGCCCGGCTTGAACTCGAGCGGCAGCACGCCCATGCCGATCAGGTTCGTGCGGTGGATGCGCTCGAAGCCCTCGGCGACGATCGCCTCGACACCCGCCAGCCGCACGCCCTTGGCCGCCCAGTCGCGCGAGGAGCCCTGGCCGTAGTCGGCACCGGCGATGATGATGAGCGGCTGCTTGCGGCCGATGTAGGTCTCGATCGCCTCCCACATGCGCATGATCCGGCCCTCCGGCTCGACGCGGGCGTAGGAGCCTTGCTTGACCTTGCCATCGACCACGACCATCTCGTTCTTGAGCGTCGGGTTGGCGAAGGTCGCGCGCATGGCCGTCAGGTGATCGCCGCGGTGGGTCGCGTAGGAGTTGAAGTCCTCCTCCGGCAGGCCCATTTTCGCCAGATACTCGCCCGCCGCGCTGTCCGGCAGGATGGCGTTGGACGGCGAGATGTGGTCGGTGGTGATGTTGTCGCCCAGCACCGCCAGCGGCCGCATGCCCTTCAACGTGCGCGGGCTGGCCGCCAGGGCGCCCACGCCCTCTTTGTCCCAGTAGGGCGGGCGACGGATGTAGGTGCTCCGCGGCCGCCAGTCGTACAAAGGTTTGACCTGCGCCACGCCCTCGTCCTTCTTCTCGAACATCGGGATGTAGACCTGGCGGAAGTGCTCGGGCTTGACGCTGGCCTGCACCATCGCGTCGATCTCCTCGTCCGAGGGCCAAAGGTCTTTCAGCGTGATCGGCTGGCCCTCAGGCGTGGTGCCGAAGGCGTCGCGCTCGATGTCGAAGCGGATGGTGCCCGCGATCGCGTAGGCCACCACCAGCGGCGGCGAGGCCAGGAAGGCCTGCTTGGCATAGGGGTGGATGCGTCCGTCGAAGTTGCGGTTGCCCGAGAGCACGGCCACGGCGTAGAGGTCGCGCTCGATGATCTCCTGCTGGATCTTCGGGTCCAGCGCGCCGGACATGCCGTTGCAGGTCGTGCAGGCGAAGCCGACGATGCCGAAGCCGAGCTTCTCCAGCTCTTGCTTGAGGCCGGCTTCCTCGAGGTAGAGCGCCACGGCCTTCGAGCCGGGCGCCAGCGAGGTCTTGACCCACGGCTTGCGTGCCAGGCCCAGGCGGTTGGCGTTGCGCGCCAAGAGGCCCGCCGTGATCACGTTGCGCGGGTTGCTGGTGTTGGTGCAGCTCGTGATGGCCGCGATGATGACGGCGCCGTCCGGCATGAGGCCGGGCGTTTCCTCCCAGGGCTTGGCGATGCCCTTGGCCGCCAGGTCCGTGGTCGCCACGCGCGCATGGGGATTCGACGGGCCGGCCATGTTGCGCACGACGCTGGAGAGGTCGAACTTCAGCACCCGCTCGTACTCGGCGTCCTTCAACGTGTCCGACCACAGGCCCGCCGTCTTGGCGTAGATCTCGACCAGCTTCACCTGCTCGTCGCTGCGGCCCGTGAGCTTGAGGTAGTCGAGCGTCTGCTGGTCGATGGAGAACATCGCGGCGGTCGCCCCATACTCGGGCGCCATGTTCGAGATGGTCGCGCGGTCGCCGAGGGTGAGGCTCGCGGCGCCTTCGCCGTAGAACTCGAGGTACGCCCCCACCACCTTCTGCTTGCGCAGGAACTCGGTCAGCGCCAGCACGATGTCGGTCGCGGTGATACCGCGTCCCGGGCGGCCGCTCAGCTCGACCCCCACGATCTCCGGCAGCCGCATCCACGAGGCGCGGCCGAGCATCACGTTCTCGGCCTCTAGGCCGCCCACGCCGATCGCGATGACGCCCAGGGCGTCGACGTGCGGCGTATGGCTGTCGGTGCCCACCAAGGTGTCGGGGAAGGCCACGCCGTCCCTCGCGTGGATCACCGGCGACATCTTCTCCAGGTTGATCTGGTGCATGATGCCGTTGCCCGCCGGGATCACGTCCACGTTCTGGAACGCGTGCTTGGTCCACTCGATGAAGTGGAAGCGGTCCTCGTTGCGCCGGTCCTCGATCTCGCGGTTCTTGCGGAAGGCGTCCGGGTCGAAGCCGCCGCACTCCACGGCCAGGGAGTGGTCCACGATCAGCTGCACCGGCACCACCGGGTTCACCAGCGCCGGGTCGCCGCCGGCCGCAGCGATCGCATCGCGCAGACCGGCCAGGTCCACCAGCGCCGTCTGCCCGAGGATGTCATGGCACACCACGCGCGCCGGATACCACGGGAAGTCCCGGTCGCGCCGGCGTTCGATCAGCTGCTTCAACGACTCGCTGAGGATCTGCGGATCGCAGCGGCGCACGAGGTTCTCTGCCAGCACTCGGGACGTGTACGGCAGCTTGTCGTAGGCGCCCGGCTGGATCGCCTCGACCGCCTCGCGGGCGTCGAAGTAGTCCAGTGGCGTGCCGGGCAGTGGCTTGCGGTGGGCGGTGTTCATGGTCATGGTTCCCGGTGCATCCACCGTGGGAGGGGCGCGGCCCGACGGCCCGTTGTGCCGGGGCCCCGCTTCTCGGCGGCCCGCGGCGCCACCTCCTCGGCGGTCTGTGGTTTCAAGCGCGTTCGTGGAGGGGCACGAACTTCAGATCCTCCGGCCCGATGTAGTTGGCGCTGGGCCGGATGATCTTGCCGTCGATGCGCTGCTCGATGATGTGGGCGCTCCACCCCGACGTGCGCGCAATCACGAAGAGCGGGGTGAACATCGCGGTGGGCACGCCCATCATGTGGTAGCTCACGGCGGAGAACCAGTCCAGGTTCGGGAACATCTTCTTGATGTCCCACATCACGGCCTCCAGTCGCTCGGCGATCTCGAACATCTTCATGTTCTTCGCGTCCGCCGACAGCCGCCTTGCGACCTCCTTGATCACCTTGTTGCGGGGGTCGCTCACCGTGTAGACCGGGTGGCCGAAGCCGATGATGACCTCCTTGTTCTCCACGCGGCGACGGATGTCGGCCTCGGCCTCGTCCGGGGAGTCGTAGCGCTTCTGGATCTCGAAGGCCACCTCGTTGGCCCCGCCGTGCTTGGGGCCGCGCAGTGCGCCGATCGCGCCCGCGATGCACGAGTACATGTCCGAGCCGGTGCCGGCGATCACCCGGCCGGTGAAGGTCGAGGCATTGAACTCATGCTCGGCGTAAAGGATGAGCGAGGTGTGCATGCTGCGCACCCACAGCTCGCTCGGCGTGCGGCCGTGCAGCAAATGCAGGAAGTGGCCGCCGATCGAGTCGTCGTCCGTTTCGACCTCGATGCGCTTGCCGTTGTGGCTGTAGTGATACCAGTAGAGCAGCATCGAGCCGAGGCTCGCCATCAGCTTGTCGGCGATGTCGCGTGCGCCCGGATGGTTGTGGTCGTCCTTTTCGGGCGAGACGCAGCCGAGCGCCGAGACGCCCGTGCGCATCACGTCCATCGGATGGGCCGAGGGCGGCAACTGCTCGAGCACGGTCTTGACCGCCGCCGGGATGCCGCGCAGCGCCTTCAGCTTGGCCTTGTAGGCGGTCAGTTCTGCCAGGTTGGGCAGCTTGCCGTGCACCAGCAGGTAGGCGATCTCCTCGAACTCGCAGGTCTCGGCGATGTCCAGGATGTCGTAGCCGCGGTAGTGCAGGTCGTTGCCCGTGCGCCCCACGGTACACAGGGCGGTGTTGCCGGCGGCAGTGCCGGACAGGGCGACGGACTTCTTCGGCTTGAAGCCGGGGGTGGCGGTGGCCTCGGTCATGGAGATCTCCTCGGGATTGTCAGGTTGCCGGATCAGGGCGTGGCGCGTGGTGTGGCGATCACTTGCGCGACGACGAGAACAGCGCGTCCAGCCGCTGCTCGTAGTCGTGGTAGCCGATGCGCTCGTACAGTTCCTCGCGGGTTTGCATAAGGTCCAGAACGTTCTTCTGCGTGCCGTCGCGGCGGATGGCCTGGTACACCGTCTCGGCCGCCTTGTTCATCGCGCGGAAGGCCGACAGCGGATACAGCACCATCGCCACGTCCGCCGAGCGCAACTCGTCGACGGTGAACAGCGGCGTCTTGCCGAACTCGGTGATGTTGGCGAGCACCGGCACCTTCACCGCATCGACGAAGCGCTTGTAGGTGGGCAGGTCGTAGGCCGCTTCGGCGAAGATGCCGTCGGCGCCCGCTTCCACGCACTTGATGGCCCGCTCGATGGCCGCATCGACGCCCTCCACCGCGATCGCGTCGGTACGTGCGATCAGGAAGAAGTCCGGGTCCGTCTTCGCATCCGCCGCGGCCTTGACCCGGTCGGCCATCTCCTGCGCGGAGACGATCTCCTTGCCCGGGCGGTGGCCGCAGCGCTTGGCACCCACCTGGTCCTCGATGTGGCAGGCCGCCGCGCCGAACTTGATGAGGCTCTTGACCGTGCGAGCGATGTTGAACGCGCTCGGGCCGAAGCCGGTGTCGATGTCCACCAGCAGTGGCAGGTCGCACACATCCGTGATGCGGCGCACGTCCACCAGCACGTCGTCCAGGGTATTGATGCCCAGGTCCGGCATGCCGAGCGATCCGGCCGCGACGCCGCCGCCGGACAGGTAGATCGCGCGGTAGCCGGCGCGCTGGGCCAGCAGGGCGTGGTTGGCGTTGATCGCGCCGATGATCTGCAGGGGCGATTCCTGGCGAAGCGCCTCGCGGAAACGGGCGCCGGGGCTGGGTCGGGTCATGATCGGTTCTCCTGGAAGAAGGCCTCGAGGACGTCCTGCGGCAGAGGCCGTCCGGTGCGGTGGGCACGCGCAAGCACGTGCCAGTAGTAGCGGTAACTGGCGCGGTCGTGCAGCGTGTCGCGCCCGCCCGTGCGGTGGCGAATCGGCGCCCAGCCGGCGGCCCGGGCGGCGAGGAGGATCTCGCAGGCGTCCTGCACGTCCGCCTCGTCGGGGGCAAAGGCCTCCAGGATGGGGCGGATCTGCGCCGGATGGATGCTCCACATGCGGGTATAGCCCAACTCGCGCGCCGCCCGCCGCACCGCCTGGCCGAGCGCCTGCGTGTCGTTGAACTCGGTGACGACGCAGTGCGAAGGCGTCTTGCCCGCGGCATGGCAAGCGGCGGCGATCTCCAGCTTGGCCCGCACCACCAGCGGGTGCTCGAACTGCCCCCGCGCCGTCATCGCGCTCGCGGGAACGGCTGCGCGGTGGGCCGAGACGAAGTCCATCAGGCCGAAGGACAGCGATTGCACCTGCGGCAAGGCCGCGATGGCCTGCACGTCGCGCAGTGCGCCGTGCGTTTCGATCAGCAGGTGCACCGGCACCTGCGGCGACAAGCCCGCGGCACGCTGCGCCGCCTCGATGCAGTCGCAGGCCCGCCGCGCTTCGCCCAGATCCGCCACTTTGGGAACCATCACATAGGCCAGGCGCTCGCCGGCCCGGCTGAACAACGTCTGCAGATCCCCTTCGAAGGCGGGGTGACCGACGCCGTGCACGCGCGCGCCGACCCGGTTCCAGCGATTGCTGCGGCCGGCCACCAGCTCGGCGATGAGGGCGATGTGCTCCTGCTCGCCGCCGACCGGGGCCCCGTCCTCGGCGTCGAGGGTCACATCGAACAGCGCCCGGCCCGCCGCCTCGCCCATCTCGGCCTGCAGCTCCAGGCTCTTTCGCATGCGCGCCTCCACGCCGGCATAGTGATCGCACACCGGCAGGTCGGGCATCGCCTCGCCCGCCTCGAACAGCGCGTCGGCGGGATGAACGGGGAGGGGGGTGGACACGGTTGACGTTTACGTAAACTGAAGGCCCGGGTCGAAAAAAAGGCCGACAGGCGGCATGCGTGTCGGCCTTTCTTGGCGGGCCTGTCGGCCCGCGTGGCCGATCAGAGCAGGTGCTTCACGCCGTCTTGCTCTTCCTGCAGTTCCTTGAGCGTGATGTTCAAGCGCTCCTGGCTGAACTCGTCGATCGGCAGGCCCTCGACGATCTTGTATTCGCCGCCTTCGCAAGTGACAGGGTAGCCGAAGATCACGTCCTTCGGGATGCCGTACTCGCCGTTGGACGGCACGCCCATCGTCACCCACTTGCCGTTGGTGCCCAGGGCCCAGTCGCGCATGTGATCGATCGCCGCGTTGGCCGCCGAGGCCGCCGAGGACAGGCCGCGCGCCTCGATGATCGCCGCGCCGCGCTTGCCGACGGTGGGCAGGAACACGTTGCGGTTCCACTCCTCGTCGTTGATCATCTCCTTGACGGACTGACCCTCGATGGTCGCGAAGCGATAGTCGGCGTACATCGTGGGCGAGTGGTTGCCCCACACGGCCATCTTCTCGATGCTGGCCACCGGCTTGCCGGTCTTGGCGGCGATCTGCGAGAGCGCGCGGTTGTGGTCCAGGCGCAGCATCGCGGTGAAGTTCTTGCGCGGCAGATCCGGCGCCGACTTCATCGCGATATAGGCGTTGGTGTTGGCCGGGTTGCCCACCACCAGCACGCGCACATTGCGCGAGGCCACGGCGTTCAGCGCTTTGCCCTGGGCCGTGAAGATCTGGGCGTTGGCCGAGAGCAAGTCCTTGCGCTCCATGCCGGGGCCGCGCGGGCGGGCGCCCACGAGCAGCGCGTAGTCGGTGTCCTTGAAGGCCGTCATCGGGTCGCTGTGGGCTTCCATGCCGGCCAACAGCGGGAAGGCGCAGTCTTCCAGCTCCATCATGACGCCCTTGAGGGCCTTCTGGGCCTTCTCGTCGGGGATCTCGAGCAGTTGCAGGATGACGGGCTGGTCCTTGCCCAGCATTTCGCCGGAAGCGATGCGGAACAGCAGGGCGTAGCCGATCTGGCCGGCCGCGCCGGTGACGGCCACGCGTACGGGTTTCTTGCTCATCTGAGACTCCAGGGAAATCGTGGATTGCGGAAGGAAGGAAATCCGAGGCAACCGAGCGGCCGCCCGTTCCAGCGCGAAGTGTAGGCGAGTCTAGGCGCCGCACCCCCGGGATGTCAACAGTCTTATGTCTTATATAAGACATCTTTCATCAGTGTCTGGACTTCGAGCGGGGGATGTGATGCAATCGCGCCTCATGGCCACCCAGCCCCCGACTCCCGGCCCTGACGCGCCTGTTTCCAGCGGCGAAACGGGCGGGCCGGCCTTCAGCCCGTTGTACCAGCAGATCAAGGCGCTCATCACCCGCAGTCTGCAGTCGGGGGAGTGGAAGCCCGGCGAGGCCATTCCCAGCGAGGTCGATCTGGCTGCCCGCTACCGCGTGAGCCAGGGCACGGTGCGCAAGGCCATCGACGAACTCGCCGCCGAGAACCTCCTCGTGCGCCGGCAGGGCAAGGGTACCTTCGTGGCCACCCATGCCGAGGAGAAGATCCAGTACCGGTTCCTGCGGCTGACCCCCGACGACGGCGTGACGGGGCCCATCGAGCGCAAAGTCATCGAATGCCGTCGCCAGCGTGCCCCCTCGGAGGTGGCTCGCGCACTGGACCTGAAGGCGGGGGACGCCGCCGTGCAGATCCGCCGCTTGCTCTACTTTCGCGCCCGCCCGGTGGTCCTGGACGACATCTGGCTGCACGGCACCTTGTTCAAGGGGCTCACGGCCGAGCGGCTCACCGACTACCGGGGGCCGATGTACGCGCTGTTCGAGCAGGAGTTCGGCGTGCGCATGATCCGCGCCGAGGAAAAGCTGCGCGCCGTCGGCGCCGATGCGCCGGCGGCCGAGTTGCTGCAAGTCGCGCCGGGTTATCCGCTGCTCAGCGTGGAGCGCCTGTCCTACACCTACGGCGACAAGCCGGTGGAGTTCCGTCGGGGCCTGTACAACACCGCTTCGCACTTTTATCGGAACGAACTGCAATGAAGTGCGCTTTGCGGACGTGATGCCCGCGTTCGCGGTGGTGCATTGCAATAAAATCGACTGGTTTCACCTTCGTTACAGATCAAAGGTCGGGTATGCCTGAAATGACCAGACAACGGCCGGTGTTCCGGAACATTCACGTCACGGACATCGTCAAGTACCGCCTGCCGCCCGCGGGCATCGTGTCGATCCTGCATCGCATCAGCGGAGCCTTGTTGTTCCTGCTGATGCCGCTCCTGATCTGGCTGTTCGACAAGAGCCTGACCTCCGAAATCACCTACTCCCAGTTCACCTCGGCCTTCGTCGCCGGGTTGTGGATCTTCCCCGGCTGGTTCATGAAGCTGGTGGCCCTGGCCATGATCTGGGCCTACCTGCATCACTTCTTCGCGGGCTTGCGGCACCTGTGGATGGACGTGTTCCACACCGTCAGCAAGGAGCAAGGGCGTTCGTCGGCGATCTTCACGCTCGTCGCGAGCCTGGCGCTGACTGTCGTGCTCGGCGCGAAGCTCTTCGGCCTGTACTGATCCGCATACCCACTCGATACCCACGATGAGCACCAACTACGGATCCAAGCGCCTGGTCGTCGGCGCGCACTACGGCTTCCGCGACTGGCTGGCCCAGCGCGTGACGGCCGCCCTCATGGCCCTGTTCACCATCGTCCTGATCGCCCAGGTCCTGTGGCCCTGGTACCGCCGCGACGATGCCGGCAACCGCCTGGAGCCCATCGTCGGCTACGACAAGTGGGCCGGCATCTTCTCGCAGCAGTGGATGAAGGTCCTCACCTTCGTCGTGATCGTCTCGCTGCTCTACCACGTCTGGGTCGGCATGCGCGACATCTGGATGGACTACATCAAGCCGGTCGGCATCAAGCTCGCGCTGCAGGTGTTCACGATCGTGTGGCTGGTGGGTTGCGCCGGGTGGGCGATCCAAGTGCTCTGGAGGCTGTAATGCAAATTGGAACTTCTCTGCCCACCCGCCGTTTCGACGTCGTCATCGTCGGTGCCGGTGGCTCCGGCATGCGCGCGTCGTTGCAGCTCGCGCTGGCCGGCCTGAACGTGGCCGTGCTGTCCAAGGTCTTCCCGACCCGATCGCACACCGTCGCCGCGCAAGGCGGCATCGGCGCCTCGCTCGGCAACATGAGCGAGGACAACTGGCACTACCACTTCTTCGACACCGTCAAGGGCTCCGACTGGCTGGGTGACCAGGACGCCATCGAGTTCATGTGCCGCGAGGCACCGAAGGTCGTCTACGAGCTCGAGCACTTCGGCATGCCGTTCGACCGCAACCCCGACGGCACGATCTACCAGCGCCCCTTCGGTGGCCACACCGCCAACTACGGCGAGAAGCCCGTGCAGCGCGCCTGCGCCGCGGCCGACCGCACCGGCCATGCGTTGCTGCACACGCTGTACCAGCAGAACGTCAAGGCCCGCACCCACTTCTTCGTCGAGTGGATGGCACTGGACCTCATCCGCGACGCCGACGGCGACGTGGTCGGCGTGACGGCCCTCGAGATGGAGACCGGCGAGGTTCACATCCTGCACGCCAAGACGGTGCTCTTGGCCACCGGCGGTGCCGGCCGCATCTACCAGGCCTCGACGAACGCCTTCATCAACACGGGTGACGGCCTCGGCATGGCCGCGCGCGCCGGCATCCCGCTGGAAGACATGGAGTTCTGGCAGTTCCACCCGACCGGCGTGGCCGGCGCGGGCGTGCTGCTGACGGAGGGCTGCCGCGGCGAGGGTGCCATCCTGCGCAACGCCAACGGGGAGCGCTTCATGGAGCGCTATGCCCCGACGCTGAAGGACCTCGCTCCGCGCGACTTCGTCTCGCGCTCGATGGACCAGGAGATCAAGGAAGGTCGCGGCTGTGGTCCCAACAAGGACTACGTGCTGCTCGACATGACGCACCTGGGCGCCGAGACGATCATGAAGCGCCTGCCCTCGGTGTACGAGATCGGCAAGAACTTCGCGAACGTCGACATCACGAAGGAGCCGATCCCCGTGGTGCCCACCATCCACTACCAGATGGGCGGCATCCCGACCAACATCCACGGCCAGGTGGTCGTGCCCAAGAACGGCAACCCCAACACGATCGTCAACGGCCTGTATGCCGTGGGCGAGTGCTCCTGTGTCAGCGTACACGGCGCCAACCGCCTCGGGACCAACTCGCTGCTCGACCTGGTGGTCTTCGGTCGTGCTGCGGGCAACCACATCATCGAGTTCAACCTCAAGAACAAGGCTCACAAGCCGCTGCCCAAGGACGCCGCCGACCGCACCCTGGCGCGGCTGGCGCGTCTCGAATCGAGCACGCAAGGCGAGTACGCCCAGGACGTGGCCAACGACATCCGCCGCACGATGCAGACGCACGCCGGCGTCTTCCGCACCCAAGCCAGCATGGACGAGGGCGTGCGCAAGATCGCCGAGCTGCGCGAGCGGGTGAAGGCCATCGGCCTGAAGGACAAGTCCAAGGTGTTCAATACCGCGCGTGTCGAGGCGCTGGAGGTCGAGAACCTCATCGAGGCCGCCCAGGCCACGATGGTCTCGGCGGCCGCCCGCAAGGAAAGCCGCGGTGCCCATGCGCACAACGACTACCCGAACCGGGACGACGCGAACTGGATGAAGCACACGCTGTGGTTCAGTGAAACCAACAGCCTGGACTACAAGCCGGTCAATCTGAAGCCGCTGACGGTGGATTCGATCCCGCCGAAGGTGCGCACGTTCTGAGGCGTCACTCGAGTCGCAGGAACCCACGATGAGCCAGAAACGAACCTTCCACATCTACCGGTACGACCCGGACAAGGACGCCAAGCCGTACATGCAGACGATCGAGATCGAGCTCGATGCGAACGACCGCATGCTGCTCGACGCGCTGGTCAAGCTGAAGTCCGTGGATCCGAGCCTGTCGTTCCGCCGCTCCTGCCGCGAGGGCGTGTGCGGTTCGGACGCGATGAACATCAACGGCAAGAACGGGCTGGCGTGCCTGACGAACCTGCGCTCGCTGCCGGACCCCATCGTCCTGAAGCCGCTGCCGGGGCTGCCCGTGATCCGCGACCTGATCGTGGACATGACGCAGTTCTTCAACCAGTACCACTCGATCAAGCCTTACCTCATCAACGACACGCCGCCGCCCGAGAAAGAGCGTCTGCAGTCGCCCGAGGAGCGCGAGGAGCTCGACGGCCTGTACGAGTGCATCCTGTGCGCCAGCTGCTCGACGAGCTGCCCGAGCTTCTGGTGGAATCCCGACAAGTTCGTCGGGCCGGCCGGTCTGCTGCAAGCCTATCGCTTCATCGCTGACAGCCGCGATCAGGCCACCAGCGAGCGTCTGGACAACCTCGAAGACCCGTATCGCCTGTTCCGTTGCCACACGATCATGAACTGCGTGGACGTCTGCCCGAAGGGGCTGAACCCCACGAAGGCGATCGGCAAGATCAAGGAACTGATGGTGCGCCGGGCGGTGTGATCCGCCCGGAAACAACAGCAGCTCCGGCACAGCCTATGATGGACTCCAACCTGCTCGACGAACGGTCCCTCAGCAAGCTGCGCTGGCGCTGCCGTCGGGGCTTGCTCGAGAACGACCTGTTCATCGAGCGATTCTTCAACCGGCTGCAGGGCGCGCTCACCGTGCGCCAGGCGGCCGGGCTGGAAGCGCTGATGGAGCTGCCCGACAACGACTTGCTCGACCTGTTGCTCGGCCGCACCGAGCCCCAGGACGAACTGGACCGTCCGGAAGTCCGCGAGGTCCTCGCGCTGATGCGCACGCCGGCCTAACGATTCACGAAAACGCAAGGAAATGCCATGACACCGTCAGACGTGAAAGCCACCCTATCGTTCTCCGATGGCAGCCCGAGCATGGATCTGCCGATCTACAAGGGCACGATCGGCCCGGATGTGATCGACATCCGCAAGCTGTACGCGCAGACCGGCAAGTTCACGTACGACCCGGGCTTTCTGTCGACGGCGTCGTGCAATTCCAGCATCACCTACATCGACGGTGACAAGGGCGAGTTGCTGTACCGCGGCTACCCGATCGAGCAGCTCGCGGTCAACTGCGACTTCCTGGAAGTCTGCTACCTGCTGCTGTACGGAGACCTGCCGAACGAGTCGCAGAAGAAGGAGTTCGTCTCGCGCGTGACCAACCACACCATGGTCAACGAGCAGATGCAGTTCTTCCTGCGCGGCTTCCGTCGTGACGCCCACCCGATGGCGGTGATGACCGGCCTGGTCGGCGCGCTGTCGGCCTTCTATCACGACAGCACCGATATCCATAACCCCCAGCATCGCGACATCTCGGCGATCCGGCTCATCGCCAAGATGCCCACGCTGGTGGCCATGGCGTACAAGTACTCGATCGGCCAGCCCTACATCTACCCGAAGAACTCGCTGTCCTACACCGCGAACTTCATGCGCATGATGTTCGCCACGCCGTGCGAGGAATACGAGCCCAATGAAGTTCTCGTGCGCGCGATGGATCGCATCTTCATCCTGCACGCCGACCACGAGCAGAACGCCTCGACCTCGACGGTGCGGCTGTGCGGCTCCTCGGGCACCAACCCGTTTGCCGCCATCGCGGCCGGCGTGGCCTGCCTGTGGGGGCCGGCGCATGGCGGCGCCAACGAGGCCTGCCTCAACATGCTGGAAGAGATCCAGGCCATGGGCGGCGTGGCCAAGATCGGCGAGTTCATCAACAAGGTCAAGGACAAGAACTCGGGCGTGCGGCTGATGGGCTTCGGCCACCGCGTCTACAAGAACTACGATCCGCGCGCCAAGCTGATGCGCGAGACCTGCCATGAGGTGCTGGGCGAGCTGGGCCTGGAGAACGATCCGCTCTTCAAGCTGGCCATGGAGCTGGAGAAGATCGCGCTGGAAGACGAGTACTTCGTCGCCCGCAAGCTCTACCCGAACGTCGACTTCTACTCCGGCATCGTTCAGCGCGCCATCGGCATCCCGGTGTCGCTGTTCACCGCGATCTTCGCGCTGGCCCGCACGGTCGGCTGGATCGCCCAGCTCAACGAGATGATCGGCGACCCGGAGTACAAGATCGGCCGTCCGCGCCAGCTCTACGTCGGCGCCACCAAGCGCGACGTCAAGCCGATCGGCCAGCGCTGATCGGTCCCCTCACGGGCCTCTGTCAAAGCCCCGGCCGCGCGCCGGGGCTTTTGCTTGGCGCGCCGAGGAGGCCAAGCAGGCCGGTCCTCGCTCCGAACCCGGGGCGAGCCTTCGCGCCAGGCGAAGGCTCTTTTGATGATCTGCGATCCACCGGGCGGGCGGACGGGGTTACGCTATCAGCTCGGAGCGGCCCCATGGTCCGCTTTCCGTGGCCGCTTCCAGCTTGCCGCTCGCCATTCCTGCCATGCGCTTCGACCTCGTCACCCTCAACCTGGTGCTCGCGATCGCGGAAACCCGCAGCATCACGGCCGGGGCTGCCCGGGAGCATCTGGCGCTGGCCGCGGCCAGCCGCCGTCTTTCCGATATCGAGACGCGCCTGGGTGTGAAGTTGTTCGAGCGCCGCGCGCGCGGAGTCGAGCCGACCGAGGCCGGGCATGCCTTGGTGCGCCACATCCGCAGCCTGCGTGCCTCGCTGCACGCCCTCGAGAGCGAGGTGGTCGAGTTTTCGCGCGGCGTCAAGGGACACCTGCGGGTCGCGGCCAACGCGGCCTCCATCGCGGAGACACTGCCGCGCGACCTGGCCGCCTTCTCAAGGGCGAATGCGGGGGTGCGGGTGAGCCTGGAGGACCTGAGCAGTGCCGAGGTCCAGCAAGCCGTGGCGGAAGGCCGCGCGGACGTGGGCATCTTCGTGGCGCCCGTGCGTGATGGGCTGGATCTGGCCGTCCACGACTACCGGCGGGGGCGGCTCGCGGTGCTGGTGCCCCGTGCCCACCCGTTGGGGCGTCGCAAGGCGGTGCGGTTCGAGGCCTTGCTCGATCATGACATCGTGGGCCTGCCCATCGGCACCTCGGTGCACGAGGCGATGCTGGCTCACGCCGAACGGCAGGGCAGGATGCTGCGGGCGAGGCTCCAGGTGCGCGGCTTCGATGCCATCGCGCAGTTGGTGGAGGCCGGGCTCGGCGTCGCGGTGCTGCCCGCCACGGTGGCTGATCGGCTGGCGCGCCTGTTCGAGGTCAAGGTGCTGGGGCTGGACGAGCCCTGGGCCGAGCGGCAGTACCTCATCGCCGTGCGCCGGCAGGAGGTTCAGCCGGCCGCGGTGCAACGATTTCTCGACGCGCTGTGCGGCCCGTCCGCCGGCGCGGCCACGTCGCGAAACGCGAGACAATCCCCTTCCGGAGGCTCCAAGTCATGAGCGGACGCACGCTGTACGACAAGATCTGGGACGAGCACGTCGTCCACACCGAGGAGGACGGCACGGCCATCCTCTATATCGACCGGCATCTGCTGCACGAGGTGACCAGCCCGCAGGCCTTCGAGGGACTGGAACTGGCCGCCCGCAAGGTGTGGCGCCTGTCGGCCAACCTCGCCGTCTCGGACCACAACGTACCGACGACCGATCGCAGCGCCGGCATCGCCGACCCGGTCTCGCGGCTGCAAGTCGAGACGCTGGACCGCAACTGCGACCGCTTCGGGATCACCCAGTTCAAGATGCACGACAAGCGCCAGGGCATCGTGCACGTGATCGGCCCGGAGCAAGGCGCCACGCTGCCCGGCATGACGGTGGTCTGCGGCGACAGCCACACCTCCACCCACGGGGCCTTCGGCGCGCTGGCTCACGGCATCGGCACCAGCGAGGTCGAGCACGTGCTGGCGACCCAGACGCTGCTGGCCAAGAAGGCCAAGAACATGCGGGTCGTGGTCGAGGGTCAACTGCCGAAGGGGTGCAGCGCGAAGGACATCGTGCTGGCGATCATCGGCAAGATCGGCACGGCCGGGGGGACCGGCTACACCATCGAGTTCGCCGGCAGCGCGATCCGCGCGCTCAGCATGGAAGGGCGCATGACGGTGTGCAACATGGCGATCGAGGCCGGTGCGCGGGCCGGACTCGTGGCGGTGGACGAGACCACCCTGCAGTACGTGAAGGGCCGGCCGTTCGCGCCCACGGGGGCCGAGTGGGACCAGGCGGTCGCCTACTGGCGCACGCTGCACTCCGACCCGGACGCCCACTGGGACGCCGTGGTCGAGCTGGACGCCGCACAGATCCGCCCGCAGGTCACCTGGGGGACCTCGCCCGAGATGGTCGTCTCCATCGAAGATCGCGTACCCGACCCCGAGAAGGAGAAGGACCCGGTCAAACGCAATGCGATGGAGCGCGCGTTGCAGTACATGGACCTGGAGCCCAACAAACCGATGCAGGACATCTTCATCGACAAGGTGTTCATCGGCTCGTGCACCAACTCGCGCATCGAGGACCTGCGCGAGGCGGCGAACGTGGTCCGCCGGATGGGCGGCCGGGTCGCGGCCAACGTCAAGCTGGCGATGGTGGTGCCCGGCTCGGGCCTGGTCAAGGAGCAGGCCGAGCGCGAGGGGTTGCACGAGGTCTTCCGCGCCGCCGGTTTCGAATGGCGCGAGCCGGGATGCTCGATGTGCTTGGCGATGAACGCCGACCGGCTGGAGCCGGGCGAGCGCTGCGCCTCGACGTCCAACCGCAATTTCGAGGGGCGGCAGGGCGCCGGCGGGCGCACCCACCTGGTGAGCCCCGCCATGGCGGCTGCCGCTGCCATCGAGGGTCGTTTCGTGGACGTGCGCCGTCTGGTGTGACGCATCCTTCAAGGAGAGGGCGATGACGAAGAAGACCGTCTTGTGGCTGATCGCAGCGGCGGTGCTCGCCGGCTGCAACACCTTCCAGGGCATCGGCAAGGATGTCCAGAAGGCCGGCGAGAAGATCGAGGAAGCCGCCAGGCGCAAGTGAGGCGACCGGCGGCGGCTGCCGTGCGGGCGCGAGCGAGGAATCCATGGAACCATTTCGAGTGCACAAGGGCCTCGTGGCCCCGATCGATCGCGAGAACGTCGACACCGACGCGATCATCCCCAAGCAGTTCCTGAAGTCGATCAAGCGCACGGGCTTCGGCCCGAACCTGTTCGACGAATGGCGATACTTGGACGTGGGCGAGCCTGGCCAGGACCCGGCCACGCGCAAGCCGAACCCTGATTTCGTTCTGAACCAGCCGCGCTACCAGGGGGCGTCGATCCTTCTGTCGCGCAAGAACTTCGGTTGCGGCTCCAGCCGGGAGCACGCGCCGTGGGCGATCCAGCAGTACGGCTTTCGCGCGTTGATCGCGCCGAGCTTCGCCGACATCTTCTTCAACAACTGCTTCAAGAACGGGTTGCTGCCCATCGTGCTGCCGGAGCACGAGGTGGCGCGCCTCTTCGACGAGGTGTATGCCTTCGTCGGCTACGAGCTGACCGTCGACCTGGAGCGCCAGGTGGTCCTCAAACCCGATGGCACCGAGCTCGCCTTCGAGGTGCAGCCCTTCCGCAAGTACTGCCTGCTCAACGGCTACGACGACATCGGCCTGACCCTGCGCCACGCCGACAAGATCAAGGCTTACGAGGCCGAGCGGCTGGCGAAGCGCCCGTGGCTGGCCAACCGCATCGTGTGAGGAGCGAGAAGATGAAGATTGCCGTCTTGCCCGGCGACGGGATCGGCCCGGAGATCGTCGCCGAAGCCGTGAAGGTGCTGCACGCACTGGACCTGCGCTTCGAGATGGAGGAGGCGCCCGTGGGCGGCGCCGCCTATGAAGCGGCCGGCCACCCGCTTCCCGAGGCGACGCTCGAGCTGGCGAAGGAGGCCGACGCCGTCCTCTTCGGCGCGGTCGGCGATTGGAAGTACGACACGCTCGAGCGGCGCCTGCGGCCGGAGCAGGCCATCCTCGGGCTGCGCAAGGAACTGGGCCTCTTCGCCAATTTCCGTCCCGCGATTTGCTACGCCGAGTTGACTCATGCCTCGAGTCTGAAGCCCGAGTTGGTGGCGGGGCTCGACATCCTCATCATCCGCGAGCTGACCGGAGACATCTACTTCGGCCAGCCGCGCGGGCGGCGTGAGAGCCCGGACGGTGCCTTCCGGGGCGCGCAGGAGGCGTTCGACACGATGCGCTATTCAAAGCCGGAGATCGAACGCATCGCCCACGTGGCGTTCCAGGCGGCGCGCAAGCGCGGCAAGAAGGTCACGAGCGTCGACAAGGCGAATGTGCTGGAGACCTTCCAGTTCTGGAAGGACGTGGTCACCGAGGTTCACGCCCAGTACCCGGACGTCGAACTGGAGCACATGTACGTCGACAACGCCGCCATGCAGCTGGTCAAGGCACCGAAGAAGTTCGACGTGATCGTGACGGGCAACATGTTCGGCGACATCCTCTCGGACGAGGCGGCGATGCTGACCGGCTCGATCGGCATGCTGCCTTCCGCCTCGCTGAACGCGGACAACCGCGGTCTGTACGAGCCGAGCCACGGCAGCGCGCCGGACATTGCCGGCCAGGGCGTGGCGAACCCGCTGGCCACGATCCTGAGCGCGGCGATGATGTTGCGCTTCAGCCTGAACCAGGCCGAAGCGGCCGATCGGATCGAGTCGGCCGTGAAAAGCGTACTGGCGCAGGGCCTGCGGACGGCCGATATTTACAGCGAAGGCACCCGCAAGGTCGGCACCAGGGACATGGGCGACGCGGTCGTGGCTGCGCTGCGGACCCAAGGCTGACGGCGACTGCTCGGCCCGGGTGCCGGCCGCGGCCCAAGCCCCCGGGCGTGATCCCCGACAATACGGACTTTCACCCAGGATAAACGACATGGCGACGACTTTGGTAGGACTTGTGGGCTGGCGCGGCATGGTCGGTTCCGTGCTCATGGACCGAATGCAGCAGGAGGGCGATTTCGCGCTCATCGAGCCCTTGTTCTTCAGCACCAGCAACGCCGGCGGGCAGGCCCCGGCGATGGCGAAGAACGAGACCACCCTCCAGGACGCCTACGACATCGAGGCGCTCAAGCGCTGCGACATCATCCTCACCGCGCAGGGCGGCGATTACACCACCGAGGTCTTCCCCAAGCTGCGTGCGGCCGGCTGGAAGGGGCATTGGATCGACGCCGCCTCGACGCTGCGCATGAAGGACGATGCCGTCATCGTCCTCGACCCGGTCAACCTGCCCGTCATCAAGGACGCGCTGGCCCAGGGCGGGCGCAACTGGATCGGTGGCAACTGCACGGTCAGCTGCATGCTGATGGGCGTGGGCGCGCTGTACAAGGCGGGTCTCGTCGAGTGGATGACCACGATGACCTACCAGGCCGCGTCGGGAGGGGGCGCGCAGCACATGCGGGAGCTGCTCACCCAGTTCGGCACGCTCCATGCCGAAGTGCGCGACCTCCTGGCCGACCCGAAGAGCGCCATCCTCGAGATCGACCGCAAGATCATCGGCAAGCAGCGCTCCCTGGCGCCCGAGGAGATGTCCAACTTCGGGGTGCCGCTCGGCGGCAGCATCATCCCCTGGATCGACAAAGACCTGGGCAACGGCGTGAGTCGCGAGGAATGGAAGGGGGGCGCCGAGACGAACAAGATCCTCGGCATCGGCGAGGCCTTTGGCAAACCCGCCATTCCCGTGGACGGCTTCTGCGTGCGCATCGGCGCGATGCGCTGCCACAGCCAGGCGCTCACCTTCAAGCTCAAGAAGGACGTTCCCCTGGCCGACATCGAGCAGATGATCGCCAACGACAACGCGTGGGTGAAGGTGGTGCCGAACACCCGCGAGGCGACCATGCAGGAGCTGACACCGGTGGCCGTCACCGGCACGCTGACCATCCCCGTCGGACGTCTGCGCAAGCTGGCGATGGGGCCCGAGTACCTGGGAGCCTTCACGATCGGCGACCAGTTGTTGTGGGGAGCTGCGGAGCCGCTGCGGCGCATGCTGCGCATCCTGTTGGAGGCCTGAAGCGTCGAACGGGCGGGCACGTCCGTTGCGGCCAGCCGACAGGTTACGTTCTGTTGCCAGGGGATTCCTGGAAAGAGAATGTCAGCAATTGCATGAGCTTGTCAGCGTATCTGCCTGATGTTATTGTGATTTCTGGCATTTTCGGGAGGGCGGGGGCTTAGGCGCGCCTTGCTCAGAACGACGGCCCGCCAGTGGCCGCATGACGGATTGGGAGACGCCTTGAAACGAATTTCACGCCCGGCCGGGCGCTTCGTTCTGAATGGGGTGGCTGCGGCCGCTTTGACCCTCGCGGCGCATCACGCCCTGGCCCTGGGGCTCGGGCGGCTGACCGTGCAGTCCGCCCTCGGCGAAAGCCTGCGAGCCGAGATCGACGTGACCAGCCTCACGCTGGAGGAGGCGAACAGTTTCCGTGCCCGGGTGGCACCGCCGGATGCCTATCGGGCCGCAGGCGTCGAATACAACCCGGTCCTGCCTGGCACCGAGGTGTCGCTGCAGAGGCGCTCGGACGGGCGGCCCTACCTGCGCATCACGAGCGATCGGGTCGTGCAAGAGCCGTTCCTCGACGTCATCCTCGAACTCTCCTGGGCCTCCGGTCGACTGGTGCGCGAGTACACGCTCCTGATCGACCCGCCGGGCAGCAGGCAGGCTGCCGCTCCGTCCACCGGCGCCCAGGCCTCTGGCATGGCGCCCGCTCCAGCTCCGTCGCCCTCTCGGGCGGCTGCCGCCCCCTCTCCGTCCGTCAGCGCGCCGGCCCCGACGCCGGCTCGCCGCGGAACTCCGGCGGCTCCCCGTCAGGAAACGGCCGCCGCGCCCGCGCCGGCGCCTGCCCCTGCGGGCACCGGCGCCGACGAGTACCGGGTGCGCCGCGGCGACACGCTTTATTCCATCGCCAACCGCGTCCAACGTCCGGGCGTGTCTCTCGACCAGATGCTGGTCGCCCTGTACCGTGCCAACCCCGAGGCGTTCCTCGGCGAGAACATGAACCGCCTGAAGGCCGGGGTCGTGCTGCAGG